>JAWBON010000105.1:0-2637 GCA_038826135.1 Candidatus Odinarchaeota archaeon | reverse complement strand
CAGTCTTTCATCATAGAAAGGGTGAGTAAATAAGCCCTGTAGATTCCTTTATCAATGTTCAGCTCATCAATTCTTAAAAGGTTTTGGATAACTATCTCACGGGGGTTAGCTTCAATAATCTGGCAGCCGGTCAGTCTTTTTACCCTATTACGTATTTCTAACTGCTGTTCTTTAGTGAACTTATCTTCAGCTTTTAATCTAATAATAGAGTAATATCCTAGATAAGCCCCTATTAATTCACGTTCTAAACGCCCTTCTTTAAAATCGGGGGAAGCGATTATTTCAGCCTCTCTATCCTCGATTTTTAATAAATGTCTGGGTAGAATTATTAGCGCTCCATCCTCTCTTATTTCAAAATCAATTTCATCGCCTTTTTGAATCTTCAGTTTATCAACCCAATCCCTTGGAAGGGATACTACGAGGGAGGATGAACCTAGTTTAATTATTTTACGTGTTTCCAAATTATATTCACCAACACTTACTCATTCAATAATGTTAAATTTTACCGATAATTTTTTCTGGAATAAGACGCTCAGATTTGTAGGAGCTGATTTGAAGATTTTTGTAAATTATGAGTTAATCCTGTACCGCTGTACCAGACATTTATCGAAATATATATGATATATATAGCTGTACTTACATAAATAGTTTTCAGCTTAAAATAAACATGAGAAGTTAAGAGGAAAACGTTTCAAATTATCTTTCATCAGATTAAAAGGTTTTCCAATTTTAAAAGTTAAAAATAAAAAAAAGGGGATTTAATTTTATAGGTTAAATCGTTGGCATAGTTGACGTTAGAAGAGGTGAAACGCCTATCTCACCGATATCCGGTTCGACAGCGCTTTCCCCTTTAATTTTCAGACACTGATTGCAATCACCTGATAGACATTGCTGTATAGGTACTCTATCACATGGTAATAGATCCAATATGGTGCACAAATTTGCCACCATATAACTATTTAATATATGTAAAATATAAAGTTTATTACACATCTCCCCGGTTAAAAGATAGTAAAACAGTAATACCATACTAAAGCCTAATCGATTTGAGGAAGTACAATTGAAGAAGAGGAGCGTTCAACACCATCGAGTTTAAGGATTTTCTCAATTATTATTTTCGAGGCGAGCGCCGCATCAGGGGTTTCAAGCTTTGCGATTATATCATAATCACCTGTAACCACATACGCCTCTTTAATATATTCTAAGCTTTTTATTTCAGTTAATACCGCACTTATCTTGCTGGGCGTTACCTTCAAGTGAATAAAAACTATCGTCAACATAATCACTTAAAATAATTTAAGAAACTTTAAGATTAAGTAATTCTATCAGCTCTTTATATCGGTTTCTCACAGTAACTTCAGTAACACGGGTGACCTCAGCTATATCCCGTTGAGTACGCCTCTCGTTCTCTAAAACACTAGCCACATAAATTGCTGCCGCTGCAACCCCGGTTGGACCTCTACCTGAGGTTAAACCGATTTTAATAGCTTGCTTAAGTATTTCAATAGCACGGGTTTGAACATTACCGTTAAGCTTCAGTTCACTGGAAAACCTCGGTATATAATCAATTGGGTTAGTAGGCGGAACCCTTATATCAAGCTCCCTAGCTATAAATCTGTAACCTCTCCCAATATCTTTTTTACTAACCTGAGAGACGCTTGCTATCTCATCCAGTGTTCTTGGAACCTTACACTTCCTACACGCTGCATAAATAGCTGCTGCAGTAACACCCTCTATAGAGCGGCCTCTTATCAATCGCTGATTTACAGCTTGCCGGTAGAGCATTGCAGCAGCCTCCCGCACGTTTCTCGATAAACCTAAATGGGAGGATATCCTATCCATCTCCGATAATGCTAGGGCTAGGTTCCTTTCAGTAGCATCAGATATCCTGATTCTTCTCTGCCACTTTCTCAACCTTGAGATTTGAGCTCTTTTCTTAGGGTTTATATCATTACCGAAGGAGTCCTTATTACGCCAATCAATCATGGTTGTTAATCCCTTATCGTGGATGGTGAAGGTTGACGGTGAGCCGGCTCTAACACGTTTCTCCGCTTGTTCACTGTCAAAAGCCCGCCATTCCGGACCGGAGTCAATTATTTTAGATCTGATTACAAGACCACAGTTAAAGCATATTATTTCAGCTCTTTGATAATCTTTCACTAGTTTAACACTACCACATTCAGGGCATGAACTTACAGTTTCAAAATAATCAGTGTCATTATCTAACACCTCTCATCACACTCCTCTTTTTACGGGATTTTTTTGCAAAAACCTCTTTAATAAAGAGGGTTTGTTCGAGTATACTAGACGGACTTACACTACCAAAAGGTTTGATAGATACAAAAGGCGATTCTACCGGCCCGAAAACATCAATTACTTTGCCGACAGGGGAATCGGAGTCAGTTACAACATGTGAACCAATGCTTGGAGGAAAATTCGCTCTCACTATTATATGATTTTGGGATGATATATGCGAAGGCTTCCCTAAAACCCTCAAGAACCAGCCTCCAAGCCTATGGCTGGATTCTTAAACGATGCGTAAAATATAAGGGTATTGGTTTGATTTTATTTTAATAAATATAAAATTTATTAAAAACAAAACACAATTACTTACCACCCAGCAGTTTAGCGATCTTT
>JAWBON010000104.1:0-2737 GCA_038826135.1 Candidatus Odinarchaeota archaeon | reverse complement strand
GTGGTTTAATGGTGGCCGAGATAGATGACACTTACTGTGAGGCTTTCGACGGCCTCTATTCACGTATGCTTGTAACAGCCGCGGATAGGAAAAGACTTTTAAGAGCAGCGGTTCATGCAACAGCCTTGCCTTTAACAGTTTTAGGTGAAGCTGAAGGGGGGGTTGAAAAAATAGTTTCAGCCAGCACCACGCCTGATGGAAGGGTCGGTGCGATAATTCAAATATGGGTTTTAAAAACAAAAAACAGCGTTGAAAAACTTGAGAAAGAGCTGGGTAAAAGAATAAGGCAGGGGATACTAGTAACACCTACAACTAGACTTTTCAATGTAACCAGCTCGGATAGTTTTATAGATATGACTAAAAGTGTCGGCCACTGCGGTGACGGCTATGAAACTTACGTAAACATTTACGGGAGAGAGATGATCAATATTCCTATAATGATGGGTTTTGACTTTCAGATAGAGAGGAGAATGGGATATAACACAGGCGTGATGGGGGGTAATTTATGGTTTCTATGTGACAGTGTTGAAACAGGTGTTTTAGTAGGTGATAAGGCGGTTCAAGCCATCTCAAAAGTTAACGGGGTGGTCACACCATTTGACACTTGCTCAGCAGGGTCAAAAGTAGGTGGCAGATATCCTGAGATCGGACCAACAACTAATCATCCGTACTGTCCCACGCTGAAAAATGTGATAGACGGTTCTAAAGTTCCAGAAGGGGTGAAATCCATACCAGAAGTAGTCATAGACGGGGTTGACGAACAGTCTGTGAGAGCTGCTATGAGGGCGGCTGTAAAAGCTGTTAAGAATATTAAAGGGTTGATTAAGATATCAGCTGGAAACTACGGTGGTAAACTCGGTCGATATAAAATATTCTTAAAAGATCTTTAACCTATTTTACTCAATATTAAAAGTTAATAAAATTTTTAATAATCAACAGATAATAGTTTTTTAGGATTGGTGCGGCCGCCGGGATTTGAACTCCCGAATAAGCTTTATTTCTCGGGTAGTTGGCTTGGAAGGCCAACGTCCTAGACCAGACTAGACCACGGCCGCTTTAATATTAAATTTAAATTATCAATAGCAAGCTTATTCATAAATTTTAGGATTATTATATTCCGCTTTTAATCCGCTTTTGAACTGCCTATTTTTATGCTCGCAACTATATCCTCGCACATTGAGATAAGTTTACCTGTGACATTCCAGGTGTCTAAAGTATATTTCGATATGCTATATGTGAGCGAGGATATTTTAAAAGTTTCTTGCCTATAGTTTCCGTGAGGGAACGCCCCTATTATAAAAGCGATTTTCTTGTTTTCGCTGATTTCTTCAGTAATTAACTCTCTTGGTAGAAGAGGTTTCCCTTCTTGTAGTATTATCGTAGTATCCGGCTTGATTTCCCCTATTAGATCAGATAAACTCATATTCGTTAATGAGAGCAACTGATCACCGTTTGAGTTAGTTATTGATTTATTATCGAATAATTGCTCTATTAATCCTGTGAATCGGGGGTAGTTACGGGGAAGTCTGACCTGCGGATTTACTGTGATAACTTGATTGTTAACGGTGTGAACGTAAACTTTTAACATATTATCCATGTTCAGTTCTGAGCCGAGAGCATATAGTAGACAGAAATGAATGATATCGGGTCGACCTCTCTTATTAAAATCTTCAAGTTCTTTCATAGCAGGGTACATATAAGAGGAGTCTAGTAATATTTTTGAAGGGTTTTTTCTGCGTTTTTTAGCTAATATTTTAATCATAGGATTATCCCATATTTTACGTGGGATTAGTTCAAGCGCTGCCTCGGCAAATATTAAATAAAACATGCTCAAACACCTAAACTAAATAAAATTTCACAGGGTTGTATATAATATATGCGCTATAAAAGGGATTATAGGAGCCGCGTCAAGTCTTATTTAACAAGTGAAGCCGCTAAGATACTTGAAATAATCCCCCAGCTAGAGGGTGACGATATTATTATAGCTAGAAATAAACTCATAATGTTTAAGCGGCTGGCTATGAGAGCCGGGATTAGACTGGATAAAAAATATAATAGACTGCTATGCAAAAAATGCGGTGGACTTTTAATACCGGGTAAGAGTTTGAGAGTGAGAGTTAAGTGTAAAAGACATAGACATGTCACATATACTTGTTTAAACTGCGGTTATATGAGAAGGGTTATAATAGAGACAGCGCGCTCGTAAAAGTTTCCAATTATTTTCTATCCAGACTTATTTAATTATTGAAGAATTTAAAACTCATAGTTAATATAATTATTTGTGTAAATCATCCCTTAATTGAAATTATCGGTGGGATTTAATGGATAAAAGGGTGCGGGAAAAGATTGAATCCTTAAGGCAGACGCCGGTAACATTCCATATAGGTAAGATGGGGCTTACTGAGGAAATTATAAAACATCTTGACGAGCGGCTTAAAACTAAAGATGTTTTAAAGGGGAGAATACTGAAGTCTGCTTTTGAAACGGTTAAAAAAGAAGAGTTAATATCAAGTCTCAGAGATAAACTAAAACTTAATGGATTAGAGATAAGAGGTTACACTGTTATTATCTATAGGAAGAAGACTAAAAAGCAGTGAATCCTGCTCTGCCAACGATAGTAGCAGCTGCCGAAAGGTTTTAAAAAGCGGTTGAGAAAAAACGTTTAAAAGCTTCATTGCAATAATGTTAATGCTCTAATATTAAGTCTAAATATTTAGGTGGTGTTGAATGCCTACAG
>JAWBON010000103.1:0-2792 GCA_038826135.1 Candidatus Odinarchaeota archaeon | reverse complement strand
TTCTAGCCTCTTTTTTATTTGCTCCAAATCTTTCAAGATCCTCTCGACCCAATACTTGGTTAACACCCGCTTCTTTAGCGCCTAAAGCTAGATCGCCTGTGGCTATTACACATATTTTCGGCGCTCGGCGGGTTTGATGTGGAAGTGTTAAATCCGCTTCTATACGGTTTTCAGGTTTTTTTAGATCTAATCCTTTAAAATTGATTGTTAAATCCACTGACTCTAAAAAATTTCTTTTCTTAGCCTTGTTTACAGCTTCCTTAATGAAAGGTACCAGATCTTTTTTTTCAACGGGCATAGTATAACCCTCCTGCTTTAAACAAACCTTAACTCGCAGTACAGTTAAGGCGTTAATTTGAAAATTATACTGGTATTTAAACTATTCTTTTTTTCACTTTAACGCGCTGTCGAATTCGCCTTCATCTATTTTTTTACTAACTTGTTTAGGATCCATACCGTTTACAGTCACACCTACACTCTTACATGTTCCGAGTATGGTTTTAACAGCTGATTTCAAATTCTCCCCTAATAGGCTCTGCATCTTCGATTTAGCTATTTCTATAATCTTCTCTAAGCTTATATCTCCTATAATCTCTGTCTTTGGCTTCTGACTGCCTTTCTCCTTACCTATCGCCTTTACAATCAACGCTGACGCCGGCGGGGTTCCCACCTCTATTTCAAACGTCTTCGTTTGATCATCGATATGGATTTTAACTGGAACCTTTAGACCTGTGAAAGGCTCTGTTAACTCATTAATTTTTTTAACAACCTGTAGTACATTGACACCTGTAGGTCCTAAAGCTGGGCCTATAGGCGGACCAGCACTAGCTTTACCGCCGTCTACAAGCGCCTCAATTGTTTTAACTCCCATATTCCACTCACCACATTAATTACATGCTAATTAAATCATGTTTGAATAAGTAAAATCATCTTTAATAATTAAAGGGTTTATTTATTTTTCGGCGTTTCACTCCCCGAATTCCTCTGAAACGCCTTTTTCAATTACTTTCACATAGTCCGCGTGAACCTTAATAGGTATCGGGTAAGTTGATTCTAGAAGTTCTAAAATAACCTCGGATTTAGGCACATCTATTCTGGTTACCTTAGCCCGTTCTCCTTTAAACGGTCCTCCTATGATCTCAACCGTGTCACCCGGCTCTAACCCCTCTGTTGGCGGTCTCTTCACAAGTACATGTTCAATCTCTTTTATATCGATCTTTCCGAGTGTCTTACCTCTTACATGCGGTATTCCTGTTATAATACTGTCAACCTGTTCTTGATCTCTGGCTTCTACGAAAACATATCCTCTTAATGATTCTGAAAATAAAATAGCGGGTAGGTTAACTCCCATTGTTTTAGCTTTAGTGTCTATTATTTCAGCTACGCTGCTCTCCTGACCTATTATTGTTCTAACAGCGTATATGGTTGTTTTATCTTTTTTACTCTCCATCTCTGACGCTTCCTTATAAACCTATAATCACCCAGAAGAGGATTCTTATTATAAAGGTTACTAGGCCGAGTAAAATTATCGCTAGAAGATTCATCTGTAAGCCGTATCTTACCTCTTTTCTTGTAGGCTTCTTAGAAAGATATAGTATTCTTTTAGTTTTTTGTATAAAATCTGATAAATTCAATGAACATCCCCGCTGATTACAATTCATCTAAGGCTAATTTTACACTCTTATTAATAACTTTTTTGTCTGTTTTAACACTGCTTGCATAATTGTTAAACGGTGGTAGGCCTGATAGTATTACAGTGGCTCTTGTCAGTTTTCCCATCTCCTGTTCGATTATAGTGCCCCATATAATCTCCGCATCCCTGCTTATTCTCTTCGCAATGCAGCTTATAGCCTCCTCAGCCTGTTTTATAGTTAGATTAGGGCCTCCGCACAGGTTTATTAAAGCCGCTGAAGCTGTGCTTATATCAACATCTAAAAGCGGGTTGCTTACCGCAAGCTCCACAGCTTCAATAGCGCTATTATTTGAAGCTGACTCCGCCATTCCAATTATAGCAGTGCCCCTGTTAACCATCACTTTCCTAACATCAGCAAAGTCTAGGTTGATCAGCCCTGGTTTAAATATGAGCTCTGTGATTCCTTTGACACCTCCGATCAATATTTCATCAGCCAGTCTGAATGCGTCAGGTATAGATAACTCGGGGGCGATCTCTAGTATCTTATCATTAGGTATTATTATCACACTGTCAGATACGTTAATAAGCTGTTC
The DNA here is from genome assembly GCA_038826135.1 of Candidatus Odinarchaeota archaeon. GTDB lineage: Archaea > Asgardarchaeota > Odinarchaeia > Odinarchaeales > Odinarchaeaceae > Odinarchaeum. Next base: position 566 of record JAWBON010000103.1, on the reverse strand, counting down.
GAGACCCCAGCGGGCGTTAGCCTCTCTCTTAACACCCTCAGCTTTGAACGGTAGGGTTACTATACTTACTGTTAGAGCTTTCTCCTCTTTCGCTAATTCGGCTATAACGGGGGCTGCTCCGGTGCCTGTTCCACCGCCTAAGCCGCATGTTACAAAAACCATGTCCGCTTTTACAGCCTCTCTTAATTCTTCAACAGCTTCTTTAGCTGCTGCTTGACCGATTTTAGGATCATTACCCGCTCCTAAACCTTTAGTTAACTGTTTACCTAAAAGTATTTTATGATCTGATACTGTGTGAAGGAGGTCCTGTGCGTCTGTGTTAACGGCAATAGTTTCCGCGCCTTCAACACCCTCAAGTTTCAGCCGCGTAACTGTATTATTACCCGCGCCTCCTACACCGATCACTGCTATCTTAGCTTTTACCCCGCGTAATGTAGTTTCAATCTCACTATCCTCTTTAGAGTAGTCTTCAACTCTGGCTTTACTTAATGCTGATTTTATTAATGTGCGCATATAAACCATCTTATTATCATATTAGATTTATGTCGGTTTTTTTTAATTAATAT
>JAWBON010000102.1:0-2854 GCA_038826135.1 Candidatus Odinarchaeota archaeon | reverse complement strand
ACAGGTAGAATCCTGATAAAAATAGAGAAAGTTCTCAAAAAGGAGCAGCCGAACCTTGTTTTAGTACTAGGTGATACAAATACTGCTTTAGCTGGTGCTTTAAGCGCTGTTAAACTTCATATAAAAATCGGTCATATTGAAGCTGGTTTAAGGTGTTATGATCGTGCTACCCCTGAAGAGGTTAATAGAGTTGTAGTAGATCATGTCTCTGATTATTTATTCGCTCCTACGGAGAGCGCTGTAAAAAATCTTTTATCAGAATCTATTAGTAAAAACAATATTTTTCTTACAGGTAACACCATCGTTGATGCAGTATATGAAAACTCTAGGATAGCTGATAAAAAATCGAATATTTTAGAAATTTTGAATCTTAAAAGAAAAGAATATTTTTTAGTAACAGCCCATCGTGAGGAGAACGTGGATTATAAAAATAAACTAGCTGGCATTATTGAAGGTTTAGAACTTGTGGCCGAAAACTATTCAACCCCTTTAGTTTACCCTATACACCCTCGTACAGAGAAAGCTATTAAAAACTTTGATTTAAAAATCTCTCATAGAATACGTTTAATTCCACCTTTAGGCTATATTGATTTTTTAAAATTATTAATTAATTCAAAGCTTGTATTAACTGATTCTGGTGGAATACAGGAGGAAGCGTGTATTTTAAGAATACCTTGTGTTACATTAAGGGAAACAACTGAACGACCTGAAACTATAAGTGTTGGCAGCAATATTCTCGTCGGCACGGATCCTGATAAAATCATGGAAGGGGTAGCCTATATGGTTGAAAAGAATACTGACTGGAGTAATCCTTTTGGAGATGGAAAAGCAAGTGATAAGATTATTCAACTAATTGATGATTTGGAGGGGTGTAAAATATGAGGGTTTGCGTTATAGGTCTCGGTTATATAGGTCTGCCAACCGCCTGTCTTATAGCTAATGCGGGACATGAAGTTATAGGCGTTGACATTAAAAAACAAGTTATAACTACTTTAAAAGCTGGCAAATTACCTTTTGAAGAGAAAGGCTTAGACGAATTATTTAACAATGTGAAAAATAATATGCAGTTTAAAAACGAGCCTGAAGAAGCTGATACATTTTTAATCGCGGTTCCAACACCGTTAGATAAAGAGGCTAAAATAGCCGATCTATCCTATGTTAGAAAAGCATGTAATAGTATTAAAAAATATGTTAAAGAGAGTAGTCTTGTAGTTGTGGAGAGCACTGTTCCACCGGGAACCTGTGAGTTTATCGTCTCTTCATTATTAAACAATAAAACGCTTATAGCACACTGTCCTGAAAGAGCGATGCCTGGTAACACATTATATGAAATGGTTTATAATGATCGTGTAATTGGAGCTAATGATGATAAATCAAGAACACTCACCGGAAAATTATATTCTTCTTTTGTTAAAGGTAAAATTTTTTATACAAATCTTAAAACAGCAGAGATGGTTAAACTAATGGAGAACACTTACCGTGACATTAATATAGCACTAGCCAATGAATTTGCTCAAATAGCTGAAGATATAGGGGTTAATATATGGGAGGCCATATCGCTTGCAAACAGGCATCCTAGAGTGAATATTCTCAATCCTGGCCCAGGAGTGGGAGGTCACTGCCTAGCAGTTGACCCGTGGTTTCTAATAGAAAACTCATCTAAAAGTAAGATAATTAGTTTAGCTAGGGAAATCAATGATTCTATGCCTAAACATGTAATGGAAATAATTAAAAAGATAAATATCCCGCCAGGTGAGACATTAACTATTTTAGGAGTAGCTTATAAGAGAGATGTTGACGATACACGTGAAACTCCGGCTTTAAAATTCATTAGAATCGCTGAAAATGAAGGTTACGATATTAAAGTACATGACCCGCTTGTTAAAAGATTTGAGTATCCTATTTTAGACTTAAATGAAGCTGTTAAAGGAAGCAGTTGTATAGTTTTATTAACTGACCATTCGGTTTTCAAGAATATTTCACCAGAGAAAATAGCCTGTCTTATGAAAGACAAAAATTTAGTCGATACTAGAAACTGTTTAGATCACAGTTTATGGATTAAAACAGGTTTTAAAATAAAAGTTTTAGGTAAAGGGGATGTCAGTGAACCTAGGCTTTCAAAACTTTAAGTCTTTTTTAGGCGAGTTTAAAACAGACTTACTAAGTAAAATAGGTGTTCAAATATCAACTTTATATTTATCTCAGATTGCGGCTCTAATTCTAGGTGTTGTAACAGGTATAATTAATACTCGGATATTAGGCCCTGAGGGCTATGGTTTATTCACATTCTTTTTCTCATTCACAACATTCATCGTATTATTTTTTAGATTCGGTTTCTTCACTTCCGCTAGCTTATTAGCAGCGCAGGTAATAAACAAGAATGAAGAGAGAGAAATAGTTGGGGCCTCTATAATAATTGCTTTACTGATAGGTATATCATATTCATTTACCATATTTATTCTGAGTTTTTTCGTTGATCAGATATTTAATATTAACATCGGGTGGTTGATGAGATATTTATCTTTTGTATTAACACCGTTACCATTTCAATTATTAATTCCAAATTTAGCTCGTGGAACAAATAAAATATCTATGTTAGCTTTATTTTACGTTGTTCCTAGTGTTATTTACATAATCGGGGCTTTAACATTAATTCAGATTATACCCATTCAAGCATACTATTTCATTTTATTAAATACTTTTTCAATTATAATCAGTTCAACCATAATTTTATATATATTTAACCCCGTCTTCAAAAATATCAGAGGAACTGTGAAAAAAATTTTTGAAAAAAATAAAGAGTACGGTTTCCACGTGTACGCAGGTCAAGTGGCTGATCAATCAACAGCTAAGT
>JAWBON010000101.1:0-2867 GCA_038826135.1 Candidatus Odinarchaeota archaeon | reverse complement strand
TCGCGTTTCATATTAACCAATAAACAAATATAAATAGAAAGAGTAACTGTAAACATTAGTAAAAATATATTGTTAAGTATTCGTACCGATTAATCAAATATAACGATAAATAAGTTCATTAATAATATTTTTTAGTTTTTTATTCCTTATTTTTTTTAAGGTGAACGGTATGGAAAGAGATTACACAGTTATTATAGAAAAAGACGAGGACGGTTATTATGTGGCGAGTGTCCCAGAGCTACCTGGCTGTCATACACAGGCAAAAACAATTGACGAATTAATAAACCGCGTTAAAGAAGCGATTGAAGTGTATCTTGAAGTTGAAAGCGAAGAGGATTTACCTAAATTAAATTTTGTAGGTATTCAAAGAGTAAGAGCAGATGTATCCTAAATGAAATTAAAACCCCTCCCCGCCGAAAAAATAATTAAAGTCTTAAACAAATTAGGTTTCCAAATTATTAGACAAAGGGGGAGATGGAGGTTATTTACACTTGAACAAAGATGATACCGCCTACCTCAAACACATCTTAGATGCCGTCTTCTGGATGAGAGAATATACGAAAACCATGTAAAAAATCCACGTGTAGCATAACTCATGACCGCACTAGGAATTATAGTTTATATCGGAAAGATGTGGATAATTTCCTATATTCACTGTTTTACACCCAGCTTGACGAGCTGCCTCCAAGCATTTTAACGCATGGTTTTTACTAGTTGACGGTAAATCACTCATTTGAAAATTAGGGGTAAACCCCAGTAGCCGGTAAGGTATATCAGGGTTAACGCTAGCAATTAGCGAAGCTATTTTTTCAACCTCTTCAACAGATGTATATCCTGGAATTAAAGGCGTACTCACCACTATCAGAGGCGGCTGAGATCTTTCTTTAAAAAATTCAGCGGCATACTGGAAATTACTGATAGCGGTCTTATTAGATACGCCGCATAAAGCAAGGTTAAGCGGTTCACTGTAAAATTTTAAGTCGAATTTTACAATTCCACCTGATTTTAACGCTAAGGAGAGAATGGTTTTAAGCTGAGCACGGTTCATCCCGCCGTTAGTCTCCCAGCAAACTCTTAAAATCCGCCCTTGTTTTTCAGCTTTCTGTAAGGCTATGCGGCTGGCTTCTATGCTATGCGGTAATTGAGGGGTCGGATCACCTCCAAAATAGCAGATACAGGCAACCTTATCATTCACCTGCCCAGCTAACTGTTCAGCTGATAAATATTTCCCTCCACCGCTAACAGGTCGGTGATGCCAGTTCTGACAGAATAAACAGTTAAAATTACAACCGCGGTAAAACACAGCCAGATTATAGTAACCGTACTCCGGGCCGTTTTTGTAAGCGTATTTAGGATAACCGCAGCCGGTGCCAGCGGGACATACGAAATCCGCTACACAGTTAGTCGGCAGCGCGTCATAGTAGAAATCCAGTAAACCTTTACTAGGCATGCCCGCTAATCGAATTATTCTACCTTGCCGGTTCTCAAATAAACCGCAAACACCTTTCCCGCCTTCACTTATTTTACAGTTATTCCCGCATCCGAAACATGTTAAACCAGTCTGACTGTTAAGAAGACTTTCACCCATGCTTAAACGGATACAGTTAACTTTTTCAAAAACTAGTGGTAACACTTCATCCGGGTTTTTCAGTATACACTCCCGGCAAACCCCTATACTACCACTTACTGGAAGCCTTTCAGAGCCGCAGATACTACACTTCAAAACACTACACCTATATTCTCCTACATTTAAAAATAACCGTGCCGCCCTTCGTATACGGTGGTCCGGGATCTAAGCATTGAAGATAATACACGTCTGACTCTTTTGGTGTAGTTAGACCTAGTTTAACCGGGTCGATACCTTCGTTAATTGCGATAGCATAGTGTAATATTACAGGTAATGCGTGGATGCATAATGCGTCTGTTCTATCTAAAATAATTCTAGGCGGCTCGATAGTGATTCGATCACCTATTTTATAAACAGGACAGTGGCCTTTAATTTTTTCAACTTTAACTTCGAACATCTCCGTCACCTTTAACAAGTAAATATTTTGAGTGCTTGAATTAAAAGTTTAACAGGATGTAGGTTAGAGCTTGGTGATATGTTTTTATATTAGATGTCATATTTAATATCAAATATGATAACGTATTCGATAAGGAGGTATATAAATGTGCAACCCCAGACATTTCGCCCACTGGAGCAAACACATGGCAACCGTTCCGAAAGGCTTCCTAAGATACCAAGTCCTGAAACTATTAGCTGAAAAACCACACTCAGGGAAAGAAATCATGGATAAAATCCAAGAACAGACAGCAGGAAGATGGACCCCCAGCCCCGGCTCAATATATCCACTACTAGCATTACTGGAAGACTACGGTTACATCCAACAACTACCCAAAGATGAAACAGGACGAAAACCCTACCAGATCACCGAAGAAGGGAGAAAATTCCTACAAGAACAGGAAAAACAACGCGAAGAATACAATCAAAACAGCATAGGCTTATTCGCACCCTTCATATTCAACCACACCTGGCCACAGGTAGAAAACCAGCAAGCCCTCAAAATAAGAGAAAACATGAGAAAAATATTCCACACAATATTCACACTCAGAAAACACCTAACACAGAAAACAGCAAACGAGAAAATAGAGAAAATAAGTCAAATAATACAAACAATAGCCGACACACTAGAACAAGAAATAAAAAAACTAGAAGAATAAATTAACATGTTAATAACAACCCAACTATCAGACTATAAAATATATTGGAATGAACAGGGTAGCACCCTATTGACAAGAGAGGGAAAACACAAATAAAAGCAGCTGGATAAGCAACAATCACAGGCATAGTGGAACCATTAGGCGGA
>JAWBON010000100.1:0-3041 GCA_038826135.1 Candidatus Odinarchaeota archaeon | reverse complement strand
TTATCATTAAACAGGACAACCCCTGCTCTTACACCGGATAATGCTACACTAATCCGGTGGGGATTCGACCCTTCAGTGTACGCGGGTTCAAATATAACCACCTTACTGGTTGCATTCTACGCTAACATAACCGCTGTATGGCCGGCTGGCCCATTATATAAGATGTACTATATGTTCTATCATACACTTGACATATGCCAGTTTAAGATAGACAGGTTCCTATTAGATATGATCACGATCGGGGATAGAATCAGAGATGTCACATCCTACTTGAATCACGCGGTGGCTATGGAAGTGGGTGCATGGGCTTACGCATTCGCTGAATGGCAGGCTGCAGTATATCAGCCTGCGGGAGCTTTAACATAAGGTGATTAAAATGACGGCGAGCACATCTAAAACTAAGCGAATATCTATGTTAGCAGAATTCTACGGGTCAATAATGCTGATTGTCATAGGAACAATTGTGACGGTGATTGTTTCACTGTTCTTCGGGGGATTAGGTTTCTGGAATGTCTTCGGGTTCATAATGATTTTCGCAGGAATAGCGAATATCATATACGGTTTAATCTCTGAAAAAATCCCTAACCCTAATTCAACTCTTCGAGGCGGTCTACTAATACTCTTCATAGGTTTAGCATGTCTTACATCTTTCCTACCGCACATTCTACTGGGAACAATTCAAATAATGACTTTAATCTTAACACTGATAGGTGTAGGGGTCACGGTTATCGGCGTCTACCAAGGTCTTAAAAAATAAATTCCCCTTATTTTTTATTTTTTCGATTTAACTTCTTCTAGTAGTCTACCAACCGCTCTTGAAACAGCGTACGGGGAGAATAAAGGTATAACTATTATTTTCTGAATAGCCCCTATTATCACGTTCGTGTCTAGGGCTGAAAGCTTCTCAACTCCTATAACTTTTTTACCTCGTGTAACAGCTACAGCCCACTCGCTTTTATATTTCCCCAGTGAAACCATATAGGATGTTGATGGAATAGGCTGCTGCTCTGTTAATATCTCGAATACACCGTCTTCGAACTCTAAAACACCGCCTGGCGCTGTGTCTAAGCCTTCAGCTATTCCCAGCGTTGACGGTATAATAGGCCTACTTGTCTCGGAAATCTCAGGCTCAGGAGCCCGTTCACGGCGTGTAACCATCTCCTCCACTGGTACAGGAGGCTCCTCTCGGATAGGTTTCTCCATTACAGGTGGAGGGGCATACTCTATTACGCCGGCTCTTTTAGCTATTATTTCTTTAATCTCTTTTTCCTTGTCTCCGAACTTTGAATCCGGTGTGAAAATTACTTTATCGCCTTCAACTCTGAAACCGCACAGCGACCCTAATGGGCCTTCAACCTGATATATTACTCCGCCTTCTTTTGTAACTCTTCTGCTGACGAAGATTTCTTCGAAATATTCTAAAAGTGCTGTTACAACAATTCCCGCTTTAATCTCTCCGATATCCGACTCCAATATAAACCCTCTTAAAAATGTTTAAGCTTTCTTTTAAAACTTAACTTATCCTTTAATAAAAAGATTTTGTTAAAACAATATCTTTATTTAATTTGTAAAGCTAGCTTTTAATACATTGTAAAATATATCTTTAATAGGTTTAAGGTGGTTTACATGTCTGAGGAGAGTCAGAAAGCTATTGTTAAAAAAATTGATGAACTTATCAGTTTAAACAACTCTCTCAGAGGGCTTTTTAAAGAGCTTATTGAAACTGTTGCGGGCAAGTTTGAGCAGATCCGTAGTTTACTAGGCCAGTTAAGGGATCAGAAAATAGATATTAAAGAATTATATGACAGGATTATGGTAATTGAGGAAGCTGTTCAAACTTTAGCTGCTAAGCCTGTTGAAGCGGTGAAGCCTGAGCCTAAGCCTGCTAGAATGGAGGCTGCTGAACCCACTGTTAAAGTTAAACCGGTGGAGGAGCCTGCTACTGTTGCTTCAACACTATCCCGTGCAACACCCTCTAAAGGGCCTGTGGATGATATATTCAGATCTATGGCCTCTACTTTAGAATCTGGTTTTTCAGGTGAAGAGCTTGCCAGAGAGTTTGAAACAGCTCGGGATAAGTTAATGGAGCATCACTCTTTTCACCCTGTGTACCATGAGATAGCGCGGGTTATAAACACGTTAAGAAAATATAAGGATTCGAAGCTTACGAAAAGAGATATTGAAGAGCTGGTTGCGCAAATAGAGCGTTGGAGAGATAGAATGCTAAGTTAACCAGTTCTTATTAAATATTCTAGAAAAAATAAGAATATAGAAGTGTTTTTCACTCTATTGATACTAGAATATCTGAGCCTTCAACTTTAACCTTGTATACTGGTTCAGGGTTTAACTGTTGCTTGCTTAACGGTATCTTCGGTCCTGATACAGATTTACCTGTGGTTACATCGAACCTGGCCTTGTGTCTTGGACATGTTATAATATTATCTGTAAGTGTTCCTTTTGAAAGATCCCCGCCTTTATGAGTGCACTTACCCCCTATCGCATAATATTTTCCGTTTACATTAGCTATTAGAACCTCTTTATCTTTTACTTTAACCGTTTTCATTTTTCCCGCTGGAATATCTGTGGTTGCAGCTACTTTCACATAACTCATAATATATTCTCCTAGATTTATTTTTAAATTAAATTTTAATTATACAATATTAAAACCTATCTTTTCCAGGTTTTAAAAACAGAGTCAAATAAACGAGCAACAATAAGGTATAAACATTTTAGTTAAACCCAGTTTACTAGCATAGTTAATCGCCTCCTGTGTTGGAAAGGCGACACCGTTAACACCCGCCTTCATAGCCAGCAGATCTGTTTTCACCTTGTGAACGCCACCCGGTCTGGCGCATCCTAACAGAATTTTTTTATGAGGATTCTTCAACCTGGCGATTGTTATTATCCTCCCTATATCAACCGGCTTGGGGATTTGACCGGTCAACTCTTTTACATCTAAGGGTTTTAAAGCTACTATAACAATGTTTTCCGCTTTACTGCGTGTTATTATCTCCAACGCTTTAAGTTCGCCAACTATTCTA
>JAWBON010000099.1:0-3047 GCA_038826135.1 Candidatus Odinarchaeota archaeon | reverse complement strand
GCTATAATAGGGCTCGGGGGGCTTGGTTCGCCTTTAGCGATTTATTTAGCGGCTGCTGGGGTTGGCAACTTAATAATTGTTGATAGTGAAAGATTTGAGTTAAGCAATTTGAACAGGCAGATAATCGCTTTCACATGTGATTTGGACAGGTTTAAAGCCGAGGTGGCTGCTGAGAAGGTTAAAAAACTTAACCCTGAGATTAATGTTGTTTTCAACACTACCATTCTTAATGATGATAATATAGTTGAGGTTATAGGGGATTGTAATGTAGTTGTGGATGCATTAGATAACTGGGGGACAAGGTTTCTGTTAAACAGGTACTGTGTAAAAAAACGTATCCCTCTAGTTCACGGCGGGGTTACTGGTTGGGGGGGTCAAGTGTTCACAATTATACCTAAAAAAGGGCCTTGTTTAGAATGTGTGTTTAAAGGTGTTAGTGAAGTTGAAGGCGGTTTCCCAGTGGTTGGAGTGACTCCGGGTGTAATCGGTTTAATAGAAGCCTTAGAAGTGATTAAACTATTAACCGGTTTGGGTAAGCCTTTATATGAGCGTATGCTTGTCTTCGATGGTTTTGAGACCTCTTTTGAATATGTTACTATAAGGCGAAATGAGAAATGTGAGGTGTGCGGTGACTGAAAAACTAGGTTTGGAGACCTTTCCGCTCCCGGATTTCTCTCACCACGTGCTCTGCCTCTTTTTCTCCAAGCGGCTGCCAGTTATAAAATTGTGTTTGCCAGAAAGCTTTACCAGAGGTTTTTGATCTTAGCTCATCGGATAATTCAAATGTTTCCTTGACAGGCATGTAGCCGTTAATTGTAACCGTGTTTTTACCCTCTAAGATGCTTTCTACACGCCCTCTTTTCTGCGATAAAAGTGTTGAAATCTTACCGACAAACTCTTGTGGGGAGGTTATCTGAATTTTATAAATTGGTTCTAACAATATCGGGTTGCAATCATTATAAACTTGGTTGAAAAGATTGTTTAACATGGATGTTAACTCTGCTAAATTCAGTTTTTTCTCGTCTAAATCAAGCTCTTTAATTCTAACCATAATCCCTCTTACAGGTTCTTCGCATAGTAAACCAGCAGCAAGCTTACTTCTAATTATTTGAATCAAAGCCTCGGATATTTTAGAGTTTATTTCAGGTAGGTCGCTAACTAGTATGTTCTCGTTTGGAAAAACCCATATTGTTCTTTCAGCTATAGGGTTATCTTTAAAATTTCTTTTAAACGTGTTTAAAATCTTTGTTTGGTCTACGGGTTCGCTACCGTATTTACTTAAAAATGATATCATTTCATCAGACAGGGGGCCTAGTTTTAATGTTATTTTTCTAATAAATGACGATGATTCGACTGCTCTTTCTAACGTGTCTTTTATAGTTTCCCGGTAAATAACCATCGGTTCAGAGGCGATGATTTCAAAACCTTTCTCTCTAAGTTTATTAATTGTTATTTCAAGATGTAATTCGCCGATACCTGATAGAAGATATTCCCCCGTCTCTTTATTAATTGAGATTCTTAGATTAGGGTCTTGAATAACTAAAATTTCTAGACTGTTTATAAGGTCGGGTAACTGTGCTAGCTTCACCGGCTCTAGTGAAACAGTCATTACAGGTTCCGAAACATATCTGATCTGTTCGAAGGGTATCATTTTATTGTCAAACCCTTCTTGAACTAAGGTTTCCCCGGATTTTATACCCGCTAAGCCGCTTAACCCGATAATATTCCCCGCTTTAGCTTCAGAAATAAGTTCTCTGGAAGGCCCCATTAAAAGAAAAACTTGGTTTACCGTATGCTTTGATTTATCAGATAGTGCTATTAGAGTGTCCCCCCTTCTCACAGTTCCTGAAAATATTCTCGCGACTATAGTGTATTTTAGTTTAGGATCATAGATTATACTTGAGACAGCTAATATAGTAGGCCCCGCGGGATTACAGTTAATTAAATTACCCCCTGCCTCTGAATCAGCAACTCCGGACCAGATTTTAGCTATTCTATATTTCTGAGCTGTTCGCGGAGGTGGAACGTGTTTTATAACAGCTTGAACTACAGGTTCATGAACGGGAAGCGTGTTTTTCAACGATGATTTCTCAGAGTTTTTGTATTTCTCTATTATAAATCTGAACCTTATATTTTTCTTATTAAATATTTCATAATTGAATCCCCACCCGTCTAAAGCTGAGCCGAAGAAAGCCGAGCCATCTAATGGGTTAACCTTCCAATCAGATTTAAACCCTTCATCTGAATATGAATCTATTAGATTATTAAATTCCAGAATTATATTTTGAAGACGCGCCTGTATCTCCGACTCTGATAGTTTAAGCTCGTTTATTAATCTGTCAATTTTATTTATGAATAGTACGGGTTTAATATTTTCGGATAATGCTTGTCTTGTAACAGTTTCAGTCTGAGCCATTATACCTTCAACAGAGTCGACTACAACTATCACACCGTCTATAACTCTTAAAGCCCGTGTAACATTTCCTGTAAAGTCGACGTGACCTGGTGTGTCGACTAAATTTACCAGATAAGAGTTATCATTATAATCGAATAAAAGGGAGATATTAGCGGCTTTAATGGTTATACCTCTGAGCTGCTCTTCTTCCAAGTAGTCTAAAGCCCTCACACTACCCGCTAATTCATCTGATAAATATCCAGAAGCGCTTAAAAGTGAGTCGGATAGGGTGGTTTTCCCATGATCTATATGAGCTACAATACCTACGTTTCTAATTCTGCTTTGATCACTCATAAGTTTAAGTATCTCGTCTACATGCCTTCTATACCTAGACAATAACTCACTCCCCTAGTTTTTCCTGTTTAGCTTCAGTTTTCTCCTCTATTAAATACGGGGAGTCTAAGAGTTCTGTGATTATTTTAGCTTGTTTCAATGTTACACCGCCTAACCTTATCAGCTCTATTCTTGGTGCTGTTAAAATTTTACGCAGAGAACCGAAACCCCGTAATAATTTCTCAGCGGTCTTGTCCCCTATGTAAGGGAAGCCTTTAAGTATAAATTTAAGCAGTTCCCTTCTATCCAGTTTCTTAGG
>JAWBON010000098.1:0-3157 GCA_038826135.1 Candidatus Odinarchaeota archaeon | reverse complement strand
ATTATAAGTAGATGTTTTGTAAGCAGCGGGTTACCGGTTAATATAATGTTAAGAACTTCTTGTGAAGCTGTACTTGAAACCACGCCTAGAACAGTGGGTAGAACACCGACTTCAGCGCAGCTTTCCGCTTCCAAGGTTTCAACATCACCGTATAAGCATTCAAGACAGGCTGATTTTCCAGGTATAACTGTGTGAACAGCACCGTATAATCTAATAGCTGAAGAATACACTAAGGGGGTTTTTCTACGGATGCAACCGTAGTTAAGGATCATACGCGCTTTGAAATTATCTAAACAGTCTACAACGACATCTACATCGTTTAAAAGCTCGTATATGTTTTCTAATGATATTGAAACCATTACAGGTTTGACGTCTATATTCGGGTTTAAACGGCGAAGTCTTCTAGCAGCGGCTTCAACCTTCGGTTTATTAATATCCTCTGTTTCAAATATGAGCTGGCGTTGCAGATTTGAAAGCTCCACGATATCCCTGTCGATTAATTTAATATATCCGACTCCCATAGCGGCTAGTTGAAGAGCTACAAGCCATCCTAAACCACCCACTCCTACGATGCAAACCCGGCTTTTTCTAAGTTTAACCTGACCGGTTTCTCCGATATTGTTTAAAACTATTTGTCTAGAGTAGCGTTCCAGTTCATCTTCTGTGAACATGTAGATCCCTTTTTAAAATATTATTAACCGGTGTTTAATAAATTATTAGCGGTAATCTAGTTTGTATGTTTTAAGCCGTGCGGAGTTACTTACCACGAAAAGTGAGCTGAAAGACATTATAGCGGCTGCGAAAACAGGGTTGAGAAGACCTAGACCAGCTATCGGGATTCCTATAATATTGTATATGAACGCCCAGAACAGGTTTTGTTTAATAGTTGACATTGTTTTCTTACTAAGCTTAATAGCTTTAACAACATCACGTAGATCGTCTTTAACCAGTATTATCCCCCCTGTTTCTTTAGCTATATCGGAGCCGCTGCCTAAAGCTATTCCTATATCAGCTTGAGCTAGAGAAGGAGCGTCGTTTATTCCATCACCCACCATCGCTACAACTTTACCCTCCGCTTGCAAGGATTTTATAACGTTAGCTTTCTCCCAGGGTGGGACATTAGCTTTAAACTGTTTTATACCTAGTTTAGAAGCGATTGCTTTCACAGTCCGCTCGTTATCGCCGCTTAAAATATAGGTTTCTAAACCCATACGGGTAAGCTGGTTTACCGCCTCTTCAGCATATGTTTTCAAACTGTCTGCGAAACCTATAATTCCTTTAATAGTTTTATCAACACATATGATTGTAACGGTTTTACCTTCGCTCTCAATTTTTTCAAGTATTTTTTCAACAGAATCGGGGATATTGATTTCAAATTGTTGGAGAAGACGTCTACCTCCGCTGAGAATTTTTTTAGAATTGTATACTGCGATGTTCCCCGCTCCTGGAACATATTTAAACTCCACAGGATCCGGGATATTTATATGGTTTTCAACAGTTTTCTTAATTAACGCTTTTGAAAGCGGGTGATTTGAGAATTTCTCAGCTATAGCTGCTAAAGTAAGCACTTCTTCAAGATTCGCTTCTAATGGTATTATATCGGTTACCTCAGGCTCTCCTCTGGTGAGGGTCCCTGTTTTATCGAATACGATTGTTGTCAGGCTTTGAGCGGCTTCAAGGTATTCAGCCCCTCTTATAAGAATCCCTGACTCAGCTCCTTTACCCACCCCTACAATTAAAGCAGTGGGGGTTGCTATACCTAGAGCGCAGGGGCAGGCGATTATCATAACAGCGATAAATGAGAGTAATCCTATGCTGTAGTTGTTTATGAATAATGTCCAGATTATCAGCGATAAAATAGCTGCTAAAACCACGCCGGGTACGAATTTAGCTGCAACCTTATCCGCTATTCTCTGAATCGGGGCGGTTGACGCTTGAGCTTCTTCAACCATTTTTATTATCTGGTTAAGAGCTGTCTCTGAGCCTACTCTGGTGGCTTTAATCTTTAAAACACCGGTTAAGTTAACTGTAGCCCCTATAACCTGGTCACCGATATTTTTATCAACAGGTGAGCTTTCACCCGTTAACATTTTCTCATCGACTGAAGAGGCCCCCTCCACGACTACACCGTCTGCGGGTATTTTCTCACCAGGCGAGACGATGATAAGGTCACCTAACATTATATTAGAGGCAGGGATTATTTTCTCACCGTCTTCGCGGAGGACTTTAGCCATGGTGGGGGATAAATCCATCAGTTTCCGAATAGTAGCGGAGCTGCGTTTTTTAATAGCCTCCTCAAAGTATTTGCCAAGTAAAACAAAAGCTATGATTATAGCAGCCACATCAAAGTACACATCTTTAGCTGGAAAGGGCAGGATCCAAGGCGCGAATATAACTATTGAACTATATATGTATGCGGTAAGGGTTCCAATCGCGATAAGAAGATCCATGTTAGCGACATGGTTTTTCACAGCTTTGACAGCTCCAACATAGAATGTCCAGCCGCCTATAAATTGTATAGGTGTGGTTATAATGAAAAGAATCATCCCATAGTTGAGCCACGGTATCAGACTTATAGGAGCCCATGTGAAGAAGGTGACTCCTGCGGCTAATATAAGAAAAGCAGCTGCTCTTAGAGCCGCTAAAGCGATAGCCCCTGTCACAGCTATGCTTACACGTCTGCGCATCGATTTAAGTTCTTTTTCAGGAGATTCGAATATTCGAAGACATGTTTCACTGCAGAAATAGTATGTTCTACCGTTAACTTCTTTTTTGAAAGGAGTTTTTTCCGGGTCTACTTCCATGCCGCAGACGGGGTCGCGAACCATGGCCTATATAACACCGTTATTAGATATAAACTTAACCGTTACGAAATTTAATATCATCAAGCAGCCTTGCAACCCTATCTTTAACATCAACAATGTCAACATGCCCGCGAATAGTCTCAATTAAATTATGATTCTTGAAAAATAAGATAGAGGGTAACTGTTTCACATCGTATCGGTCGCATATGGTTGAAAGTTTACAGTCAGCTTTATAGAAGTATACTTTATTTTTAAAAACAGGGATTAACGAGTTTAACTCTGATTCTATGCGTTCACATTCCCCGCAGTTTTCCTCGTAAACTAAAAGCACTGTAAGCTTACAGGTTTCTAAG
>JAWBON010000097.1:0-3194 GCA_038826135.1 Candidatus Odinarchaeota archaeon | reverse complement strand
CTTCTATTTGAGTGTCTGGGAAACCTATATTCTTCTTTAACTTCACCCAATCTGCTTTTAAATATTCAATAAGGCCTAGGAAACTATTATCCAACTCTTTTAAATCGGGTTTAACAAGTTTTCTTGAGGCTAAATCTAATCTAACTCTCTCACTTATGAGACGAGTGAGTATCTGATGTGTTAGCAGCACGTTTCCTTCGAAAATGATTTGGTTATTCAGTTTCCAGTAGGCGTCATGGAAGAGCGTGTTAGCGGATAAAAAATCTTGGAACCGTAGTTTCCAATCATAATTCATACCTGTCTTCGATAATAGAGTTTTTCTATCTATTTTATCTAGGTATTGAGCTTGCCAGTTGAATTTTTCACCTACTACTCTCCTTATTATTTCAGGCTCCTCATCGATTAGGTTAATCTGAGTTATTTTAGATTCTATAACCGCCCATCTGTTTACAAGCCGCCCATCATCTATTATAGATAAAATGATAGAGGCTATAGGTAATACGTAAGGGATGTGGGGGCACTCTAAGTATTCTCTGTGTATATCCTGGATTTGATCAGTGGATGTTTTCATCAACAGTTTGAATCGTCTAAAAACATAGTCTACTTGAGGGGCGCCCTCTTTTAACTCGCCTATTTTAATATCTAGATTTCTCACGTATTTTGAAGCGTCAACACTCCAAGGGTATTTGAAAGCGATTTTCCTGTTTGGAGTATCGCTCATTAACTCATCTCATTCCGCTTCAACGCGTGGTGCTAAATAATACGTTATCCCGCCTTTCTCTATCGGGAACATTATTTTTATAGGCATATTAGTTGCGAAACTAAGCTCCACTATATTAGAGGTTGAAGCCCCCTTCATTATATCGTTAAGATATTCTAGTGAATAGGTGGCAGAGGAATTCTCCTGGGTTTCGACGGATAGAACTGAATCGTTGTCTTTTTCAAGTTTTATTTCAACTTCGCCCGTGTCCCCTATAGCCTTTAATGTTAATACTTCACCCTCCATCGCCAATTTTATATGGTCGCTTATAATCTGCGCGTCTTCGATAGCCTGTCTTAAGGTGTCTGTAGTCATTTTTACACTAGATTTAAAATCTATATTGGGTGTAGGGATATTCTCCGCTTGAATGTCGATTAGTGAAAGGCTAAAGCGTCTGGTGGCTTTTCCGATGAATTTGATATTTAACCTATCTAGGTTTTCTTCAGCTGACAGCTCCAACGCGTCACCTGCAGCCGCTCTGCGCATAATTTTAACCATTTCATCCAGGTTTAAACCTATTTTAACTTCTTTAGAGCATTCGTATTGTTGGAAGGCTTCGCTTGGCAGTTCAAAATCAACCATAGCGATGTGAGAAGGATCCATAGCCCTCATCTTTATTCCCGGTGGGCTGACTGTGAAACTACCTTCATCAACAAGCGATGATAAAGCCTCCGATATATTTTTCCAAAACTTCGCATCTGAAAATTTTATTTTGAACATTCACGGTCACTCTTCTAAACTTTTATAGTTTAAAGGTTAAAAACTTAACGATGTGTTTTAATTAAATCATATATTTTATGATATATTTCAAAATTAACATGCTCGATATTGTTTATTAAATCCGCTTCTATAACAATTTTACTATCATTTCTCTGATGGACTGAACCGGTTACTAAAACGTTGGCGCCTACACTCTCTTTAGGGATGTTGCTGATATCTATTAGAATAACTCCCGTCCCATCATCTACGACTATGTGGTTTCCACTAGTCTCTATTACTCTTCCAATAATTCTGACTCTGTTATCGTTAGGATTCAAGTCTCTTATGGTTTTCCAAATAGCAGCCTCACTATACATGTTAACTACCGAGCGATTTTAATGAACAGTTTTTAATGCGTTAACTAGTATTCTATACATATGAACTTTTTCTCGACAGTCGATTGCAATCATCCCGTAAGTTTCTAATCCTAATATGTTAGCCACTCTTTCCGGGCTGAGAGCTCCCTGTATATCCTGTTTGTTTGCTATGGCTATTATTCTACTGCTAGGTGCAATAATCTTAAGCCTGTTAAGTAATGGGATGCTGTTTAAAACGGTTCGAGGGGTTGAATCAGTTACTAGTAGAATTATTTTTGAGCCTTTTATTAAATCATCTAAGATAAAGCCGAATCTATCCTGACCGGCGAAGTCGAATACTGATAGTATACTGTTAAGTTCCTGAAGCTTTGTATTTGAGAAGTTAACGCCTATAGTAGGATCGTGTTTTTCAGGGATTTTCTTATTTGTTAGAAGATTGGTGATTGTTGTTTTACCAACACCCGGTAGTCCTGTAATCGCCATTTTTATTACTTCATTCGTTTTTAATATTTGCAAGCCGACCATTTCCCCTTATAAAACGAATTAAACTTTTTTTAAATATTTATAGATTTTAGTCGGTTTATTTTATATAAATCTTCCGATTAATACTCTCTCCACGTGTAGCCGCATAGAGTACATCTGAAGAAACTGGTCGACGGTTCATCACCGGCTCTGGTTTGAAGCTGCCAGTAATAGGCTAATTTATTATTACATTTAGGGCACTCTACTTTAACAGTTGGCATTGTCTTAAGCTCCTCTTTGACAACATAGGTTTTACTTTTAGGCCCGTGATTCATATTTTTTTTAATGCTCAAATTCTCTTTAACACCGGACCCGCCGTCTATAATTACAGTTTTGCCGCATCTTCTACACTTTAATTCTTTATCAGATACTGGATAAAGAAGTCCACCGCACTCATCACAAAAATCCAAGTTAGGTCTCCTCTGCTTAAGAATTCTTAATTAAGATTATTTTCCCTCTTAAAAATTTTTGCTATTAGCTGTGCCGCTCTTAAAGGCTCAGGTATTTTGCTAATTCCTTGAAATATTGTTATTAAATTCGCAGCTTTATCAGAGTCTACGCCGGATATTTGGAAATAAACACGCCCCTTAAATGTTTGGCTCTCCATCACTTTACCGGCGATATTTACTGATTCGATTATTCTCTCATAGTTTCTAATTCTGCTAGCGCCTAACTTGATTTTTTCATAATTTGGTTTCTTATCTAAGATAACTATAACTGGTATTTTCAGTGAATTATACAATTCTTTTATATTAACAGTGTTAAACCCACCGAAGGTTATACCTGCAAGAAAGACCACTCTTAATTGATCTGAAAATTTTGAATATTTAATCATC
>JAWBON010000096.1:0-3354 GCA_038826135.1 Candidatus Odinarchaeota archaeon | reverse complement strand
CTGCCAGCCGCTAAGAAACGCGTTGTGTTTAAAGATATAAGAGGTTTTGAAATGAACCCGTTTGAAGACTTAAAACCGCCGCCTAAAGGTGAAGTTTTACTGGATAAGGCTTTCAGAAAATCTCTTAAATCAGGTTATAAACCGAGGAGACTGAAAGAACGGCTTGAATTCATAAAACGGGATAGTTTAATTAAAATAAAAGTTTTCGGAAAAGTTTTAACAGATACCTTAGATTCCACTGTTAAAAATTTCCCATCATTAGATAGAATTGAGCCTTTTTACCATGAGTTGATTGACACGCTTTTCGGAGTTGATGAAACTAAACAGGCTTTATCCTCCATTAACGGAGCGCCCGCCATTATAAAGAGAATAATAAGCGAGGAAGCTGCAAAACTGAGGGAGGCTTCAGGTAAGCTAGAGGTTATTAATATTAAGAGAAGAGTTTACGGCAGGGTTTCATCGCTTATAAAAAAGATAGGTGGAAGCCTTCAATTCATACGCGACTTGGTTGTTGAGGCGAGACGTTTCCCTTCAATAGATAAATCGAATTTTACAATAGTTGTAGCAGGTCAACCTAATGTTGGAAAATCAACGTTCGTTAAAGCTGTTTCAACAGCTCAACCTGAGATAGCGGATTATCCGTTTACAACTAGGAAGATTTTAGTAGGCCACTTCGATTATAAAGGTGGTAGAATACAGGTGATTGACACACCGGGGCTTCTTGACAGGAAGCCGGATTTGAGAAATAAGATTGAACTGCAGGCAATAATCGCGTTAAAACATTTAGCTGACATGGTGATATATCTCTTCGACCCTACGGAGACCTGCGGGTACTCTTTAACAGGTCAGATAAACCTTTTCAAAAATATTAAAACCCTTTTCCCTGATAAAACAGTCATCCCTATTATAAATAAGAGTGATTCAGCTGATCCTGTGAAAATCAACCAGTTAATAAAGGAGCTTGGAAGCATAAGCGCAATCTCATCCCGTAATGAGGGTGAAGCGAAAAACTTTTTAAAAACAGTTTTAGAAACCGCTATATTTCAGAAACAATGATTGAATCCTACACCTTCAACTTCTATGTAGGAGGGTTGATTCGCTCCTCCTGTAACCGTGAATTTCACATCAAGAAACTTTTCAACAATCATGATATTCGTCATAGCGTGGAGTGTAACATTGGAAGTGTATATTTTTGAAAAACCTTTCGCTAAACCTAAATACGGAATAATCATGTCAGACATATGCCCGTCAACGCCCGCCATTGTTTTCAACTGGGAGATTAAACCAGCTGCCGCTGTTTCCCCAACTTTTTCAGCTGGAACACCTCTCTCACCGAGCGCGTCTGAGCCGATAACTCCCCCCCTATCCATATTAGCGTATAAAACTATACCGGAGCCGGGGGATAGTGAAGTTGAAGGATGCTCTTGAAATATTTCGATAACTGTTTTTTCAGATATTAACCCGGATTCTTTTATGATTTTCACAGCTGATTCAGCCTGCCTTCTCACCACGTGATCGGGTAGATTAGCAGCGTATGATACGCCTTTAACCTGAATCACCCTGCTCTGCTCACCTATTAGAATAGGCTTCACCCCCTCACAGGGATTGAATATAACATCAACAATTCCTCCACCCTTCGGGTAGAATCCTCTCTTTACAAGGTTAACAGTAAGATGAATATTCATTTTACTAAGCATAGGGGTGAAAACGTATTTGACATAGTCGATCGGAGGACTCCATTTAACATCTGTTCCTCCGATAATCCTCAGTTTAACAGGTTTACCCGCGAAGATGCAGTAAGGGGTTATAGTCTGCAATAGCAGTGAAACACTGCCGGCTGTGCCTATATCTATAACAGTATCTTTGAAGCTTCCACCCTTAGGTGAAAATAATAATTCAGTAGATCCCTCCTCTAAACCTTTCAAATCAGCCCCTGTCAATTCAGATAAAACTTTTACACTTGACATATGCTGAGGTCTAAGCCCGGGATTAGGCCGGTTTATTCTGATATTATATATTCTAACAGGTTTACCTAGGAGAGCTGAAAGCGATAGGCTTGTTCTTAGAATCTGGCCCCCACCCTCACCCACACTACCGTCGATCTCTATCATAATTTTTAAAATATGCGCGCATGGTATATTTTATTATCGGAGATGAGGCGATGAGTGCGAGTGAGGTTGACTGGGGTTTTTTAAGCCGGTTTAAGAGGAGAGTTTATACTTTAACCGCTAAAATACCTAAAGGCTATGTAGCCACTTACAGTCAGATAGCGGAAATAATCGGTTCTAGAAAATATGCTAGAGCGGTTGGTAACGCTCTTCACGTAAAACCTTTCCCCCCTCAAATAGTCCCCTGTCATAGAGTTGTTAAATCAAGCGGGGATGTTGGAGGCTACGCGGCGGGCGTAAGGGTTAAAATTAACATGTTACTAGATGAAGGGGTTGAAGTTGTTAACGGTAAAGTTAACTTAGAGAAGAATCTTATAAACATGAAGCTGCTAAAAAGTTTAGAGGTTGATTAAATGGTTGTAGGATTAATAATAGGTAGGTTTCAACCCCCTCATAAAGGTCATATAAACGCTATAAAAAATCTTTTGAAAAAAGTTGACATGTTAATCATAGGTGTGGGGAGCGCTCAAAAATGTTACTTCCAGAATAACCCGTTCACAGCGGGGGAGAGAATAAGCATGTTGAAAGCGGCTCTGGAGGAGGCGAGTGTTGAATACTCCAAGTATATGTTGATTCCAATACAGGATGTTGACGATAACCGGCTTTGGGTTTATCATGTAGTTTCACTTGTACCTCGATTCGACATAGTTTACACGAATGATAGACTTTCAAACTATCTTTTTAAACACGCTGGATTTGACGCAAGATTCTTTGAAGAGTATGATAGGAGTGTTTACTCCTCTACGGAGGTTAGAAGAAGAATGAAGGATGACGGGGACTGGCGGTCACTGGTTCCTGAAAGCATTGCTAAAATAATAGATGAAATAAAAGGGGTGGAGCGTGTTAAATTTATTGAAGCTCAATCTCTTAAATAACAGGTTAAGATTAAACTTTGTGTGAGCGTATGCGTAAAATTATCACTATTACAACAGACTTCGGTTTGAAAGACGAGTATGCGGCAGCTGTTAAAGGAGTTATTTTAAGCATCAGCCCTGAGGCTGAGATAATTGATATCACACATCAAGTGCCGAAATATAATGTTAGAAAAGGCGCGCTTATATTAAAGTCCACTGTCCCGTATTTTCCATCCGGCTCAATTCATCTGGCTGTGATCGACCCGGGTGTGGGTTCAGAGAGAAGCATCCTGATAATAAAAACCAGAAGCGGTAAATATCTTGTAGGCCTT
>JAWBON010000095.1:0-3359 GCA_038826135.1 Candidatus Odinarchaeota archaeon | reverse complement strand
AAATTAACATAAACGAAACTTTTACACGCTTACAAGCCTCTTCGATTTTAAAAACACGTGAAATAAAAAGTTTTCAACACTCCTTTTAACACATTATCTAAAATAGCAGTAAAGTTAACTTAAGGCCGATAGCTAACCTATTAATCTGGGATTGAAATTGAATAAAAGAAATATATTCCAGTCCAGTAACTATATCTTGTAGAATAACTTACCGGGGTGAAAATCTTGGATGTTTTAATTAACCCATCTGTTATTTTAAAAATACTTAATTCTACCGGTAGCCGGAAAAGCGAGGTAGCTGGTTATCTAATAGGTTATATTCAAGATCACAGTTTAATAGTTGAAGACATAGAGGTACCGGATCAGGTATCCTCTCCAGTATCCGTTACTATAGAATCTGAAAAAATGATGAAAACTCTCGGAAACATTAAAAAACAATGTGCGCATGCAATCATCTGCGGCTGGTTTCACTCCCACCCTGGAATGGGCGCCGACTTCTTATCAAGTACAGATATTAAAACACAGCTCACCTACCAGAAACTCTTCCCAGACTCAATAGCCCTAGTTATCGACCCGGTAGAATATAGTAAAACACTAGAATTTGATAATAAAACTCTATCACTGTATAGGCTTAAAGATGATACTCCTGTTACAGTAGATTTCAAGACTACATTAACAAGCCGTGATATTCTCTCAATCACCCTGAAAACATTTAAACCTCAAGAATCTAAACCGGAATCCTTGAATAAAGCCGAACTTGTAGCTGAACTCTCACATGTTATCAAAGAATCTAGAAAACAGCTTTTAACAACTATTCTATCCTGGAATCTTATAATAATTATAATCGTTTTAATGGTTTTATCAATAATATTACTGTAATCAAAAAAGATATAATTAAATCACTAAACAGTATTTTATTTATAATAAAAATATCTTTAAAACTAAAAGATTGCGGAGTGGAATAATGCCTAAAGGGTTAATTATAATCAGATGGGATGACAAGCTAGGCGCCATCGTTGAGGCTAAACATCCCGAAAACCTACAGGTAAGCGACGACCATGTAATGCGCATCTTCACAACACACACCTTAGGAGACACTGCGCAAGGTTTTCTGAGTATGAAGATAGAGGATTTAAACGTTGCAAGCTATTACTCTGGTGTTTTAAAAGGGGATGCGGGCCAATTCTGCGTATCATTAATACTAGAAAAAGATGAGGATCCTGAATTATTCGAGGAGATACTTGTAGAGGCTGCACTGAATATTGTAGAGAAGTTTAAAACTCCAAGCTTTATAGAAGATGTGATAAGCGAATATGAGAGAATTCTGAAAACACCAGTTGTCGAAGTTGAACAGCGTTTTGCTCTAATATTCAGTGACCCCATCCGCTCAACGATTCTCAACAAGTTAACTGAAGGCAGTATAACTAGGCGGGAACTCGTGGACTGGATTAAAGAACAAAAGAACATGGAGGTGCCGGATCTAAATGCAGCGCTAGCCCCGTTTATAAAAACAGGCATGATTCGCCTCTCATTCGTTGAAGGGATCACCGATGAATGCTTATTCTTGGTAAAAGATGTTTTCGCGTTGAGAAGCCCTGTTAAAGAATTAATCGCGGATGCTAGGAAGAACGCTTCAACCTCTACAATATCGTCAAACTATTTGCGGCAGGTTGAAGAATTATTCTCATCCTATAAACCAACCCCTGATGACATATCCAGCCTGTCAACTCTGATAATGGACCCTGACATATACTCTACCCTAAAGAAGTTGAGAGAAGGATTTATTTTAAAAAGCGAATTCTATAAGACTTCAAAAAGCTCTGAAAGCCAAATCACTCAGATACTAAGTAAACTAGAGCGAAATAATCTTGTACGCTTTATACCTGACAGTGATGGGGAAGAATGGATCTGTTTAATCTCGGATATAATGTTTGTATCATTCTTCCCAGAGTATCTTATAGATGTTATAAGGCAGAAATGGAATGATGGCTTAATAGATCAGAGGCAAGCAGTCCGACACTTAGAGTTGTTGATGGAGGCCTATGAATAAGGAGATAAATATGGTTCAGTTAAACCTAGATGATGTGAAACTGGATGCAGCTCGTTTTATTATAAAACTTAACAATTTATATAATAATTATGTTTTTACAAGTTCAAGAATAGCTCAGGAAATAACAAAATCTAAAAACATTAAAATAACCTTTTTCCCCAAAATTCATAAAACAATTCGGGAACTCCTCAGGGAATGGTCTAAACAGCAAATCTGCATCTTTCTATCTCAGACAAAACTTGGCCATAGCAGAAGAACTAAAGCCATTTATAAATTCACAGAGCATGGATTAATGAAACTTAAAAAATACTTAATCTCGGAAGCTATACATCAAACTCTCACCGGTAAACTTTCACACCCGTCATTTCCCTCAAGAACTCAAATCATTAATAAACTGCAAGCAAAATTTTTAGAATTATAAGCTATTTTTAACTTTAACACTAAGCTAGGGCTGACCAACCCAACTTATAGATAAAACATATGGAAAATATAAGTAAGATATTTATACACTGTAAAAAAACAATTATAAAATAGAGGGGTTGAATTGTCGAAAACCGGGAAAACTGCAGCTCTCATACTTTTAATCATGCTATTAGTTTTCACCCTACCTCTAACACCGTTCATAGCCCCTGCTCTTGCTCAAGGAGCTGGCGGCAATCTGGGTCCAAACAATGGTGTTGAAACAGTAAAATGGGCTCCAGAACTGTATCCTAACTGGAAGTACAGGATTAAGCTTAACGTCTCTGAGCCTGGGCTTGTTAACCGTGTAAACGAGCCGGTGAATGTCTTTCTAACTTTTCAGGACAGTCAAGCCAAGCTTAACAGTTTCAGGGTGTTAATGTATAATTCATCAGGCTGGTTTAACGTAACCACACAGGTTTGGAATTACACTTTATACCAGCCCTCCGGCTTCGTGAAAAGCGCTACTGTGACTTTTCTAACCAATATGACAAAATCTCAAAGCTCAATCTACTATCTCTACTACACGGATCAAACCGTTCCAAGCATTCAATATACGCCTTTTGTAACCTGTACTAACGGTTCGTTCAAGAGTCCTAATACAAATATAGATATTCACTACACGGATATAACAGCTCAAACCTACCAGGCTCAGGTGGCTTGGGAATACGGGTATCTAACAGATTTTTGGGTTAATAACCTAGATTTGGTGGGAGAATACTATAGACAAACCTACCCGATTGAAGTGGGTGCTATAACCGATTTTAATAATATCTGGAGGCAGGAAGCTCGCAGACTGCCCAGCTATTCTTCCGATATAGCTCAACTTGTGGAATTTGTTTCAGGGCCT
>JAWBON010000094.1:0-3424 GCA_038826135.1 Candidatus Odinarchaeota archaeon | reverse complement strand
ACCGGGGTATCCGCATTAGATATAGCCAAAAACCTCTTGGACTTAGGTGTTCACGCACCCACTAATTACTTCCCGTTGATTTTAAGCGAGGCGCTTATGATTGAACCCACTGAGACAGAGTCGAAAGAAGAGTTGGATAAATTCATTAACAGCGTGAAATTAATTATCGATGAAGCTTATTCAAACCCTGATACTCTTAAGAAAGCTCCCTTAAACACGTCTATAGGTAGACTAGACGAGGTTAAAGCAGCTCACCCTCAGACTATGGCTTTAACCTATCGGATGTTTCTGAAATCCGGTAGTGTTGAAAGGGATATTCAATGACTCTTCTAGTGCTTGGAGATTTACATATTCCTGGAAGAGCTAGGGAGATAAACCCGTATATAAGAGAATATTTAAACAGGAATAAGCAAAGCTACGAGCTAATACTTTGCACAGGGGATTTGACATCAGCTAAAATATTAGATTATCTGTCAACTCTAGGTGAATTTATAGTTGTGAGGGGTAATATGGATAACATTGAATTACCGGAGTATATTGTTAGAACAGTGCACGGATTGAAATTAGGGTTAATACACGGAGACCAGGTTTACCCTAGGGGTGACTGTGAAATGCTAAGTAAGATCGCTAAAAGACTAGGTGTAAAGATACTGATCAGCGGGCACACTCACTCCTCTTTCGCAATACAATACGATAAAACTATTTTACTTAATCCAGGAAGCGTTACAGGAGCTTGGGGTGGAGGAGACTACTCCGGTATCCCGGAATTCATGGAGGCGGATTTCACTGAAGATAGAGTGTTAACAGTTTACGTACACAGCCTTCCCCAAGATAGGATAGTAAGCGTTGAACATATTTTTAAAATATGATGGTTAAGGTGGATTGTCTAATGGTTGATGAAAGACTCGATAACAGATCTGAAAACAGTTTAGAGGAGCCTTCAGCTCATCTGAAAGATCGTGAAAAAATCATCAGGGAAGCTCTAAATGTTAACGCTCTGGGATTATATGAGAGCATGGATTTAGGAATAGTGAACACTCTGCAATTTATCAATAAAATATTACGGGATGAACTTAAACTAGATGTTAAAACAGTTTTGAAAACAGATGATGCGAGAAAAATATACTTTAACATAATAGATTTAATAGAAGGATTTTTCTCAACGAATTACTCTAAGAATAAGATTAAGACGGTTCACCCTCTCCCGTCAAAGTTCATCGACGCTATTAAAGACAGGCAGGCCTACGCTTCAGCTGCTAAACACACTGTGGCAGCTATGAGCGGTGAGGATATCTCATGGTTTAAAAAAATTCTAGTGAATGTCGCCTCTTTAAAAAAACCGAGAAACATCAGTAGGATACCGGGAAGGGTTATAATAACAGATGATAATAAAGTGTTTGAAAAATTTACAAGCAAAGGTGTTCAAGAATTCTGTGATATTTTTTACATTCCCGCTAAGGAGAGAGAGCGCCTGGTTGACTATCTTCAAAACTATGAGAGCGTCATCTACATGACCGATAGCTCATATTACCCTGAAGAGTTAGAGTACGCTGATAATGTTGAAATCGTGTCAAGTTCGTCCCCTATAAGTGAACTTATACCTGAGAAAACTCTATCTCTGTTCACCGCTAATTACAGTATTATCAGAGCCGCCTGTGAGATTGTTAAGAAATGGGTGAGATTGGACTTAGAGGGGTTAAAGGAGCGATTCTCCGCGAAATTTAATGAAGCGGAGATAGTTGAGTTACTAAACACTCTGGATTGGATAACTGAAGCAGGGGATTTGAAGCCTGGTGTGGACGCTGAAATTGATAATCTCTCTAAAGCGGTTAGCAGCATTGACAAGGTTGTAGTACAGATTGAAACCGAGCTTAACGAGTATATTAAACGGAAAATTTCTTCAAGCGCTGTGACGATTAAAGGCGAGCAGATATTGAAAATACTTCAATCAGCTTACGACGAGGTTGACGCTGAAAAAATCAAGCAATATCTTCCAGAGGAGGTAATTGAAATTTTTGAGAAAGCCATTCAGCTAGGCGAGGAAATGATAATTAAAAGGCTGGGGCTTCCTCAATCAGAAGCTGCTTTAGTGGATGGTATACTACCTAGAGAGATTAAACTACCTGTTGAAGCTAATAGGAAAAAATTAGGTGAGCTTGAATCAAATTTAAGAGTAAAGCTTAACGCGAGAAAATACAATCTTATTAAAAACATCAGTAAAACACTTGAAAAACATATCCCTCTTATAAATAATCTAGTCGCGTACGTTCAAGAATTCGACTTTTTCCTAGGACTTGGGGAGTTCTCTGTAAAATATGATTTGAACCCGCCTAATCTGAGCATGGAATACACGGGGATAGGTTTCAAAGACGGTGTTAACCTTTTTTTAAAAGCGCAGGAGTTTAAAGGAAAACTGAAAGTTGAACCTGTAGACTATAACTTGGGCTTAACTCCTATTAACCCCGGTCTTAAGGAGAGGGTTATCATTCTAACAGGAGCTAACTCTGGCGGTAAATCTATGTGTATTGAACTGATCGCTCAAATATCTATTCTAGGTCAGATGGGTCTTCTAGTCCCTGCGCGGACAGCTTATATGGGTTTATTTGATGAAATACACTTTTTCGCTAAAAGCCGGGGTATGGTTACAGCAGGAGCGTTAGAAGAGTCTCTTAAAAAATTTGCGAAAATAGCCGCGGTTGACGCTCCTAAACTGGTTTTATTCGATGAAGTGGAGGCTATGACTGAAAGCGGGGCCGCTGCTAAAATACTCGCTGGAGTTCTTGACATACTCTCCGAGAACACTAAAACCTGCGCTGTGATGGTCAGCCACCTGGGCGGTGAAATCGTTAAGTTAACGAGAAACCCTGTGAGAGTTGACGGTATAGAGGCTGAAGGATTAGATGAGAAAATGAATTTAATCGTTAACCGGAAGCCTAGATATAATTATTTAGCTAAGTCAACTCCGGAGCTTATAGTGGAAAGACTGTTTAAACTCTCTAAAGGTGATGAAAGAAAAGTCTATGAGAGAATACTCAGAGAATTCTCGAAACCCGCCTCCTCATAACTTTTAAAATATTTGAAAACAGTCGCCTATCTTTAACTTAAGTTTTCGAGAAGCATCACCCTTGTTGAAAGCGATCTCCGTAAACCCTTTACTGCCAGGTATGATTATAATCTCCCCTGCAGCTGCATCCGTGAATTTTCTACCAATCTTCGCTTTAAAACTCTTACCTCCTGTTGAAAGCTTTATATAACCAGTTCTATTCTTTAAAAAACTGGTTAAAACATTCACTGGAACGCTTGTGATAATATTACCGAAATCGTCAACATCTATAACATAACCTTCTAATCCACTGTTTAAGCTCCTATAGGATTCTAATTCAAGTTTAACTATATCCGATACTTCAACCCCGAATTCTTCTAT
>JAWBON010000093.1:0-3453 GCA_038826135.1 Candidatus Odinarchaeota archaeon | reverse complement strand
ATCTTGGAATAAGGGTGAGAATGGTAAACAAACGTCTCAGTAAACTAAAAATAATAGAAAAAGAGGCGATACCACCTGAACTTTACGGGGGTGAAGCGTACAAGTATTTAATTATCGGCTGGGGGTCAACTTTTAACACGATTAGAGAGGCTTTGAAAAAACTTAACAGAGAAGATTTATCACTCTTATTCTTTAAACAAGTCTATCCAATCCACCACTCCACGGTAAACTATCTGGAAAAAGCGGAGAAAATAATCATCATAGAGAATAATGCAACATGCCAGTTTGGTAAACTCATACACTCATCTACAGGTTTTAAGGCAACGGATTGTATTCTAAGCTATAATGGACTGCCATTCACTGTTGAAGAAATAATTGATAAAATTGAGAAAATATTAGGAAAGTGATATTGATGAGCGGTAACCCGTTTGATATGGGGAATATAGATATAGCCTGGTGCCCCGGATGCGGTAATTACAGCATACTAAAAATCCTTAAAGACGCTTTATTAGAACTCGAAGTAAAACCTGAAAAACTGGTCATAGTGTCCGGTATAGGTCAAGCTGCTAAAACACCACATTATCTAAAAGCTAACGTATTCAATGGTTTACACGGCAGAGCTCTACCAGCCGCCACAGCTATAAAAGCAGTGAACCCTGGTTTAACAGTTATCGCAGAGAGCGGGGACGGCGACATGTATGGGGAGGGGGGTAACCATTTCATCCACACAATTCGAAGAAACCCTGACATAACTACCATTATCCATAACAACATGGTATACGGTTTAACAAAAGGTCAAGCTTCACCAACAAGTCAGATAAATTTTAAGACACCAGTACAGGTTGAAGGAGTTTTCAATGAACCTTTCAATCCATTAGCGGTAGCTATAGCGTTAGACGCGTCATTCGTAGCCCGCGCATTCGCCGGCGACTATAAAGAGACTAAAGAAATAATAAAGAAGGCTATAAAACATAAAGGCTACTCGCTGATAGATGTTTTTCAGCCTTGTGTAACATATAATAAAATCAACACCTATCAATGGTTTAAAGAAAACACCTATTATCTTGATGAAACACACAATGTGCATGATAGACTGGAGGCTTTCAAAAAATCTCTTGAAAGAGATAAATATCCACTGGGGGTATTCTATATTAACCCAGGTAAAAAAACATTTGAAGAAAAAATAACCCCGTATAAGAATAGTAATCTACCTATAATAGAACGAGAATTTGATAAGTTAAAGCTGATTGAACTCGTTAACGCTAAAAAGAACAGTTGAAAATATGATAAAATCTTTAAACGCAAAATTAATTAGTGTTCTTAATGAGAATTAGCTCTAATAAACAGTGAGATTATATGAGTTCCGAGTGGGATAGTGAAATAATAGAAGCCATGGTAAGCCTTGACGAAGACGCGTTGATGAATAAAGTTGAAGCTGCTTTATCTAGGGGGATAAGCGCGCTAGATATTCTGCGCAAAGCTATCACTAAAGGCATGCAGATAGTCGGTGAAAAATACGAGACAGGCGAGTTTTTCCTAATGCATTTAATGGTTATCGGAGAGGCTGTTAAAAACGCGATGGATAAATATCTTATCCCGGTTTTACAGAAAGAGGGTGTTAAAGAATCCGACAGTGAGGGAACTGTTATCATAGGGACAGTTGAAGGCGACATCCATGATATTGGGAAAAACATCGTGGCCTCCATGCTTTTAACAGCCGGGTTTAATGTTATAGATCTTGGAAAAGATGTCAGCTGCGAGACATTTATTCAGAAAGCTATAGAAAACAGTGCGGATATAATAGGGGTTTCAGCACTGTTAAGCACGACAATGATAGGGCAGAAAAAACTAATAGATGAGCTTAAGAAGAGGAATATTAGAAACAGATTCAAAATCCTAGTTGGGGGAGCGCCTACATCGCCTGGATGGGCTGAGGAAATTGGAGCTGACGGTTATGCTAAAGACGCTGTTGAAGCTGTAAAAGTAGCTAAAAATCTGTTAAAAAGGTGTCAGCGTTGAAGAAAAAATGTACAGTATTAAACTGTGGAAGAGAAGTCGCTGAAGGCGAGTATGTTACTATAAACGGTAGCGTATTCTGCATAGAGTGCGCTACATTGCTTAATAAAAAACTTGTTACGGAACTCTTCCAGAGGGGGTAGCTATCAGCTTCGAGCTTTTATTAATAGGCAACGAGCTTTTAACCGGGAATATTTTAAATACAAACAGCCGGTGGCTTGCAAGACGGATTACAAAACTCGGTGGAGATGTTAAGGGAATTTACACAGTCAAAGATGATGTGAAAGACATCGCCAATATAGTAAATTATATACTTCTACGGAAACCGGATTACCTAATTATCACCGGCGGATTGGGCCCTACATTTGATGATAAAACCTTGCAGGGTGTGAGCGTGGCTTTAAAAAAGCGTTTAATCGTCAACGAGGAATCTCTTAAAAGTATCCGTGAAAAATATAGGAAATTATTTGTTAAAGGAGTTATTAAAACAGATGAAATGTTAAAATCGAGGGTTAAAATGGCTATGCTACCTGAAGGTTCAACCCCGCTTGAGAACCCTGTTGGAACTGCACCTGCGGTAAAAATAGAATATAATAATACTCGCATATTTTGTCTACCAGGGGTTCCGAAAGAGGTTAAAGCAGTTTTTCAAAAATACATAAACCCCATCTTAAAAAAAGAGATGAAGGGCTTCAAGTATTATGAGAAAAATATTATCGTCGAAGGAGTTGCTGAGTCAGAGATTTCCGAAGATGTTGAGAGAATCGTGAAAAAAGTGAAATCCGTGTATATAAAGTCACATCCACAATCGTATGAGGGAACAGCTAGATTAAATATACATTTATCAACTAGAGGGGGTGAAAATAGGCTAAAACGTTTAAACACCGCTGTTAAAATGGTTGAAGAGCTTGTGAATAGTATAGGCGGCAGAGTAGTTGCTGGTGCTAGATATGAGAGATGAGGAATTCTTATCGATTTTAAGCGCTGAAAGCTCTAAAGCTGAGAGACAGCTCCGCGCTTTCTTAGAGGATAGAGCCGTTAAATCAGATTTTTTAGGACAGGAACATAAAGAATTCTATTTGAATTTAGAGGAGTTCATTCTAAGAGGGGGAAAGAGACTAAGACCGGTAGCGTTTATAATGGCGTATAAGAGCGCCGCCAGAGTCTCTGATGATAAAATCTATTTACCTTCTATCTCAATAGAGTTACTGCATAACGCTACATTAGTTCATGATGATATTATGGATAAAGATGAATTTAGACGTGGTGTACCTACAGTACACGTTTTATGGGGAATACCTTTAGCAATACTTGCAGGTGACCTCCTCCTATCAAAGGCTTTTGAAATATTTTTTGAATGCGCTACATCACCAAAAATAGATCGTAATCGACTAATAGATTCTGCAGAGAAACTTGCTCATGCAATAACTGTTGTAG
>JAWBON010000092.1:0-3856 GCA_038826135.1 Candidatus Odinarchaeota archaeon | reverse complement strand
TCGATAGTTTAGTATACAATCAAGTATTTAATTTTTAGCAAGGTCAGGATTCTGAAACTATGTAATAGGTAGTTTTGAGATCAACGTATTTTAACTTTTAGCTTGGTTAAATTATGTGAAGATTTATATTTTTAACAGATTAAGTTTGTATAGTGGGATGCGGGTCTGTGATAATATTAACTGGGGGTTTCATGGTAATATTTAAATAATTGATTAACATTATGTAGTATAGCTACATAATAATATTAAGAAAAATTAATATAACAGCGCTAAGTACATTATATGATTTTAAAAAGAAAAGTTAACACCATATTGAGGGAAAAATCTTGGGTGAAGACACGCAGAAAGCAGTAAGGGTCCTGTCAAGGATCAAAGATTATTTTTTAGAGGCAATAGATAAGTTCTCTAAAACAGTTAACGACGCTACAAAAACACTCACTGAAAGTTTAAAGAGAATTGAAAAAGATTTAAAATCTATCGAACTTGGAGGCTTGCCTGCTAGTGAAAAATCAACATCAACATCCGTGATAACTACTGTTCTAGCTAAAAGAGGGGAAATAATGGGCCCTGAAGATTTATGGTCCTTGCTAACAGGCAAAACTGTACCACAGCCAGCAGTGGCTCAACAAGCTCCAATCCCACCGAGTGTAACACCAACTATGATACCTGAGCCCCCGCGTGGGGAAGTTATAACCCCGCCCGTTGCCATACCACCTAAAGCACCGGAATTTGAGGCACAGGCACCACTCCCGCCTACAGCTGTAAAACAATCGTTAGAAGCCCCAACTGAAGTCGTCACAGCTCCTCTCCCAACCATTCCAGGAGCGGTGCCCGCGGTAACCCCGACTATGGAAGAAGCTTCAGCCGATCAGACATCGGTAAGTTCGCTTAAATCTGAAATGCTTAAGGAACTTAAAAGGCTTAAGAAGCTTATGACGGGTATGACTTAGCTGTGGATTTACCTATTTTCACAGAAGGTTTAATTATTTCACTGTATGGTTTAACTTATTTTTAACTGTTTTTTAATGTTCGGGATTTTAGTAATGTTTTTATGCCAGATTTGAGTATATTTATGTAGTAAAGCTACATAATATGGTGAATGGAATGGGAATAGCTAAAAGCCAACCCCTAAAAACCATATACTTCCCGAACATAGACGAACATGAACCTCTAACCCCGCTAGGGCTGGCCACATCGTTAACCAGCGAGAACACATATGAGGCAACAGTGGAGGGAACTATACCAGCAGATTTAAGAGGAGTATTATACCGGAACGGGCCTGGTTTATTCGACAGAGATGGTTTAAGAAAAAGAAACATATTAGACGGAGACGGAATGATACAGGCTTTCAAATTCCATGAAAACGTCGTGACATACCAAAACAAGTATATTAAAACTAAAAAATACCTGGATGAAAATGAAAAAGGAAAATTCATCTATCCAACATGGACCACACAAGCCCCCGGAGGTCTATTATCAAACTTTATGGGTGGAAAAATCAGAAGCCAAGCATGTATAACCGTAATATATAGAAATAACACATTATACGCCTTCGACGACGGATTAGAACCGTATGAAGTAAACCCGGATACATTGGAAACCGTGGGTGAAACAAACCTAAATCTTCCAAAAGAATACCCGGCAGAATATAATGCTCATTGGAAAGTCGACGGTGAAAACGGTGACTGGATACTTTTAAGCGGTCCAACATCCGACCTCCAGATTATAATAATAGGGGTTGATGGTAAAGTTAAGAAGAGAACACGTGTTAAAGGAACAAGAGACGTGTACATCCATGATTTTTTCGCCACAGAGCATTACATAATCCTTAACCTCCATCCAGCCTACTACTCATACAAAAACTTTCTACTAGGCCGTAAAAGCTTAACCGAAAGTTTAACATGGAAACCCGAAGATGGAAACCTATTATTAGTTGTTAACAGAGAAGAAGATACTAAACCAGTCAGTCTTATAACGGAAGCTTCATGGATGTGGCATAGTTTAAACGCTTACGAGATAGGGGATAACATTATAGCTGAATTCGTAGGATACGACCACCCTGATCATATGATAGGGGAAACATCGTCGTTCTACGCTATAATGGGAGGCGATTTAAAAAGAAATGAGCACACCGGAGAAGTGAAACGGTACATTATAAATCTGCAAAGCCGAAAAGTTAAACAGGAAACAGTCGATTACGGCAACCATGAGTTCCCAACAGTTAACCCGGTGCATCAATGCCATCAACACCGCTACGGTTATTTCGCCGTTTCCCGTAACCCCACAGACATCTTCTGGAATAGTATAAAGAGAATAGACATGAAGTTCGGTAAACCTGTAAGCTACGACTTTGAAAAAGGATTATACTGCACTGAACCTGTATTCGCTCCTAAACCCGGATACAAATACAATCACGACTCTAAAGATGAGCCGGGATACATACTTACAGAAGTATATGACAGCGTTAAGAAAAAAAGTTTTCTAGCAGTTTTAGAAGCTGAAAACATTCTCGAAGGGCCTATTGCAAAAATTCATCTTAAACATCATGTTCCATTCAGCCATCACGGATATTGGAGGCCGCTGTAAAACCACTTCCAGCTTTCTTAAGAGAATATTCCATTGGAGAGTAAAAAACATAGTAGTTAACCAGCAGCCTCTAACTTGTAACTTTCCGCGCCGTGAGGTATGTAGAATACGTCCCCTCTCTTAATTATTATACTTCTAAAATACTGTGCAAGAGCTAGGAACGCTTTAATAGGTCCGTCATCCTCTGGTTGAACCTTCATCTCGATAACCCAGGCTGTGGCTCCAGGGTTAGTTTTTAAATCAGACACTGTTTTCTCATCAAGTATAGGAATTTTCAACTCGGTTGCTAAATCGAAAACTTTCTTCACAAAAAGTTTAACTTTCTCCACGTCTTTAAATATAGGCATACGACCACCATTCGAGAGATTTAAATTAAGCAATACGGTTTTAACAGTTTATTTTAGTTAAAGCCTGATTTACTTAGGCTTTTTAATTATATAATTTAAAAACTATTTAAATATTATTAAACACGAATTACTGCAGTTTTCTACGCTCACCTGTAAACATGTAGATCAGCCTACTGCCTATATTGCAAGCGTGATCAGCCATTCTCTCAAGATATCTGGCTACAAGCAGCAGATCCGTAGCATCCGATATAATCCTAGGGTTTTCAATCATCATAGATACAAGTTCACGGTAAACCTGATACCATAAAGCGTCAACCTCATTATCTTTTTCAGAGAGATGTTCAATACATTCCAATACAGAACTTCTCTCAAGAGCGTTGAGAGCGCATCTAACCATCTCCTGAGTTAGCCTACTCATCCTCGGAATATCTATTAAAGGCTTTATTAACGGTCGGTCAATCGTTTGCTTAGTAATCTTAGCTATATTAGACGCTAAATCACTTATCCGGTCAAAGTCTCCTATAATCCTCAGATAAGATATGATCGCTCTAAGATCGTCAGCTACAGGCTGCTGCCTAACTATGATTTGAATACATGTCTCCTCAAGTTTAAGCTCGTAGTCGTCTATTTTAGCGGCATCATTTAACACTTTATCAGCTAAGGCAGCATCCTTATTAGCTAGACTATTAACAGCTAACTCTATAAGACTGGCCGCCAGCTCCCCCATTTTAATAACGTTTCTAGCTAGATTAGCCAGCTCCTGCTGGTAACGCTTCCTCACCTGTATTTTACATCCCACCTTAAAATACTACAAATATTTTAACCAAACCTACCGGTTATATAAGCTTTTGTCCTCTCCTCTCTAGGCCGCTCAAAAATCCTACTAGTAGGGCCGAACTCAACCAGCTCACCCAGATAAAGGA
>JAWBON010000091.1:0-3920 GCA_038826135.1 Candidatus Odinarchaeota archaeon | reverse complement strand
ACCAGGGATTCTAATAATAAGCGCTTATTTATTTGAGACTGTGAGATTAATTTCACCCTGGATTTAGAAAGTAACACTTATTAAGGTTTATTCAATTTAGGATGCTGTAAAACTTTCAGAGGGTTTGAAATGTTTAAGTTAAAATTACCTATCATAGTATTGAATTTTAAAACTTATGTTGAATCCACCGGGTTGAATGCTTTAAAACTCGCTAAAATCTGTGAAAAAATCAGCTGTGAAACCGGTGTCAGTATCGCTGTAGCGCCTCAAACAGCGGATATATACAGGGTTTCATCTGAAGTAGACATCCCCGTGCTAGCCCAACACGTTGACCCTATTAAGCCTGGCGCTAACACCGGGGGGATTCTCATGGAGTGTGTGAAGGAGGCTGGGGCTTCAGGGACTTTAATCAACCATTCCGAGAAAACGCTTAAACTATCCGAGATTGATTTTCTCATCACATACGCTAGACAACTATCTATGGCTACTTTAGTATGCTCTAATAATATTAACGTGAGCGGGGCTATAGCCGCGCTTAACCCGGATATGATAGCTGTTGAACCGCCTGAGCTTATAGGGTCAGGTATACCCGTCTCAAAAGCTAAACCCGAGGTGGTTACAGGCACAGTTGACTTCATAAAGAGAATAAACCCGTCTGTTATACCTTTATGCGGGGCTGGTATAAGTTCAGGTGAAGATGTTAAAGCCGCTGTTAAACTAGGAACTAACGGTGTTTTACTAGCTTCAGGTGTTGTTAAAGCTAAAAACCCTGAGGCAGCTCTTAAAAGTCTAGCTGAAGCGTTTAAGTAGGGAATCCCGGTGTTAGTGAATGAAAGTTAAACCTGAGTGCGCGATCTGCCTTGTTAAAAGGGCTGTTCAGGAAATAAGTCTAGCTGCAAGTGAAGAGTCTAAGAGACTGGAGGCGGTGAACGCTATTTTTAAAATGGCGTGCAAACAATTTAATCAGGGTTCTATTCCAGCAAATTTAGGAACTGAAAGATACCGGCTCATAAGAAAAGTGACAGGCGCTGGAGATTATTATAAAAATTTAAAGAAGCTTGCGAACTTTCACGCTATGAAAATAGTTGAAGGATTAAGAGCCAAGATAAACAGTATCAGAGATAGCTACCAGAGGTTTAGACGCGCGGCTGTAGCTGCTATCGCTGGTAACGCTATGGAATTCTTTGTTTTAGATAACGATTTCAAAATCGAGGATATAAATAGAATTTTAACAGAAGCTGAAAGAGAGATGGCTGTTGATGATTTACCTGAACTCTTCCAGTTTATTCTAAAAAAACCTAGAATCCTATACTTAACCGATAACGCGGGGGAGATTGCTTTCGACACTCTTCTCATCGAGCAATTAAAAGCCTTGGGTGCTGAAATAACCGTGGCTGTTAAAGATAAACCTATAATGAATGACGCTACACTGGAGGACGCTGAAGCTGTGAACATGAGTTTATACGCTACAAGAGTTATCACCACAGGAACAGATTCAGTAGGCTTATCTGTTAAGGATTGTTCAGATGAATTCCTATCCTATTTTTACAGCTCGGATCTGATTATAGCTAAAGGCATGGGGTATTATGAAACAATAAGCGAGATTAAACTGAAGAAACCTTTAGCTTTACTTCTCAGAGCTAAGTGCAAGCCGGTTGCGGAAGATCTGAAAGTAGTTCAGAACAAGAACATAGCTAAATTTTTAAAAAATACTAGTTAAAGCATACTCTACTTCACAGTCTTACTTATTAATTCTTTAATATGCGCTACAGCTTCTATAAACCCTTTAGCGTATGTTTCAACAGTCACGTATTTAGCCGCTCTCTTAACATTTTCAGGAGCTTGACCTAAAGCTATACCGTAACCCACCGACTCGATAAAATAATAATCGTTTCCCCCATCCCCTATACCTATTATCTCGGATAAGCTAATATTCATAAGCTCAGCAGCTTTAGCTAGACCGACACCCTTGTTAACTTTTGAATCTATAATATGGAACGCAAAACCGCTGTCGACAACAGTTGCAGGTATATTCTCCTCGATAAGTATTCTATTCGCCTCTTCAAGGTTGAATGTTCTTCTAAGCGATAAATCTACTAGACGGTATTTGTTAAGCGGTTTAAGAATAACTTTATCACCAAGCCTCTCCTTTAAGATTTGATAAGCCCTCTCCGTCACATCTCTTAAGCCAACCATTACAGGTGTACCCCATCTTTTCCTAACAACGAGACAGCCGTTCTCAGCTACTAGTGCACCTGTAGTGCCAAGATATTCACTTAACGTTTCAACACTACAGAGCCCGTGGCCTGAAATCAATATTACAGGTATATTATTATCTTCGAATTCACGGATTTTAATAATCGCCTCAGGGTCGATTCTCAGCCTCGAATCTGTTAGAGTACCGTCGATGTCTGTAGCTATTGCCTTAAACATATAATATGCTCCTAAAATTTTGGTTAACATTCTCAAAGAAAGTTTTTTAAATTAATAAAGGTGATACATTTTTAATTCTTAGTATATGAGGCTTAAGTATATGGTTCTCTACGATAAGGTTATGGAGTTAAGTAGGAGGAGAGGTTTCCTATGGCCTAGTTTTGAAATCTACGGCGGCGCTAGTGGATTTGTTACATATGGACCTTACGGTTCAATATTGAAAAGAAATATTGAAAACCTTTGGAGAGAGTGCTTTATAAATAAACAGAATAACTTCATTGAAATAGAGACCCCGATCATCATGCCTAGCGCTGTTTTCGAGGCTAGCGGGCACCTGGAACACTTCACAGACCCTATTATTGAGTGCATTAAATGTGGGAGAAAATATAGGGCTGATCATTTAATTGAAGAGTTAACCGGAGGGACTGTTGAAGGTCTAAGTATTAGTGAGATGAGTAAAATAGTTAAAGACAAGGATTTAAAATGCCCTGATTGCAAGGGCTCTCTTAGCGAGGTTGAACTGTTCAATTTAATGTTTAAGACTTCAATAGGCGCTTATAAAGGAGATATAGGTTACGCTAGACCTGAAGCCGCTCAGGGTATGTTTGTAGAGTTTAAGAGAATATTTAATATTATGAGAGAGCAGCTGCCCTTAGGAATAGCTCAGATAGGTAAAACTCTTAGGAACGAGATATCCCCGCGTAAAGGTGTGACTAGGCTCAGAGAATTCACTATAATGGAAGTTGAAGTTATATTAGATCCTGATGAGATAGATAACTGCCCTGGATTCCACCAGTATCAGAATACTGAGATCAGACTTTTAACAGCAGAGCTTCAAGAGCGTGGCGGTGAACCTTTCAATATCGCTCTCGGTAAAGCATTAGAGGAGAAAATGATTGATAATAAATGGCTCGCCTTCTTCATAGCAGTATCTAAAAACTTTGTTCAAAATCTAGGTGTCTCCGATGATAAGATACGTTTTAGAGAGCAATTACTGCATGAGAAAGCCCATTATTCGAAGCAGACAATAGATTTACAAGTATACTTGGAAGGGCAGGGTTGGACGGAGATAGCCGGCCACGCTTACAGGACGGACTGGGATTTAAGCCGTCATATTAAATTCAGCGGTGTGGATATGAGAGTGTTCAAAAAACTCGATAAACCCGTCTCGGTTAAAAAGATAGTGATAAATCCGATTAAAGCCACTATAGGACCAGACTTTCAAAAAGAAGCGGGGAGAATAATTGAAGAACTGCTTAGCATGGATCCGGTTGAAGTTAAAAGCAAGCTTTCACAACAAGGCTTTATTGAAGTAGCTGGTAAAAAACTAACCTCTCGCCAGATAGGATTCGAGGAGCGTGAGGAGACAGTTCAAGGAAGAAAATTTGTCCCCCATGTGATAGAGCCCTCCTACGGGGCTGATAGACTAGTATATATGACGCTTGAAAACGCTTATTCAGAGAAAGAAGGCCGAGTTATATTGAAAT
>JAWBON010000090.1:0-3957 GCA_038826135.1 Candidatus Odinarchaeota archaeon | reverse complement strand
TAAAACTAGAATTCTATAGATTCCGCTGCTCAAATTATTAAGATTAATAATAATTAATGTAATAGCTTTTAAGCTAAAACTCACCGCACTCACTTATAGGTAGGAATCAATAAGGTTTCACTAAGCTAAAATACTTTATCGCTATTACTAGTAATTAGACACTTACTTAAAGCATTCATATATTTGTTAGGTGAGATTTTGTGTATGACCGTTAAACTTGAAAAATTTATTCAAGAAACTGTTAAACCGGTTAAAGACCCTGTAAACCAGCAGACTGGAGCCGGCTTGCAGCTTTCTGAGTATAATGAGGCTAATCAGAATATTAGTGTTGAAGCCCCCCTTAATCTCGGGAGAAGTATACTTTTATCAGTTAATTATGATGGTGATAGAGGTGTTGCATACGCGAAGCTGTATTGTATGGATGATGATAAAATCTACCTCTGGTATGATAATACAATGCATCACCCCTACTGTTTAACAGATTTAAAAGAGGAGGAGCTTAGGTTAATAGACGGGTTAATGTCTCACCCCGGTCTAATAGGTTTTAAGAAAACTAAGAAGTATAGTCTACTATATGATAGAGAGTTTGAAATGATTAAAATAGAGGCTAAGGACCCTTTAAGTATAGGGGGTAAAAAAACATCGATAAGGGAGATCCCGGGTCTTAGAACTTGGGAGAGTAATATTAGATATCACCACTGCTATATTATGGATAGGTCGCTAACACCGGGAGCTGTTTATTATATTAGAGACGGTGTTTTAAGAGAGGAATTATATAATGTCACCGAGGAGCAATTAGCTGAAATAAAACATCTATTCAAAGACGATCTAAGCATATACGAGGAGCTGATCCGCCGGTATCTGCCGAGGATAATGGATAAAATACCGGAATTATACCGTTTGGCACTTGATATTGAAGTATCTACGCCGTTTGAAGACTTCATCCCCGAGCCTGAAACATCAGAGTACCCTGTTATCTCAGTGGCTCTTGTCGATAATAAAAATAATAGTAGAGTGCTTTTGCTTTATAACGGTCAGAGTAAAGGGGTGAGGCCTGAAAGTTTTCCACAGAATGTGCAGCTAGAATTTTTTGACAGTGAATTGGAATTAATCCGTAAAGTTTTCTCGTATATACGTGAGATTCCTATTCTAATAACATTCAACGGTGATAACTTTGATTTAAGATATCTATACTATCGAGCTAAAAAACTGGGGATTAACGAGGGGCAGATTCCAATAGTTTTAGGTGATTACGCTGACCTGAAAAAAGGCGTTCACATCGATTTATACCCGTTTTTTAATAATGTATCAATTAAAGGCTACGCTTTCGGAAACCGCTACATTGAATCAACCCTTAACGGGATAGCTAAAGCCCTCCTTAATGAGGAGAAAGTTCAATGCGATAAATTCATCACAGACCTATCTTTAATGGAGTTAGCCCATTACTGCTGGAATGATAGCAAGCTAACAATGGATTTGACAAAGTTTAATAACGGACTTGTTATACGGCTTATAATTCTGTTAATGAGGATTTCACATCTACCAATAGAAGATTTAACTAGAACAGCTGTCTCCGCTTGGATTAGAAATCTCATGTTCTATGAGCATAGGCAGAAAAACTATTTGATACCTAATCAAGAGGATATATTAAAGGAGAAGGGGGAGGTTCACAGCCAATCAATAATTAAAGGTAAAAAATTCAAAGGCGCAATTGTAATAGAGCCTGTTAAAGGAGTTCACTTTAAAGTCGTTGTTTTAGACTTCGCTTCACTATACCCTTCGATAATAAAGAAATACAATCTCTCCTATGAAACAGTGGAATGCCCCGATCCTGATTGTAGGAAGAATATTCTCCCAGGAACGGACTATTGTATATGTAGAAAGAGGGTTGGGCTTTTCTCATCAATAGTCGGTTTTCTAAGAGATTTGCGGGTGAACTGGTTTAAAGTGAAATCAAAAGATAAAAGTACGCTTCAAGAGATCCGGGACTACTACAAAGTTATAGAGCAGGCGTTAAAAGTATTCATAAACGCTTGCCTACCAGGCGATGAGGAAATAGTAATTAGAGATAAAGAAGGGCGTTTAGAGAAAATTAACATAAGCAAAGTCGAACAGATGGATTGGAAGACGATAAGTATACTCTCAGCCAACATTAAAGAGCAATATCTCGGTGAACCTGTTTTCTCACCTATTCTAGACTTTGATAAAAAAAGCTGTGTTGAATTAATTTCGATTAAAACAGAGGATGGGCGTGAAATAAGATGTACACGCAACCATATTATTCCAAAAATTTCCGATCACGGTATTAAAGAAGTCCCGGCCTGTGATTTAAACCCAGGATCTGATAGCCTCATATGCATCCAACCTATACTCCCGGAGAAAACCGAGACTTCATTATTTATACCCGACTTCTTATCAGAACGCGAGGAAATATTGATTAAGCTTCCAGCTGACATCTTGATATTTAAATCATCTTCATCCGGTAGCTTAGCAGTCTCTTACTCGGGAGATGGGGGGAGCTTCCCTATAGGTGAAGATTTTAAAATAATTCAATGGTCCCGAACACCTGTTGAAGAAAGGAAGCTTATTAAAAACACATCTCTTAGTGGAATGATTGAATTTAAACCAGAGGCTGATTCAAGTAAATGGTATCCTGCTAATTTAGACATATCGGAGGGTTTCATAAGATTTCTAGGCTACTATCTTAGACTAGGTGAAATAAAACGTGACTGCATTGTTTTAAGCTCACCATCCGTTGAGGTGAAAAATAAAATACTTGAATGTTTAAACAATATAAAACTTGAACTCAACTATAAAACTGAAAACACTACTGTTAAAATAAAATCCAGAGTTTTCTCATTAATAATAAGGAAACTATGCGGCGCCAATACTGATAAAACCATTCCGTTACATATAATCAACAGAGGACACGCTGTTTCACTCTTAAAATCTTATATAGAAGCCGAGGCCCAATCCCTCATTCGAGTGAAAGGTAGAAGATTAAAGAATGATCTCATATATTTATTTAACAGTATCGGAGTGAACATTACTTGTGAAGAAATAGGTGGAAGAGAGTATAGAATCAAAATTATAAACCAGACTATTTCTAAAGCGGATTATAAAAACAAGCTTAAAAGAGTCACCCTCACACGGGTGGCCTCAGTTAACCCAGTTAAAGGTAAACACTACGTTTATGATTTAACCACAGTTAACGGCTGGTTTGTTTCAACTAATAACATAGTCGTCCATAACTCTTACGGTGTAATAGGCAGCGACGTATTCCCCCTATATACTCCCCCAGTGGCTGACAGCACAACAGCTATTGGAAGATACGCTATAACTAAGGTTATAGAGAAAGCTAAAGATCTCGGTGTTCAAGTATTATACGGTGATACTGACAGCGTATTCTTGAAAGATCCTTCTAAAGAGCAGATTACCACCCTTATAGATTGGAGTTCGAAGGAGCTGGGAATCGACTTAGATGTTGACAAAATATATCGTTACGTAGCTTTAAGCGATAGAAAAAAGAATTATCTAGGTGTATATGAGAGTGGTGACGTTGATATTAAGGGTTTAACAGGTAAAAAGAAGCATGTTCCGATATTTCTTCAGAGAGCTTTTAACGAAATGATAAAGGTTTTAAGTGACGTTCACAGCGAACAGGAGTTTAACAAC
The DNA here is from genome assembly GCA_038826135.1 of Candidatus Odinarchaeota archaeon. GTDB lineage: Archaea > Asgardarchaeota > Odinarchaeia > Odinarchaeales > Odinarchaeaceae > Odinarchaeum. The sequence goes on along the minus strand of JAWBON010000090.1, from coordinate 282 downwards.
GCTAAAAATAAAATCAGGGAGATCGCTACAAGCCTTTACCGTAAAATCGAGCGGAGAGAAATACCATTAGAGGAATTAGCGTTTAAAGTGCAAATGAGCAAGCCCATCGACTCGTATACTAAAACAACACCTCAACATATTAAGGCTGCTAAACTGCTGGAAGGGAAAGGCCGTGAAGTGAAACCTGGCGGTATCATAACTTTCGTTAAAACCAAGGATGAGCTGGGAGTTAAACCACTAGCAATCGCCAGTTTAAACGATATAGATACTGAAAAATACAAG
>JAWBON010000089.1:0-3957 GCA_038826135.1 Candidatus Odinarchaeota archaeon | reverse complement strand
GACAACAGTGTATGTTAGAAGACGCCCCCTCCCCGATAGATCCACCCATTTAAAATCAGTTGAACCGCATTGAACACACTTATATCTAGGTGGCACCATTATACTGTTACATGAACTGCATTTCAATCCTTTAAGTTTACCTTCAGATATATATTTTAAAAACTGTTTTATAGAGAAATCCTCACCTTCCATACAACCTACCTCCTATATATGTGAATGATAGCGCTAGCCCCGCTACCGCCAATGTTATGGGTTAACCCTATCTCAGCCCCTTTAACCTGGCGTTTCCCAGCTTCACCCCGCAATTGGTGTGTAACCTCAACAGCTTGAGCTACACCAGTACAGCCTACAGGGTGCCCTTTAGCCTTTAAACCACCTGAAGGGTTTACAGGTATTTTCCCGTCTATTCTAGTCACACCTTGCTCTGCAGCTAAACCGCCTTCACCTGGCGGGAAGAAGCCTAGATCCTCGGTAGCCACAATCTCAGCTATTGTGAAGCAATCATGAACCTCAGCTAAGTGAACTTGCCGCGGCGTTATTTTAGCCATCTCGTAAGCTGATTTAGCCGCTACCTTAGCGGCTTTAAGAGATGTTAGACTCTCTCGGTCGAATAATGAAACAGTATCAGACGCTTGAGCGGAAGCCACAATGTAAACAGGAGTGTCACTGTGTTTTCTAGCTAAATCATCTCTGACAAGAACCAGGGCTGCAGCACCATCACTTATAGGCGAGCAATCGTATAAGCCCAGAGGCCAAGCGATCATAGGAGCGTTCAAGACTTTATCAAGATCAATCTCCTTCTGGAAATGAGCTTTAGGGTTTAAAAACCCGTTATGGTGGTTTTTAACAGCTACAGCTGCAAGCTGTTCTCTTGTAGTACCATAAACATCCATGTGCGCTTTAGCTATCATAGCGTATTCACCGGGGAAAGTAGCGCCCACACTCCCCTCAAATATGTTATCAGCGGCTATTGCCAGAGCGTCTGTAACTTCCGATGTTGGAAGATCAGTCATCTTCTCAACACCGCCTACTAAAACAATGTCGTGAAGCCCTGATAGTATTGCAAGTATTCCATGTCTGAGAGCTGCTGCACCGCTGGCGCATGCTGCTTCAAACCGGGTTGTAGGTAAACCCCTCAAACCCGCATAGTCAGCCATTAAAGGTCCTATGTGACCTTGATGCTCGAATAAGTCCGCGGTGAAATTACCGACGTAAATAGACTCTATTTCCTTAGCTGAAGCATCAGCGTCTTTAAGCGCGTAATCGACAGCTTCAGCGAATAACTCCCTACTTGTCTTATTTTCTATTTTCCCAAATTTTGTTATCCCAACACCTACTATAGCAACCTTCACGAGTATCAACCTCTAGTCTCTAATAATAAATATTTTATTATATAAACGGTTAAAATAAATAGCTTTCAAAAGATTCAAAATAACAGCTAATTTAGCAAGCAGCTTATAGCATTTATTATGCTATCGATATATATTAAAGGATTTCCATATCTGGTTTTAAATTCGATAAAGTTTAATTCATGTTTCATTTAAAATTATAAGAGGATGCGGTGACACTATGGTTTCAGAGCTAGAGCGAAAAGCGCTTAAAATAATTAAAGAATGCGGTGATACAGGACTACCGCAGAACGAGTTGTGGAAGAGCCTGAACACCAACAGTAGGGAAGGATACAGGCTATCATCAAAGCTGGAGAGAAGCGGGTATATTAGAAGAGTTAAAGAATTATATAAGGGAAGGTGGACTTACAGGCTTTTCCCTCTAGTTAAAGTTGAAAAACCAATCACATATGATAAACTAGATAACTGCCCCTGCTTCGACTGTAAAGAATTGTTTAGATGCGGGTTGGGTAACGATGTTTCACCGGTTTTATGTCCTAGACAGAATAGTTGGCTTAGAGAACTGGAAGAACAATCAGAGAGTGAAAAGCATACTTAAATAACCTACGATAGCATCTTTAGAGCCTCTAACATCATAGCTTGTACTATATTTTAAAACCTTGACATCTTTCACGCCGACACTTTTAGCTAGAGCTGTTAAAACAGTCACAGGAACATAACCGCACATTGTCGTTTTACCCGCCATATTATAGGCGGCCTCGGGATCTAGTTTTTTAACAGACTCAATGATTCCCCCGTCTGTTTTAGCCATCCAGTCAAGAATCTTATGTATATCACCATCACCAACAGGTGAGAAGCCGTAATACATACTACCGTAGTGCGTCATATCGGTGCTTGCTATTATCACAGTCCTGCTCCAGTCCACTATCTTCGCGATTCTCTCACCTATCTCTATACATCTCTTCAACTTTACACCGCCACATACTATGGGAACTATCTTAAAATCGTCACCGTAAATATACTGTAAAAACGGGATCTGAACCTCTAAGCTATGCTCTGTTAAATGCGGCCATTCGTCACTAATTATATAACTAGCTCCGTTAGCATCCCGACCGGCTTCAACCCTTATTTTCTCAGCAAGCCTACTATTGATTTCAACTAAACCTAGCGGGGTTTCCCAACTTCCTTCACTCATCACAGAGACACCAGCGTAGCCTCCGTGACTGGGGCCTAAAATTATCACAGTTTCAGGACTTATCTTAGACAGCTCATAATAGAGATGCGCGGCGATTGGGCCGGAATAAATATAACCTGCATGAGGTGATACACCTCCAAGCACGCTACCAGTGTTTTTATACACTTTTTTAGCTGGCAGTTCTCCCGGGCCTAGTTCGTGTAGAAAACTTTTTTCAATGATTTTAATCAGTTCAGATTTAGTGGAGGGATAGAAGCCTATAGCGACAGGTTTTCTAACATTCATAAATTCCACCATTAATTATTAATGGTGAAACTCTTATTTTAACACTTTAGGAGAATATTTCTGGTACCGTGTAAAAGAGTTTAAACATAATCGGAGTTGTAAAACTCAGTTGCAGATTTCAGATGCTGTGTTTAATAGTAGGGGATAGTTTCCCTTCTATGAAGGATCTTACCTTCTCTATATCTGGTTCCAGCTCGTTAACAGGCTCAGCTATTTCAATAGCCTCCTGAGGGTCCTTAAGCATGTGGCCTGTTGTAATGCATACTATTGTTTCATCCCTATCTATGACACCGGCTTCCAGTAATTTTTTAAGACCGGCTAAAGATGACGCGCTTGCAGGTTCAACCCCTATCCCTTCAAATTTAGCCAGCGCCTTCTGCATGGCTATAATCTCATCATCCCTCACACTCTCCGCCACTCCATTAGAGTCTCTTATAGCCTTCACAGCTTTAGGCCAGTTAACAGGTCTACCTATTCTAATAGCGGTAGCTATGGTCTCAGGTTTATCTACGAATTGAATCTCATCTAATCCTTTCTTCACCATGTTCACTACCGGAGCGGCACCCTCCGCTTGTATCCCAGTCATTCTAGGCAGCTTACTAGTTAAAGATACCAGTTCAAGCTCTTTAAAACCCTTCCATATCGCGGAGATATTACCGCAGTTACCTACTGGTAAAATCACTCTGTCAGGTACTTTACCAAGCTGGTCAACTATTTCATAAGCTGTTGTTTTCTGACCTTCCAGCCTCCAAGGGTTTAAAGAATTTAAAAGATAAATATTCTCTTCAATACATATTTTTTCAACTATTGACAGGGCTTGATCGAAATTACCTTTTAAAGCTATAACATTAGCTCCGTGAAGCATTGCTTGGGATAGTTTACCCATCGCTACTTTTCCAGCCGGTAAAAGAACAAAGCAGACTAAACCCGCTTTAGCGGCGTAAGCTGCTAAAGATGCGGAGGTGTTGCCTGTGGAGGCGCATCCCACAGATCTAATACCCAGCTCCATAACCTTTGTCAGACGAGCCCGCCTGACGACCCCCGAGGGGACGGACCTGACGGTCTCGCTGGGGGGGCGACAGGTGCTGACCCTGGACGGCATGGCCCGCGTCCCCGGCGAGAACTGCG
>JAWBON010000088.1:0-3974 GCA_038826135.1 Candidatus Odinarchaeota archaeon | reverse complement strand
AAATACTGGTCCGGTTTAGATTGAGGTTGCCTTCCACTAATTTCACTAATCCGTGTTAAAGCAGATTTAACACGGTCTAAAGAGAAATCGTGTTTCACATGGAGTAATTCAATTATCTGATCAGATTTAGGCTCACCCCAGAAAAGGGTATACTCCCTAGTTATCTCAGGTTGTGTAAACAGTTTCCTAATCTCTACAATAGGATAATTGAACTCTATTCCCTCACTGGCTAAAATTTTTTCAAGGCAACCGTATTTCCTTATAAGATTAAGCGCGCTTTTCGGTCCGATACCTTTTACCCCTTCATTGTAATCGGTCCCAACTAAAATACCAATATCTATAAGCTGCTCTCTCGTAATATTATTATCTCTTAAAACCTGCTCTAAAGTAACCAGCTCTGTTTCAACCTTTATGTAAACAGCTTTACCTGGCAGTTTCCTCTTACCGCTTATTGCTAAATTCCTAATTAAACGCGGTGCACCGAAGAGAAGAGAATCCCAATCTTGACTTGCACAAGCCCAGACATCACCTTTCAAATTCATGTAAGCCGCCTGCGCCTCTCCCTCACCCGGCGCTTCAATGAAAGGTACACCCATAAACCTGAGAAGACTCTTAGCCTCCTCAACCATATCCTTGGTGAGACTTGATGAAGCCTGAGCGTATTTTTTAGCCTCCTCATATTCACCTGCCTCAACAGCCATACTCCACTTTTCCCGGGATTCCCTCCTCACCTCCTCCCTCGCTTTAATAGTGCTAACTTTTAAGATGGGAGGGCGTCCATCGAACACGTAAACCGGCTTAATCTCGAATTCTAAAAGGTTAATAGTTCTATAGAATAATCCGCTTAGATGAGATGTTATATTACTATTTTTATCTATAAGCGGTGTCCCATCATACTGTCTTATTATTGATAAAAACTGGTAGAGCGCGTTATAAGCGTCTATAGCGATTACCCTCCCAGTCAAATCATCAAGACTGATAGGATCCGCTTTAACCAGATCTCTTATATTTACCCCCATAATCCTTCCCCAATCTTTTAGCAGGCTTAACTTTAAGAGCTGTACCGCATACTTCACATCTTATAGAATCCTGTTTACTCTCCTCTCTAAAACATGCAGGACAATATTTAACCCACTTAATCTGTCGACGTATCCCCCCTTCCCTTAAATTCTTAAATTTCACACCTATTTCAACACATATATTCTGAATAGAATAGTCGTCGCTGACAATAATCACATCATATTCCCCGCTGAGGTCTCTTCCCAGAGCTATAAGCTTCAAATCAGTTAAAGAAAGTTTAATCGAATCCCCCGTCTTTAAAGAAACATTTAAAACATTATTTAAACTCTCCTCGCTAGGCGCTTTAACAAGTATTTTGCTCTCCTGTAAGCCCTTCGATACAAGCTCCATCATTATACTGTTATTTTCAAGCTCTTTTATAACCTCAGGAACCGTATATAGTTTAACCTCCCCTATTAACTGTGTTAAACCCCCTATGAACGCGCATGTATCCACTACGTAAACACTTTCTTTAAAAATCAATTATAAAACTCCCCCACCAGTCTTGTTATAACCCGCCTGTTTAACAATTCTCTCATTAGTTGTAAGCAATTTCTCCCGAATCTTAGCGTAAAAGTCGCCTCTGAATCTTATGAACGGCACAGTATTCTCCGATCTGAAAATCTTTATAAAACTGTCTTCGATTAAATGATGCTGCACCTGGCCGTCTATAACAACTATAGGTGTTCTCCCACCGGTACTTTTTATCGAAACCGTTTTATCAGCTGATATTACAATAGGGCATAAACTAGCTTTGAAAGGAGCTACTGGGACGATAGTGTACGCGTCTAAATCATTATCTAGTATGGAACCGCCTGCCGATAAACCGTAAGCTGTAGACCCTGTGGGTGTAGCTACCATAACCCCGTCAGCGACCACACTGTTCAGAAACCAATCGTTTATGTAAATATTTAGCTTCACACTTTTACCCGGCTCAGTTGTGACCAGAACCTCGTTAACAGCCTCCGGTAAAACTAAGTCTCCTATAATCGTTCTAAGTCTAAAACTGTTCACAACCCTGTAGTCGCCTTTAACAAGCCTTTCAACAGCTTGGTCTACCTCACCTGGATTTATCTCACTTAAAAAACCAGTGGTTCCCACATCCACACCTAAAATTAGCGGGCACTTAACCGGTAAATTCCTAATAGTGTAAAGAATAGTCCCATCCCCTCCAAGGATAATAACACAGTCAACATCCGCGTTTCTAAGCTCTAATATCTCGTGTTTAGAGGCGTCTTTACCAATACTTTCAGGTTCGAGATATAGTTTTAACCCTCTACGCTCTATCGATTTAATTAATCTTTTTTTAAGCTCTGTGTCTGAAAGATCAGGTCTAACCTTCAGTAAAACACGGTTAATCATCAAAATACCTCTATAACCTCTAATTTAGAATTTACGGATATGGATTAATCAACTACTATTTTTATATTCTTAAAACGATATAAAATATTCTAAAATCTCTTAGCAAAACATTTAAAGCTAAATACCGAATAAAATTTACCAATAATAGCTTAAACAAGTATTAGAAATAAATTAAGTAAGCGAATCCGGAAGCTTTCAAGTTAACTTTGGAGGAAAAAATAACATGTCTCATAAAATGGCTGAGGTAGGAAGTTTAAAGGAAGGTAAATACGTGATACTTGACGGTGAACCTTGCAGAATTGTAAGCACTGAAAAATCCAAAACAGGCAAACACGGGCATGCTAAAGTTAGGTTAACCGCCATAGGGATTTTCGACGGCAGTAAGAGAAGCGTAGTCTACCCCGCAGACACATCTATTGAGGTACCTGTTATAGATAAACGGAACGGACAGGTGATATCTTTAACCGATAACTCGGTCACCGTCATGGACTTGGAAACATATCAGAGCTTTGATATGTCGCCTCCTGAAGAAGACGAGTTGAAAAGTAAATTAGCCGCTGGTGTCCAAGTAGAATACTGGGATATTGTGGGTAGAAAAAAGATCACGCGGGTTAAAGTCGGCTAATTATATTTTTAAGCGTCTATAAGTTTACCACCCGCGCCTCTAGTAATTCTAATTTTATAATAAAATTTAGGCGAAAAGTATATATTTAGAACCCCGTTTATCCTCATAGACATGCGAGTGTGTCCTGTTAAGCATTAAAACTGTCATGCACTGTATAAATTATAGTCGACAGTAATCTCAGCATCGGATTGTGAAAATCACAGTTATAAATCCACACCGTTCATGAAACGCTGAGAACGCTGGTACTTAAAGTTAACTATGTTAATACATTATGAGTATCGTTCCACTGGCCTGCTAAAACAAGATAATAGTTTAAATGGTACCGGCTGTCTCCTCTAATAATAAAAAGTAATTAGTAGTAGCGGCCTGCATATTCTCTTTAATCGTATGGTGATAAGAATGGTTACTACACCTATTTGTAATTTCTGCGCTCAAACAGGTATGCTATGCCAAAGCTGTCAAGATAAGTTGAATGGTGGAATCATAGATGAGAAAGATATAGAGTTAGCTAAACAGCTTATTAAGTTAGAGCCGCAATTTCCATCGCTTAAAGACGTGAATATATCTAAGATAATTAACTTCGCAGATTTTAAAATATTAATAGTTGAAAAGGGGTGCATATCCGGTATTATAGGCCCTAAAGGTAAGATTTTAAGAAACCTTGAAAAAACTATAAATAAAAAAATCCGTGTGATTGAAAAAGGCTCAAGCTATATGAAAATAATAGAAGATCTTTTAAGCCCTATTAGAGTTTTAGGTATAAATAAAGTATTCTTACCTACCGGTGACATGATTCAAAAAATAATTCTGAAAAAACCTAGGGGTTTAAATATTAACGTTGACACAGTGCAGCTGGAAAACCTTGTTTATAGTCTGACAGGTAATACAGTGCGCCTCTCATTTGAATAACTTAAACCTAACTCATCTG
>JAWBON010000087.1:0-4071 GCA_038826135.1 Candidatus Odinarchaeota archaeon | reverse complement strand
CCGAGTGCTGGATAAGCGCTTCTCCATCACGTTTTTATCCATCCTTGACCCTGAAAGCTACGGTCTCCCACCTGAACGCGTAGAATCTATACTTGAGCTTAAAAAATTAGAAGACTCCGTTTACCTTGAACTCGCATCTATAGCGAATAGGCTTCAAAAACTAGGCTATGAAACTAATGTCAAACTGAAAACCGGTTCATTTAACTCTATTCTTATAAGTGAACTTGAATCTGAAGATAATGACGCTGTAGTGTTTATTAAAAGAAAACTGTTTAAAAAAGACTTTAAAAAGGACTTTGACGAATCAACTATCTTATATGTTACAAGTAAATATCCTGGTAAAGTAATGGTTTTAAGGAGAGATTAAAATGGCTGTTGAAGTAGTGATTAACGTGTATGTGGTTTCAGAGAAAATGGACCCTGTGATTGATAAACTCAAGCTTTTACCTGAAGTAGTGGATCTGTACGAGGTGACAGGGGAATCTGATATAATAGTTTTAATCAGAACTGAGGATATAAGCAGCTTCAGAGAGTTTCTTAAAAATAAATTAATGAAAATAGACGGTGTTAGAAGCACTGTCACGTCTGTAGTGTTACATAGACATAAACGGGAAGGTAAAATCATAGAGGTATGATGTAAATGAGCAAGGTTAAGAAAACCAAGGTTCTTTTACCTCTCTCAACCAAATTTAATAAAGAATTATTGTTGAAAGCTTTTGAAATATTAAAAGGGCTTAGAAACCCCGATTTAACAGCTATTCACGTGCTTGAGCTTCCTGTAACCGCTTCACTAGATATAACACAGCACGAGAAAAAAGTTCAGGAAATAAAAAACAGTCTTGAACCTGTTGTTAACTGGATTAGAGAGCAGTCTTTTAACATAGATACTAAGATAGTTGTCGCCCGCCATATATCTGAAGCCATAGTTGAAGAGGCTAACAGCGGAGATTATGATTTAATAGTGTTAACTAAAAGAGAACCCCCTAAAGGTCTTCGGAGAATATTCTATAAAAGTCACAGCGACTATGTAACCGGTAAAGTTAACTGCCCTGCGCTCATACTCATCAATAAAAAGTATAATTCTTCAAGACTTGGATAAGCTTATGAAAGGCGCCGGTATCCTTCCCCCACGGTAAATTAGCTTTTCTGATTTAAATTTGCTTACCTCCATCACAGGAGCTTTACCAAGTAAACCTCCGAAATCCACCCAATCCCCCGGCTTCTTACCGTAAAGAGGTATAAGTCTAGCTCCAACAGTTTTACGGTTAATAACACCTAGAGCGATAATATCCCCTATTAGAGCTGATATCGTCTCCGGGCTGGTGTCTCCAGGTATCGGGATCATATCCAACCCAGTTGAGCAGACCGCGCTCATAGCTTTTAAATGATCTATTGTTAAAGCACCTTCCCCTGCGGCTCTGGCTATGATGTTATCCTCTAGAACAGGTATGAATACACCGCTTTGACCTCCAACATATTTTGAAGCCATACTCCCACCTTTCTTTAAAGCATCGGTTATTATAGCGATCGCTAAAACACTTCCAGGGGCTCCGAAGCGCTCTAATCCTATGCTCTCAACGATATCACCTACACTGTTACCCCCCTCCGGTGAAGGTGCTAGTGAAAGATCAACACCTCCGAAATCCACGTTCATCTCTTCAGCTATTCTCCTCCCTATCAGTTCACCTGCCCTAGTAACCTTGAAACTTGTTGATTTAATAGCCTCCACAACATCCCCTAGGCTGGCTTTTTCATCAAGATTTTTTAAAACAGCGTGGATAACACCCGGCCCGCTTATACCCACAGTTAAAGAGAAATCACTGTCACCTACACTGTGGAAAGCTCCGGGTAGAAACGGTGTCCCCTCCGCTGCGTTAGCCATAACCATCAGCTTCACGCATCCGATACTTTTTCGCTCCCGGGTTTCGTAAGCTATCTCCTTAATTATGGAGCCGAGTTTCTTAACCATATCCATGTTTATACCGCTCTCGGTTGAAGCTACATTAATGAATGAGAAAACCCTTTCAGTTCTGGATAAAACCATCGGCAGGCTTTCGATAAGAGTCTTATCGGCTAGCGACGCACCGCGGTGTACAAAACAAGAGTAGCCTCCGATGTAGTCTACCCCTGCTTGTAGAACAGCTTTTTCAAGGGTCTCAGCGATTTTTAAACAGACATTGATTCTTGAACGCTCGTCGCACCCTCTTAATACGTTTCCCAGTATAATCGAGATAGGGGTGACAGCTATCCGTTTATTAACGATTGGAACACCGTAGGATCTTTGAACCTCCCTACAGCTTTCATCAAATTTTTTCGAATAAGATATTATCTTATCATATATCCTGCTACAGGTTTCTTCAACACTTTCCCCAACACAGTCTAGGAGGCTTACACCTAAAGTAGCTGCCCTAATATTTAATTTCTGGAGTGTAATCATTCGAATTGTTTCAATAATCTCATCAGTGTCCAGTAACGCCGGCATTTCCATCCCTCCTAAACTCGATGGAGGAACTTGAAGATCTCCTCTTTAAGCACTATAAGCGTCACACCCGTCTCCTCCCCCTTCTGTTTAAGAATCTTCTTAAGCTCATCATAACTTATCTTAGAATTACTCATATCCGCGATCATAATCATCGTGAATACAGGTGTCTCCGCCTGAAGTATCGTAGATCGCATATCCTCTATGTTTATATTATTCTCCGCTAATATGCTAGCAACCATGGCAACAATACCAGGTCGATCCACACCTACAACTGTGATTACAACCTTCTCTTCATCCATTTAAATCACCGGTAGAAGCAGTCAGTAACTCATTAACAGTTTAAATATATAAAAATATTTTAATAGCTGTTTCACGGCTTAATTTTAAGGTGTTTTAAGAATGTCCTATATTAATTTGAATCTTAAGGTTGACGGAGAAAAATATGTGATAGCTGACTACATTTTGGACAGTGATCTGCCACTGGAGGTTGCCGCTGAAAAACTAGCAGCTGAGGAGAGCACAGGCACATGGACTGAGATATCCACTACTAATCTTAAAATAGTTGAAGAGCTTGGTGCGAAAGTCTTCCACATCGATAAAGAAAAAAATTTTATAAAAGTAGCTTACCCGCTTGACGATTTCAGCTGGGATATCGGGGGAATACCGCAGTTTCTAAGCGTGGTTGCAGGAAACTTCTTCGGTCTCGAACAGTTAAAAAATGCTAGACTCTTAGATATACACTTGCCTGAACAGGTTACTAAATTATTTAAAGGTCCAAAATTCGGCCTGCAAGGTGTTAAAAAACTCATGGATTGCGAGAATATGCCCGCCATCGGCGGGACTGTTAAACCTAAGATAGGTTTACCAGCTAGAAAATACGGGGAGTTAATGTATCTTTTCGGAATCGGCGGTCTTACTGCAGGTAAAGATGATGAAACACTGGTTAATCAAAGATTCTGTCCTCTTATAGATAGAGTTATCGCGGTTAGAGAAGCTATAGATAAGGTTAAAGATGAAACAGGTCAGAAAATGCTTTACTCGGTTAACGTGACTACACGAGCTGATAAAATATTAGAGGTAGCTGATAACGTGATAAGTCACGGTGCTAATCAACTGCTAGTGGATGTTATAGTGGCTGGTTTCAGCGCTGTCCAAGCATTAGCTGAAGACCCTAGTATAAACGTCCCCATTCACTGTCATAGAGCGATGCATGCAGCACTCACACGGAATCCTAAACACGGCATATCTATGAAGGTTATAGGTAAACTATGCCGTTTAGCAGGCGGTGATATACTTCACGTTGGAACATGGGGAGTTGGAAAAATGCACGGCGAAGCGGATGAAACACAGCAATACGCGGATGCTATCACCCAGCGTATGGGCGCTCTTAAACCAATGCTCCCTATGGCCAGCGGAGGATTACACCCAGGATCAGTGGAGTTGCTTGTTAAAAGAGCTGGCGTAAACATACAAATACAGGCAGGCGGAGGCATAGCGGGACACCCGGACGGCGTGCTAGCGGGAGCTAAAGCCTTACGTCAAGCCGTTGACGCGTCTGTCAAAGGAATACCGTTAGAAGAATACGCTAA
>JAWBON010000086.1:0-4128 GCA_038826135.1 Candidatus Odinarchaeota archaeon | reverse complement strand
ACCATAGATAAAATCTCGTAGAGGGCTTTTGAATTCAGATCTGTCTTGTTAACAACCTGTGCGGCGAACTCTCTCATAGTCTGGTAAGCCGCCCGCCTCTGATTATATTTTCTTAAGATAAGCTGTTCAAGAAAATTAAACATGAAGAATAAGCCTTCTCGAATATTCCCTGTTCTTATATATTGTTGGAGCTTAGCTATTTGACTGCTTAAATCAACGTCTTTAGGTCTCTTAGAGAGCTTGCTTCTTTTCCTAATCAGAAAATAAGCCGCAGAGATTATTATAACAACCGCTATAAGGGTTAAAGCCACAATAATATATTCGCTTGCTATCTGCATTCCAACCACCTGAACAGTTAAAGTGTCAGCGAAATAATTTGACTCAATATTTGCCACCAGGACACCGTATATAATAACAGGTCCGTTCGGGGTACCTTCAGGGATAACCCAGTCTACAAGCATGTTAGCTGTATCCAGATATAAACTTGTTAGAATAGTATTATTCAAGAATAATGTAACATTCCTGTCATAAATATTCCGCCCATAGTTGTCAACCGCGTTAACGGTGATCTGGATTGTTTGACCTGGGGATGCAATACTCGGCTCCACGTTCACGTAGATAAAAGCATTGGTGAAAACCATAATCTGACGAGTATAGTTAGAAGCATTGTAGAAGCTGTTTCCCGGAAACTGGATTGTTAAATTAACATAGCTTGCAGCTATACCTAAAGGTAGTGTATAATTAGATATTTGGAAGAAGCCGTTAAAACTGGTCACATTATACTGGAAAACACCGTTAAAATAGAACGGTAAGCTTACACTGAGACCTGAGTTTTGATCATCGGATATCCGGCCTGTTATAGAGAACACTTCACCCGGAGTTATGAATAAAGGATGAGCTTCAAAACTGATGCTGGTTGAGGAGATGACACTCATATAAATCTGTTCACTAGCTATTACAGCAGGCGAACCTGTTGTACAGTTAATAATATATAATCCCGGTTGAAGGTTTAACGGAATTCTATAGTTAATTGAGAAAAACCCGTCTCCACCTGTAACTGCTAAAGTTGAGGATGCTAGCGTTAATGTGTCTGCTCGGTAAAAATTAATATTAACCGTTCTCCAAGCAAGCGGATCTCCTGAACTGTTTGTAAGTAAACCGGAGATTGTAGTGTATTCTCCGCGGTGAACTAAACTGGGGGAACAATTTAACATAGTTATCTTTTCTTCACCTATATAGATAGGGGGGTCTGTGAATGAGCCTAACACATACTGATTAGTCGAGTTAAATATTGCAAATATTTTAGCTTCACCGTATACTCCGAACGGTATCTGGTAATCGTAATAGTAAAATCCTTCAATACTTGTTAAATTGGTTGAAAGAAGAATTGTACCGGATGAATTAGACCAGTAAATATTCACTGGCTGGTTTAAGTAACCTGAACCGTTATCGAATCTAAGATATCCGTATATTCTAATCCAGTCACCTGGTGCAACCGCAGTTCTATTTAAATCTGTAGTTAATCTGGTGGATGCTACGATTACGAGTCCTGTTTCGCTGCTATATGATTCCGCTGAAGGGGCAAGCGTGTATAATATCTGCCCTCCGAAAGAATACTGGAAAACCCCGTTAAAATATGCGCTAATGCTACTCTCCCCCACTTCAATTGTTAAAGGCGGGGTGTAGGAGAATGTGAAACCGCCCATATTATTGGTTAAAGCGGTGCCTATTTGAATACTGTTAAGCATTATTCTCACAAGCTGGTTCTGTATTGGCTGATTGTTTAACGCATCTTTTAAAAACCCTGTAACTGTTAAACTCTCGCTACCCCGGGTAACATTTTCAGGAGGTATAGGGGAGACTTCTATTGTAAGTTCAGTAGCCCCGTCAACTGTTATTAACGTATAGTTAGTTATTAAAGGAAGTGAGGTGGGGAAAGCTCTTATTATATGCGGGCCTACTCTATCAGAGCTGTTATAAGAGTGTTGACAGGTGAAAATGCCGTCTAAACCTGTTAAACCCGTAGCGATAACTCTGTTCTCGGTTAAATCATATAATGTTATATTCATGTTCTCCATGGGTCCTGTTGTATTGAAGAGAAACGTCTCCAGTTCGAAAACAGTTTCACGCGCAGTTAACCATGATGACTGGTTTTGAACTGTTAAAATCAAACCGTATTCAACATCTCCTACCAGTGGATCAGAACCAACTATATCGGTGATATCTCCGCTTAACGGTGTTGGATCGAATTGAATCCAGTTATCCTCTTCAGTGCTGGTGGGATTAAAAACTTCAACCCAGAAGTGGACATTCCACCCTCGGATAACTCGGGTTTCACCGATCTGCTCTCCTGGGAGGAACCCGTAGACAAGCCTTGAGGAGATGTTAAGACATCTAAGTATAATCGTATATGCTGTTGCGAAATCAAGACTTGTCCCCCCGCCGTTGAGTAGAAACCATTCAACGCGATCAAGATTACCAGGATAGGAGGCAAACGGGTCGAATACATAGTTAGCTGAAAGATATCCTAATACTTGGAGCGCTGTATCGTAAACACTGTGAGATTCAGCGTAGGATTCATACATTTCGACAACGGATGCTATTGTTGGATTGGACTCCAGATAAACAGATCTTATATTAGGAAGCTGCAGGTAAACACTGCTTATCTGTAGATCCGTATATGATGGTGGAAGCGAGTTAGCTATCATAGAATCTAAATCTAACGGCGTGTATGTTAACTGATATGATATTAGAGAACTCGACGGTGCTGAGAAAACCATATTTAATATAGCGCTCCCATACTGGTCGGTTTGAATGCTTTGACTGATTAGCGGTGAACCCCCTTGAATAATTATAGACTCATCTATTATTAACGGATCAGGGGATATAACGGGTAGCAGCATCTCACCTTCAATCTGATGGGTGATATTGATATTAACTTGGTATATGAATGAGGCTTCATTTACCAGTGAAAGCGGATAGGTTAAAGCAGAGCTTTTCCCCCAGCTCACACCATTATATTCATCATAAGATGTCATCTTCCAGTATCTGGCTGGACTAGCAGGTGTAACGTTGAATATTACAGACTGCATTAAAGGTAGGAAGACTGGTGCTAGAAGCGGGTTAAGCGGAGGTGTGAACGGTATATCGTCAGGAAAGTTTAGTTCATCATAAAAACCATAGCTTAGATTCGCGATAAATTCGCCCATATCTCCCCAAGCATAAGGATCGAAATCGCTCTGTGAGCTATCGCCGGAAAATATTATTCTAGTATCCTGGGTTTTAATCTGCTCATAAGGTATTTGTGATATGTGAAACCCGAAAAACCCAGTCTGGTTTAAATAAAGGTATAGACTGGATCCTATGATTAAAGCTAATAGTATTAGAGCACTCAATTTATTGCTAGGCGACAAAATCTCACCCTTAACCCCATAATAATTTAGTAATAAAACCCCTTTAAATACCATCCGCCTTAAAGTTTTAAATTAAAACGTGTTTGGAAAAATATATTTAGGAGTAGTATACTAAATGATTTTTTATAGATAGGATGGTGTGATACACGTGACTGGGATGAGTGTTTGGAATTATATTACCGAGAAAATTAGAAAAGAGAAAGCGCTTCACTTCAGTTTAATCGACCCAGATCCCTTAACACAGGATTATGAGGAAGCTGGTAGAATAGCTAAATTAGCTTACGAAGCGGGAACAGATGCGATAATGGTGGGCGGTTCCACAGCATTAGATATAGATATGGCTGTTAAAATAATAAAAGAGAATGTTAAGATCCCGGTGATTTTATTCCCCGGTAGCGTCGCGGGCATAAGTAAACACGCTGACGCTATATTCTTCATGAGCTTGTTAAACTCTATGAATCCATATATGATTCTTGGAGCGCAGGCTATAGCCGCCCCTTTAATTAAAAAGATCAAGATAGAGCCTATATCAATGGCATATATAGTTGTTGAGCCGGGCGCCACCGCAGGTTATATGGGCTACGCTCACCTAATACCGAGAGCTAAGCCTAAAATAGCTGCTGCATACGCGATGGCTGCTGAATTAATCGGTTATAAACTGATTTATCTGGAAGCGGGTTCAGGTGCGGAGAAATGTCTTCCAGTGGAGCTTATA
>JAWBON010000085.1:0-4330 GCA_038826135.1 Candidatus Odinarchaeota archaeon | reverse complement strand
TCTACCTGTGATATCGGTTCCTAACCCGTATGCTACACCTACCTGGGGTTCTGATGGGATAACGCTCTCCTGAGCGTCTATTATTTCAGCGTCAACCTCCTGTTCTAATATGTTTGCAGCCTGCTCGAAATGGAATAATCGAACTTTATAGTTGTCTGGATTTATATTTTCAACTGTTAAATTAGCATTGGTTTCCTTATTCACTATTTCAATAACTTTTTTCAAACGCGCTAGGTCTTCTTCGAATATTTTAGGTGAATAATATGTTCCTGGAACCTTGTTGGTGAGCTCCCAAGCTGCGAAGATTTCCTGTGATCTGAGCCTGTTAGCTTCTTTAATAACTTCAGCCATTACTCGCGGCGAGACTATTCTATGCCGTTTGAAGATTTTCAGCACGGATTCTATTGTGACCTCTTCATCAAGGTGTTGTAGGTAGTTGTTTAAGTGTATGCGGATTATGCTTATACGCTCCTCATCGTTTCTGGGAAGAGGTATTTCAATAATATTGGGTTCGAAACGGTTAATTACGGCTTCATCTATAGCTTCAAGTTTATTTGTAGCGGCCACAACTATTACATTTTCAAGTGGTTGAAGCCCATCCAGTTCTGTTAATATCTGAGCTGTTATCTTATCGCCAACCGGGTCTCCTTTTCTTCTACCAGCTATTATATCGAATTCATCGAAGAATATGATGCTAGGTGATTCTTTTCGGGCATAGTCGAACAGGTCTCTTACGTTTTTTTCAGGTTCACCCACCCATTTAGCGTTTATTAATAGTTGAGCTGCAGGCGCGTAGAAGAATGTTGCACTGTTTTCTTTAGCGATGGCTTTTGATATATGTGTTTTACCGCAGCCGGGTTCACCCCATAGTATGTATCCTTTAGGGGGCACCCATCCGAGTTTTGTACCTATTTCAGGGTGGAGACTAAGAGATATACTCTTAAATATTCTCTCTTTAATGCCGATTAACCCGCCGACGTCTTCATAAGTCACGGTGGGTTTTATTTTCAGAACAGAGCTTAAAACCTCGGTGCTCTTCTCTTTTTCCAAGTATCCTCGAAGACCTCGAGCGGCTAATTTAAAGTCTTCTAATGTAACCTCGTAGGAGAGGGGTTTCATCGACTTCTTAGTGGAGGTGAACAGTTTTTCTCTGAGCGGTTCAACCTTCATATTTCTGACTTTCTGAACAGCGTCTATTATATCGAATGGTGTTAGCTGTGTCTGCCGGTAAACGCTAACTGCTTTTTCTAAGGTATCCATTATCTCCTGCTCGTCAAGATAGTCCCAGTTATTTTTAACCAGTTCAGCGTGTAAAACAGCTTCAAGCATTTCTCTTGTGATATTCTGGTCTAAATCAACAAAGTATGCTCTCCGTCTTATATCATCGCGTACTGATTCAAAGGAGTTGGTTGCGGCTATAACAACTACGCGCGCGTCGGTGTCTAAAACTTTTTTTAAACCTTCTATGAACGTGCTTTGAACCCTTAAATCCTCTAGTTGCGCCATTTGAGTGTCTTGTTTACTTACATGTTTAGCGAAGCTGTCAAACTCGTCGAAGAATAACACTGAGGGTATGTTAACAGCTGACTTGAATATTTGATTCAGGTTCCTAGCCGATTCACCGTAATAGGGGTTAAAAACATCCGAGCTTTTAACACCTCTAACCTGCACGTTAACATCTGATTTCAAGCCTTCCACTACAGCTTCTCTCATACATACTTCCGCTAAAAGTGTTTTACCGGTTCCAGTCATCCCTTTTATTAGAAAGAATTTCGGCGGAGGATCGCCTTTAAATATTTTTCTGAACTGTGTGTCACGTAATACATGGTATAGTATGCTGCTCATTATGAAACGGAATTCTTTCTCTCTTCCTACAAGCTGAGCTTTTGATTTAGGTAGGTCTAGTTCTAACTTGCTCATTATTTTCTTTTTCTTCCGAGGATTAAGCTGTGCTGCCAGCCATCTCCTATACTCACCTGTGCTAAAATAGAGTAGGTGGGCTAATAGTTTAGCCGCTTTAGGGTGTTTAACCCACCATGGTATGAAGTCTGATACCTGCTCATCCACCATTTCATATACGTGTTTTAACTTGTATGCGGCGTAGAATATACCTGATATGAAGAATATTATTATTGACAGGGTTGGTATTGTTAAAGGTATTATCACGGTTGGGCTGACAGGCAGCAGGAATTCAACTAGTATAATTAAGATCATCAGTAAACTGTAGATGAGAAATGAGACTACAGCTGAGAAAAACAAGTATCTTACTAATACAGCTGCAGTCTCTGTCCTAGTCCATACGAATACAGGTTTTTTACGGTTGAATTCAACAGTTCTAGCTGCGATATACATGTATGGGATGAATACTGCTATAAAAACAACAGCCTGTAAGATGGTTATATCTAGAACTCCCATTTTCTATCATGTACTTAGAACGCGGCTTTATTCAAAAATTTAACTACTTCTCAAATAATTATTTATTTTATTAATGTTTTTAAAAATATTATTCAGGGTTTATTTAACCCTTCACCCTGGTAGACTCCCTTATATTTTTCAGCGGCTTTAGCTTTAAACAGCACAAGTTGACCTATCGGTGTGCAATGCTCTAGACTGAATGCGAGCGCGGTTTTGAGTAATCCTCTGCCAACGCCTTCATATCCACTATCCCACACGGATGTGGTTATAACCGCACCGTACAGTCGCCAAAGAGTGCTTCTCTGGAAGAATAACCCCATAGCATCCGCGGGGATTCTCACTTTCTCCAAGTATTCTATGATATAGGTGGCGTTGCCTTCAAGATGCCAGAATAAACCGTTAAGTTCAGAGTCGTAAACCGGCTCATAAAGTTGCAATGAACAACCTTTCCGATTATTCTTGCTGAAAAACAGTTTCTCCCCGTTTTTAACAAGTAATTTATATATTTTATTAGCTCGCAGATCTATTCCGTTAGGTTGTATTTGAAAACCTTCAGGTTTCGGCTCAATAAGATGACACCATTCTAACGGTGATATTACAGATATGTTTTCACCATCTTTTTTAAACCTCAATATAAATTCACCTAGTCTATCAATTTATTGGTAAAAGTTGATTTCAGATTCTAAGTTTAACTTTAAAAATATTACCAGGTTTATAAAGAGTCTGATTTTCCAGTTTTATTTATTTTTCTAATTTTATCAAAAGCTTCACTGAGTTTTTTTTGAAGACCTAGGGATTCTTCAATTTTCTCGATCATCTCCAGCTCTGCTTTAATTGAAGGGTGTTTAGGCGCGCACACACAGCAGGCTTTACTTTCAAGTGATAGAGGGTATGTTCCGATTTTTTTAGCAATTGTTTCTATTTCAAGTTTATCAAACGTTACAAGCGGTCTTATAACCGGTATTGTTTTCACAGCGTTTGATATAACCAGCATATTTCTCATAGTCTGGCTGGCTTTTTGCCCTATAGATTCGCCTGTAACTATCGCTTCAGCTTTTAGTTTAACAGCTAACCGCTCCGCGATTCTTAGCATAGAGCGCTTGCAAAGGAGACAGATATACTTGCTTCCCGGTATGGAGTCTGTAATATGTTGAAGAACCGCACCGTGAGGGACTGAGTAAACTGGGATTCTTCTATAGGAGGCGTACTCTTCTAGTTTTTTACCGATCTCTATGATACTATTAACTATATTACTTGTTGAGTAAGGTGTGTTATCGAAATATAATATTACAGGAATAGCGCCTCTTTTCATCATCATATAAGCTGCTACCGGTGAGTCTATGCCTCCTGAGATAAGGGATACAAATCTGCCCTGAGTTCCAACCGGAAGCCCCCCCGGGCCTGGTGTGGTTTGATGAAAAATATAGGCTTCTTTCTCTCTGATTTCAACAAAGATAGTTTTATCAGGTTTATCTAGGTTAACCTTTAATTTATTATTAAAAGCGAATATTATTTTTGCACCAGCCTCCCTTTCAATATCTCTACTTGTATAGGGGTGGGTGCCGATCCTTTTGCATCTTACTGCGAATGATGAGGCGTCTCTTAAATTTTCAGCAGCGTACCCGGAGATTTCTTCAATTAATTTAATTTTATTTGTAGAGACAACTTTTACAGGTGAATATGAGGAGATTCCGAATATTTTGCTTAGAGCTGTGATAGCGTTTTCAAACGCGGTTTCAACATAAATTCTCCCTCTCTCCTTAGAGATTTTTACAGCTGCGTCTTTTAACATTATCGCTTTTTTAATATTTGTTACTAACACGTCTTCGAAGAACGCTCTAGCCTTGTCTGATTTAACACCGATTTCAGAATATCTTACTATGTACTTCATATTATTCACGTATAGTGTTGTTGT
>JAWBON010000084.1:0-4335 GCA_038826135.1 Candidatus Odinarchaeota archaeon | reverse complement strand
CTGACGAGAACCGTAGAAAACTCGGAATAGCAAACTGTTTCATACCAGTTCAGATAACCCCCATCTGGTGCGGTATGACAATATACATAACAGGTGAAAAAGAGAATAACCCTATTCTAACAACACGACTTGTCAACCAGCTTAAAAACATACTTAAAAAATCTAGAATATACTTCGAGGAAACAGAATTATCTGAAGAAGAATCAATAGAATAAAACCTTTATCAACTTATAACATTTAAAAAAGCTTTTAGAACCCTTTAAAATTATTTTAAAAAATTTTTAAGACAGCTAATTTTCAAAAAACTTTTTTTAAAACTTTAATCACTTCCAGACACCCCTCCGCCCACTTAAATATAATAAAAAATAGAAATATCTTGGTGAAGCAAATGGAAAACTATGATAATAAACAGCAACTATTAGAAACAATAACAAAATACCTTGAAAAAAGAGCTCAAAGAAACGGATACGCTGACAAAGCATTCTACACTTCACTGAAAAAATTTAAAGAAAAATTCACAGCCTACATATAAAGCTTAATCTCCCTCCCCTCTTCTAAGCAGCGGCGCTGTTCCTAAAGCCTAACCAAGGCTTAAGCAATCTTTTTTAGAGCAGCGCCGCTCCCCAAAGGTGACTGTATTTTTAAAATAGTATTATTAATCTCCACCGCTAAATCATTCATATCCAGTGTTTCAGCGATTCTTTTAACAGCTGTTAAATTATGCAGAAATGTTTCAAGCCAGTCGAAGATATCACCCGGATAAGCGTATATATCGTATTCTTCAGCCAAATAGTTAGATATGTTACGGGGTGTAAGGCCGAGTTCCCTCAACTCTAAAATTTTTTTAGACAAGTTTATTTTACCACACTCGCAGAACGGGTTCTCCTTACACTCACAGTTGAATATTTCTTTAACCCATTTAGCGAACATGCTGGTAAGCCATTCAGGGAGTTTACTGTGAAGTTTAATATTATCTGAGCCTATGGAGCCTAAAAGCGAGCCTGAGAAAAACCTTGTTGGAAAGAACGTGTGAAAGATCCGATTCAACTCACCTACAGCACGGTTTGAAAGGTAAACTGATTCGAAGGGTTCTAATTCAATAGCTATTTCCAGGAAGTGTTTACAATTTATGTTTTCAATAATATGTTTAGCATCTAAAAGTTTAAGAAACGAGACAGATACGCTTTTACCCATCTTTGATACTCGAATACGACTATCCTCCCGCTCCACGTATCCAAGCTTCTCCAAGTATCCTAGTATAGAGTCTAAACCGTTTGAAAGTGATTTAATTATTTTTAAAGCTTCTTTTAACTCGCTTAAATCAACCTCATTGTAAACGCTTATAACAGCTAAAACCTGTTCAGCACCTCGGTCGAAATCCGTTTGCACAATTACAGGTTCAATCTCACCCTCTAAAAGCGTGATAGCTATATCATCCTCCGTTTTATCCTGTGAGCCTAAAGCTTTCCTTCCAAGCTCAACCAGTAATACAACTTTACCTCGATCATGCCTTCCTAAACGACCAGCCCGCCCCAGCATTTGGTTAAACATTGTCACAGTTAAATAATCGTTACCCATCATCAGCGATTCGAAAATAACCTGACTGCACGGGGCGTCGAAACCAGCCCCCAGCGCGAACGTTGTAATAATAGCCTGGTAAACCCCGCTTATATAAGCCTCCTCAATATTCTTCCTCTTAGAATACGTCATACCAGCATGGTAAGCAACCGCCTTGATATTCAACCTTGTAAGATAGTTAGCTATCTCCTCTGTTTTCCTCCTAGAATTTGTGAACACAATCGTCTGACCACGGAAACCAGTAGAGCTCACATAGCTGTTTTCGCTTCGAATAAACTTTGAAATAAGCCTTAACTTATCAGCTTCAGACATCGCTAAAACAATATGACGCTCTAATGGAACAGGCCTACCAGGCGACACCACCAGGCTAAGACCGAGCCTGTCAGCGATTTCAGAAGGGTTACCGACCGTTGCAGACAGACATAGAAGCTGGCTTCCAGGGTAAACTGATCTCAGCCTGCCGATAAGCCCCTCAAGCTCGTAGCCTCTATCCTCATCACCCAGCATCTGAATCTCGTCTATAACAATCGTCCCCACATTCTCAGGGCAACTGGCAAGATCGCTTCTTAAAACCGTGTCAAACCCTTCATAAGTCGCTACAGTAATATCAGCGTTTCTAATATCATCGTCAACGATTACAAGCTCCTCCTCCCCCACATCAATGTGAGGCATACCAACTTTTATCGCAACCTTTAAACCTAAAGGCTGATACCGCTTCTTAAAATCATTATACAACTGGTTCGCTAAAGCAACCAATGGTACCAGAAAAAGAAGAGAACCCCGCCCCTCCAAAACTTTTTTAACACCAGCCAACTCCCCTGAAAGTGTTTTACCCCCAGAGGTGGCGGATACAATAAGCAGGCTTTTATCCTCCAGAAGCCCGCTTCTAACAGCCAGCGACTGTGAAGGCAATAGATTAAGGATACCCCTGTTATTCAAGCTTTTCTTCAAAGCTTCAGGAATATTTAACTCACTTACTTTAAACTGTTGAAACCCACTCTCAGCTGGAATAACATCATACCTTGTCAAATCCGGGTTAAAAACCGCGTTATCATATAATAGAAAGCTGAGAGTTTTCCTAACATCCCTTGTCTTCAATAAAAGACGTTCAAGATAGTTCGCTATCCTATTAGTTTCTTTAACATTTTTAAAAGAGAGCTCTCTAACCAGCTCTCTTTTAGCGCAGGTGAAACATATCTCTTTATCATCCAGCCTGTAGCTTTTACTTCCAAGCTCTGTAAACTTGCCTTCAACAATGCAAAAACCGCATAATTCAGGCTCCTCGATTTTCCCATTATTAATATGAAAATCAGCCATCATCCTACGCAACCCCTCACTAAAAGAAGGGGATATTTTTTTAGGCAGCAGTATTCTCTTACAATCCCGAAGAGCCTGAATAAAATCTTTAGCCGGAAACTGCACCGGCCTCCTATTAATATCCAGGTTAAATCTAACAGGTCTAAGATTACCATTATCCGATGTGAAATAAACTCTCCCAAAGTAGACGAAACTAACCCTATCCAGTCGAAGATGACTCGGTATAAACGCGATTGAACACTCATCCCGTCTACCCTTATAATCTAGTAATATAACAGCGTATTTATGAAAAAGTATCTCCATCTAAATCTCCACTACAATAAAATTAACAGCGTAAACATCAAATATTAAACTAATAGATAATAGTTTTTAAAAGATTCTCAGAAACCTATTTAAATCCTTTTAATAGCGATAGCTCGAAGCAGATCCGAACAATCCTTCCCGTAGTCAGCAGCCTCCTCAATACATTGTATAAAATCCCTTATAAGTATAATACTGCCTACAGGAATATCTTTAAGATCCCTTAACATGGAAAGATTCAATATATTAAGCTCATCCACCGTCTGCTCCAGCTCAGAGATTCTCAAAGTAGATTTAATAGCCCGCTCCCTAGTATCCTTCTTCAAAAGCTCCAGTGAAATAGTTAAAGAGTTAATCTCACTTTCAAGCGTCGAAGACATTTTAATAATACTATTCTTAAAGTTTTTAGGAAGCCCCTGAGCAATATCATATAAAATATTTATAAGCCGTCCAGCATCCCTCGCACCCTCAGCCACCAAAGCTATAAGCCTGCTAAGACCTAAAAGATCCTCCCTATCCGGAGGAGACACATCCGCATCCATAATCCGTAAAACAATATTCTCATGAAGCTCATCCGCCTGCCTCTCATTCAAATTAAGCCTTTCAAAACCCGCTTTAAAACCAGCCTCATCACCGGAAAAAGCATTTTTAATAAGCTTGTTAAGTTCTTTAATAACCTCTAACACAATCTTCAAATGCTTAACAGAATAACTTAAATGAGCTTTAAACCCTTCACACTCACGCCAATCTATTATACGCTCACCCATAATTACCTCACACCCAAATAAGAAACACGTAAACTTTTATTCAATCAAACATTAACAAATAAATTTAGATTATTAAATAAAGGTTTTTATAATATTTTAAACTATACGTTAAAAAATATTTAAACCTGAATACTCTGATTTTGAAGACTAAAATTTCTAAGAAAGTGTCAAAACCTTAAAATCGTAAAAAAGAATAAAAAAAAGGGTTTAAATAAGTCCTATAATACCCTGAATTAGAATGCTGGTTTTTACATGATTAAGCTGGATAAGATAAAAAGAAACTTGGCCAGTATAAAGACGAGGTTAAAATCAGATACAAAGCCGAGATCATAGGAATATTCGGCTCTTACGCTAGAGGTGAAAAAAAAGAGGA
>JAWBON010000083.1:0-4417 GCA_038826135.1 Candidatus Odinarchaeota archaeon | reverse complement strand
GCTCCATAACCTTTGTAACACCGACAGTCATACCCCTGTCTTTAAAGCTCCCAGTCGGGTTAGCTCCCTCAAATTTAACATATAATTTTTTTAAGCCTAGTAAATCAGCTAAACGTTTCACATGATATAGCGGGGTCCCGCCCTCGAATAATGAAATCTTTTTATCAGCGTTAACTGGGAGTAACTCTGAATATCTCCAAACATAGAGCGGTCTTTTTCTAAACCTCTCCCAGCTTACAGATTCTTTAATACGCTCATAGTCTAAGACAATGTCAAGCAGACCGCCGCATGAACTGCACCTGTATATTACGCTGTCGCTTGAATAGACTTCCCCGCAGTTTATGCACTCTATTCTTATATTTCTTTCAGGCGACAATTTTAGCCCCCTCATTAGATGGTTGAGCCTTGAAACCTGTGAATTTTATGTTCATGTCTTTAAGAGTATCCCCCATAACTCCTAGAATAGTCTCCTGGCTGGCTTGGTCGCATACTGCGAATATCCCCGGCCCGCTACCGCATATAGAGCACCCGTAGGCTCCAGCTTTAAGAGCAGCCTCTTTCACTTCGGTGAAGCCTTTTATAAGTTTAGCTCTAGCAGGTTCAATAATAATATCAGAGTTAACAGCTCTCCCAATCTTTATTAAATCACCCTTTAATAAGGCGGCTACAAGATAAGCGCAACCGCTTAACTGCGTAAATGAATCGGAGAATTTTATCTGGGGTGGTAGTACAGCGCGACTGTCGGCTGTAACTAATTCAACATCCGGTAAAACAATAGCGAAAAATAATTTTTCAGGAACAGGGAAATTTATGAATTCTAAAGGTTTATGGGATTTTAATACGACTACACCTCCTAAAATAGACGCGGCAACATTATCAGCGTGCGCTGAATTAGCTGCAGCCTTCTCACCTTCCGCGGCAGCCTCGATAAGAAGCAGACTATCTAATCGCATTCCAAGCAGGTGAGATAAACCGTAAACAGCGGCAGCGGCTGACGCGCCGGAGCTGCCCATACCACTAGCAGGTCTTATTCCTTTTTTAATTTTAAGCTTTAAACCGATTTTCAAACCTAAACGCTCAAGTAGGGCTTTAGCTGCTAACCCGGCTGTGTTTCTAGAAATATTAACTGGGATATTAGAATTATTGAATCCTTCAATTTTTTCAATATTGATTTCGCCGCTTGATTCCAAAATGCTTAACTCAACTACGTCTTTAGGTCCTTTAAGCGCTATACCAAGAGCGTCGAAGCATGGCCCTAGATTAGCGATTGAAGCGGGGGCCTCGGCTTTAATAACCTTCATATTAATCCACCCTGTTCTAACATTACCCTAGATTTTCAACTGTGATTTACAGCCTCAAGGTAAAACACATATATATTAAAAACTATCTGAAGAGTATATTCATACAAATTTAAGATGAAGGGGATAAGATGCCGAAACGTCCTATTGGAAAAATATCTATCAGCGAATTTAAAGAGGTTATACTGCCTTTTTCAGGGTTTAAAGACAATAATGTAATTTTAGGTGCCGGTGTCGGTGAAGATGCTGCTGTGGTTAAATTCGGCGGCGGACTGCTAGTTTTAAAAACCGACCCTATAAGTGGGGCTGTTAATCTCGTTGGATGGTTAGCTGTTCATGTAAACGCTAATGATGTAGCTACTAGGGGTGGTAAGCCTAAATGGTTTTTAGCCTCGTTAATGCTACCTACAACCTCTGATACTGGAACTGTTAGGAAAATAATGGAGCAGATAAACGAAGCCGCGATGGAGCTTGGGGTAAGCGTGGTTGGCGGACATACAGAGTTCACAAGCAGTGTTGAACATCCCATAGTCGCCGGGACTATGATAGGGGTAATTGATAGTGAAAGGTATTTTTCAGTTAAAAATGCTGAAGTCGGTGATTTAATAGTTGAAACTAAAGCTGCGGGAATAGAGGCTACTTCAATACTTGCCACAGATCTTGATAACGAAGTTGAGAAAATATACGGTAGAGATTTTGTTTTGAAAGCGAAAGACTACATTAAGAATATCAGTGTTGTTAAAGAGGCGTCTATAGCTGCTAAAAATCCAGGGGTCACTGCTATGCATGACTGCACCGAGGGTGGTGTGATAACAGCTGTTTATGAAATAGCGGAGGCCTCAGGTAAGGGGATACTAATATGGGCTGATAAAATACCTGTCTGGGAGGAAACTTTGAAGATTACAGGTATATTTAACCTTAACCCTCTTGAAATAATCGCTTCAGGATCACTTCTAATAACTGTTAACGAGAAATATGCTGATAAATTAATATCCGTGTTAGAGTTTAACAGGGTGCCTGCAACTGTTATTGGGAAAGTGATGCCCTCAAGCTTCGGCCGGAAAATAAAATATAAGGATGTTGTGAAAGATATAGAGATACCTGGAACAGACCCGCTTTGGAGGCTTCTTGATAAAATATTTAAAAGCAGCGGTGCTTCTCTATCAACCGTCCGCCGTGGTGAAAAAAGCTCTTATTAGAGGGTTATATGATGAAGACTATACTAGTAACTGGCAGAAGTATTCGACAGGGTGAACTGGTCGAAGGATTAAAATCACATATGATAGTTGAACTATCCAAGTGTGAAATAAGCCCTGAAGATATGATTAAAATGAATTTAAAAGATGGGGATAACGTGGTTTTAAGAAGAAATAATAGGGAAATATGTTTAAAAGCTTTTCAAAACAGGGACATCCCTCCTGGAATAGTCTACGTGACTGTTCAGCCAGCTATAAATAAGCTGATACCCTACGATAAATCTCTTAGAGGAATGATGCCGGGTAAAGGCGTCGAGATTGAGATTGAAAAAGATGAATCTGAAACCAGCTAACTAGTTACCGGAGGCTGAGATAATACAACAGGTGAAGGTTAAAGCTACATGCCCCTACTGCGGCTGCTTGTGTGATGATATAGAAGTAATAGTAGTAAATAACGATATTAAAAAAGTTGAGAACGCATGCCCCCTAGGAAGAGAGAAAATAAAGGCAGCTACTGGGGAGAGAAGAAATCTAAAATATTTAATAAAAACCTCGGCTGGAAGGGTTGAAGTAAGTCTGGAGGAGGCCGTAAACGAGGCGGCGGATCTTCTTCTAAGCTCAACTAAACCACTCCTCTACGGTTGGAGTAACACATCATGTGAAGCGCAGAGAGTGGGGTTAAAAATAGCTAAATTTTTGAAGGGTGTATGGGATAACACGACATCAATATGCCACGGCACAGCTACGATAGCAGCGGCTGAGGAGGGTTTACCATCAGCCACACTTGGAGAAATTAAGAATAGAGCTGATTTAATAATATATTGGGGTTCGAATCCGATTGAAGCGCATCCACGGCATCTTAAAAGATACTCGTATTATTCGAAAGGCCGGTTTATTTTAGAAAGCAGCCGGCGGAGAATGATAGTTGTAGATGTTAGAAAGACCAGCACGGCTAAAATCGCAGATAAATTCATACTTGTTAAACCTAATTCAGATTATAAAATTCTATCAGCACTCCACTACACTGTTAAATTCGGTAAACCCCCTGATAAAGAAGATTTAGGTATCGGTTTAGAGGATATAATAGAGCTTGCAAAATTAGTTAAAGAAGCTAAATTCGGCGTCATATTCTTCGGATTAGGTTTAACGATGACAGGGTACGGTTACTGCAACATCGACGCTCTCTTCAGCCTTGTCAGAGAACTTAACAAATACGGGAAATGGGTTACCATCCCTATGAGAGGGCATTATAATGTAACCGGCGCCAACATTGTTTCAACATACACCGCGGGATTCCCATTCGCAGTTGATTTTTCAAGCGGTAAACCATACTATAACCCAGGGGAGACTACAATCATAGATCTTCTTTATAACGGTGACTGCGACCTGTTAATGAGTGTTGCAGCTGATCCCTTAGGCACACTCCCCTACGATGTTTTCTATAAAAATTCTCAGATGAAGATCATAGCCCAAGATCCGTTTCCAACACCTACAACCGAGGCAGCGGATCTTGTTTTACCAACCCTTATATGCGGGGTTGAAACAGCGGGGACAGCTTATCGAATGGATGGGGTGCCGATACCTTTAAAACCTGTGATTAAAAGCAGAACCAGCTTGCTCTCAGATGAGCAGTTGTTGAAAAAAATACTGGAGAAAATATCTTAAGAAGGTGTCTAGAATACTTGTTAGAGAATAAGCCTATAATTATTAGAAACGGGTACGTGGTAGACCCGGTGAGCGGATACAACCTTGAGAAAATGGATTTAATGATAGAGAACGGTGTGTTTGTTGAAAGAGTGCGAGGAAACGATCCTATAATCATAAACGCTAAAAAAAAGATTATATTAGCAGGCGGAGTGGATTTACACACACACTTCGCTGGTTCGAAAGTCAATCTAGGAAGATTTCTAAGACCTGAAGAAC
>JAWBON010000082.1:0-4501 GCA_038826135.1 Candidatus Odinarchaeota archaeon | reverse complement strand
AAGTATGAAGACAGGTAGTTGCAATCTATCCGCGAGGTTGAACGCTTTCTGTGTTAGGTAGAAAGCGTCCTCTATTGTTCCAGGGGCTAGGATAATTCTAGGGAATTCTCCGTGGCCTGCGTACAATGCTAGATTTAAATCCGCTTGCTCTGTTCTTGTCGGGAGGCCTGTAGCTGGCCCCGGTCTTTGACCAAGATGTATTACAAGCGGACTCTCTAGCATGCCGGCAAGGCTTAAACCCTCGGTCATGAGAGCGAATCCGCCTCCTGATGTTGATACTAGTGCTCTAGCTCCAGCATACCAGGCGCCTATCGCCATATTAATAGCGCTTATTTCATCCTCTGCTTGTTCAGCTATTATATTGAATAAGTGGGCGTGTTGGGATAGATATACTAGGACTCCTGTTGAAGGTGACATCGGATAGGCTGATATAAAATTACACCCGCCCGCGATCGCTCCGAGAGCGACAGCTTCAGCTCCGTTTAATAATATGTCATTTTGTACATCAGGGTTTTTCAGCATCTTTATCTCTTGGGTGCTGAATAACTTCTCCGCCTCCCTGTATCCTGCTTGAACGGCTTGTATATTCTTATTTATTATGTCTACGCCTTTTTTCGAAAAATAGTTTTTCAGGTAGTCGTATATGTCTTGGGGGTTGACTTGGAAAAGTTTTGCTAGAACACCGACTGCAACCATATTCTCGTATATTCTCCCCCCTATCTCGCCAGCTATTTTTGAGAGAGGGAGATCATGTATTTTATATTCACCGCTTAATTTCGCTCTATCCCCTATTATAAGAGTGTCCTTTGATATTTTTCCCTCTAAGTGTTTAAGCGCTGCACTGTCGAATGGTATGAAAATATCTATTCTTCTAACAGGGGCTCGAACTTTTTCCGAGGAAACTCTTATCTGCGTGGAATTGCTTCCACCTCTTATACGTGACATATACTCTTTTGTAGCATAGACGTGGTAGCCTGAAATTTTAAATATTCTTGTTAAAAAGAATTCTAGAGTTTGGATACCTTGCCCAGCCTCTCCGCAGAGTACTATTGACACGTCTTTTTTGACCTGAGTGAATATTTTGCTCAAAATAATTTCACTTCTTTACTTTTTAATAGGTGTTTATTGAATATTTTTCTTTAAAAACTTAGTTGAACCTGATTCTATTGCTCGTAATATTTATATATTCAAACAATTATATCGAATTCGATATAATCGGTAGCCGCACTATGTTCTAAAATTTATTAAAACCACGCGTATTCTCCATAATAACTGAAAGATTCTGGATAGACTTGTAGAAGATCTTAATATGATAATTTAAAGAACCGGATTTAAGGTGTTAAATTATGAGTAATATTATCGAAGTGGAAAACCTAGTGAAACGCTTCAACGGGTTAACAGCTGTGGACTCAATATCATTTAACGTAGAAGAGGGTGAAATATTTAGTCTACTAGGCCCTAACGGTGCTGGTAAGACTACCACTATAAATATCCTTACCACGCTTCTTAAACCAGACGGTGGAAAAGCTTATATTAACGGTGTGGATGTTGCGAAAGAGCCTAATAGGATCAGGAATATGGTCGGCGTAACCTTTCAGGAGCTTGTTCTAGATAGTAATCTTACTGTGTGGGAGAGTCTTGAATTTCACGGTCGACTTTACAATATACCTAAAAACGAGAGGCGGCAGAAAATAAAAGAGCTTTTAGCAGTTATAGGACTTGAGGATAAGGCTAAGAGCCTAACTAAGACGTTAAGTGGTGGTATGAAAAGAAAACTAGAGATAATAAGAGGTTTAATGAATAACCCGAAAATCCTGTTTTTAGACGAGCCCTCTCTCGGTCTTGACCCTCAGAGTAGGATAACGATCTGGGAGCAGATAAGGAAGATCAATCACGAAGGGGTTACAATCTTTATGACCACCCACTACATGGATGAAGCTGACACTCTTTCTAATCGTATTGCTATAATGAATAGGGGGAAAATAGCTGCGATAGACAACTCCGAGAATTTGAAATCTCAACTTGGTAAAGACTTAATACTTCTCCGCGTAGCGCCTGATATTAAAAGCAAGGCTGTTGAGATTTTAAAAGGAACCGGCTTATTAAAAGACATTAAAGATACACCAAGTGGATTAATACTGTCAAGCACTGGAAAAGGAAGTAATACTATTCCTAAGCTTATTAAAAGCTTAGATGAAGAGAATATTATAGTCGACAGCATAGAGTTGAAGAGACCGACACTAGACGATGTTTTCCTATATTATACTGGCCGGGATATTAAGGGTGGAGAAGACTGGATGAGAAATTTAACAATTATGAGGAGAACAGGGAGGTTGATGGGTAGATGAGTAATATATCCACAATATTTTGGCGTGAAGCTATTAAAATATTCAGGTCAAAGTCGCAGTTATTCTCGTCGATTATTCAACCAATTCTGTGGCTTGCATTATACGGGATATCTCTTAACTCTTTTCTAGCAGGTATGCCTGTTTTCACTGGATTCTCCTATTTCTCATCGCTAGTTCCGGGTGTGATAACACTTACAGTTCTATTTACCAGCTTATTCGGCGGGATCGGTATACTCTTCGATAAAGTATTTGGTTTAATAAAAGAAATCGCTGTAGCTCCTATAGCTAGAACGGATATTATAATAGGTAAAGCGCTTGGAAGCCAGCTGCGTTCAATCATCCAGGTTATATTAGTGCTAATAGGCGGATTCATTCTAGGCGCCTCGTTCACATATCCTTACACGCCAGTTTTAGCTTACCTAGGTTTGCTCGGCTTAATATTTCTAATGGGTTTAAGCTTCACATTCTTCTCATCTATGATTGCTATTAAACTAACATCCTTCGAGGGATTAAACGCTATTATGTCGCTTTTAACAATGCCACTTTTCTTTACAAGTGGCGCGCTTGTCCCAATACCGGCTATGCCTGCGCCAATTCAATTCTTATCCTACGTTAACCCGGTAACTTACACTGTTGAAGGTATAAAAGCCTTTTTACTACCGTACACTCCAGGTTTTTCCATGATGTCTCCAGAGTTAATGATCCCGATTTCGTTCAGTGTTCTCATAGGCTTCACTATAGTTACTTTAGTCGGAGCGCTATACCTTATTAAAAGAACAGTGTTAATCTAAACCTTTATACTCCTCTTATTTTTCAGTATTGTTTTTATTTATGTTTTGTGAAACTATGATTAGAGATGGAAAATATGGGTAGAGTTAAAAAGCTCTATTGTCAACTCCACGATAGATGGTTCGACCCTCGGAAGGGGATGTGTCCACTATGCGAGATGGAGGAGCGTGATGAGGAGGTTTTTTTTAATTCTGAGACGTCTGTGGACGAGCTTGAACCGCTGGATACGGAGTTCATATTTGTTCAACCTGTTAATATAGAGGGTCAAATACTAGATTCAGAGGATGTTAAATTATACAGGGAGCAAGCTTTAAAAAACATTGAAGAAGTTCATAAAAGAATTAAATTATTCAGGTTAATTAACACGATATCAATAATCATATTCATGATATTATTATTTATATTATTTATGTTGTAAAATACTTGATTACGCGGGTAATATGACCGGCTGGTTAAATTAGATTATTATTAATAGGTTGATTAATCAGCTGGTGAAAACTGCTTCTAAAATGTTCAAAAGTTTTGTTTTAGTCTATTTAAAATTAGAATTTATTTACTATAATCAGTTTTAACCTTATATAATAGTTGTTTCCGAGCAGAATCATAGAAGTGTTATATGATTTACAGTTCACGGGATGTTTATGGTAGGGTTTAAAGAAAAGAATCTGGTAGCAGGGATGCTTGTCAGAACATTATTCGGTTACTCTGTTTTTAACTTCGTTCTTCTATCTATAACACTTCAAGAGGTTTTCTCTATAACAGAGGTCGGTGTAGGGGCTCTGATGACCTCCTACTGGGTGCCGGCTGTGATTCTGCAATTCCTGGTGGGGAGATACGCTGATAAAATAGGTTTTAAGAAGCTGGTTGTAGCCGGTACTCTCATAATAGCGTTAGGGTCTTTTATAATAAGTCAAGCTGCATTATTTGAAATTGTGCTTTTAGGGAGGTTTATTACCGGAATAGGTGCTATCATGTTCTGGACACCGGGGATCGTTATTGTTTCTAATGTTTATCCTAAAGAGAAAATATCATTCGCTACATCTCTGATTGTATTGTGCTACGGGGTGGGGACTCTTTTTGCAATGTTCTTTGTGCCAGCTCAGGAGATAATTCTAGGTTGGAGGGGCATATTCTTTATAACTTTCATTTATGGCTTGATAGTGGCGGTTGCGGTTCAAATCTTAACAACCGATCAAGTTACTGCTGTAAGTAAACCATCTAATACGTTAAAAATTTTTAAAAACAGGGAGCTGTTTAAAATAGCTGTAGCTCAAAGTATTTCTATAGCCGCTTGGACTGTTTTCTTAACATTCTTTGCTCGCACATTAATATTCGAAAAAAATGTAATACCGGCTGTTGCCAAT
>JAWBON010000081.1:0-4705 GCA_038826135.1 Candidatus Odinarchaeota archaeon | reverse complement strand
CCTCACATCAACTACAGTTGAAGGCTCACCCCCCGTTCTACCCCCATCTAAGATTAAATCAACAACACCCCCCAACTCCTCCACAACCACACTAACAGTATCAGGCATTCTACTGGAACCTGAAATATTCGCGCTTGTTCCTATCAATAGTCCCCCGCATAAACCCGCTAATCTAAGCGCGGCTGGGCAAGCGGGCATCCGCACAGCCACACTCTCCCCGCCTGTCACAATATCCGGAATACACTCCTTCTTATCAAGAACCATTGTTAAACCACCAGGCCAGAACCTTTCAGCTAATTTAACAGCGATCCGGTTAACATACGCTACTCTTTCAAGCACACTAAAATCTTCAACTAGAATAGGCAACCCCTTCCCCCGGCTTCTTCTTTTAGCTGAAAAAAGTCTTTCAACCGCCTCCTCACTAAAAATGTCTGTAGCTAAACCGTACAGGGTATCTGTAGGATATGCTACAAGACCACCATTCATAATCTCTTCCGCCGCCTCTCTCAAAACAGTCAGGTCAGGGTTCTTCGAGTCCACTCTTATAATCTTCAAATAACACCGCCCGCGCCATATTTTCTTTTAAAAATCGAGTAATCATACATCGCGCGCGCTACTTTAGCCACGCGCTCCGCGGAGCTAAAACACGGCACTCTACTCCTTCGAAGAATAGTCCGGCCGTCAACTATACTCGCACCCCCAACCCAGAAATACCCGGCGCCGTCTTCCTATATTTTTTAAGAATCTCAGCACCCGCTCTTGCCGGCGTATCAGAGGTCACAAGCCCTTGAGAAACATATATTGGAACAATAATGTGAATACTCGGGTCCTCCATTAACTCTCTTATCACATTATAATAAGAGTTATAATCCGCCGCACCCGTCATATCTATCGGGTTAACAACCGAGCCGATATCCAGAACACTCTCCTTTATCCTCGATTGAACCTCACCTGACAGCACAGGTACATTAAAACCCACACTACTCATCCAATCCGCTGTCATAACACCAAGCCCACCCGCGTTTGAAACAATAGCTACGTTACCACCTTCAGGAAGAGGCTGCTCCGCGAACGCTACAGCTGAATCCAGTAAAGACTCTATATCATAAACCCGTATCAAACCAGCTTGTTTAAAAGCTGCGTTAATAACCTGATCCGAACCTGAAAGAGAGCCTGTATGAGAACGAGACGCCCTAGACCCGGCTTCGCTAACCCCTGCTTTCAAAGCTATAACCGGTTTAACTCTGCAAACCTCTCTTGCAACCTCGTAAAACCGCCGCCCGTTTTTAAAACCCTCAATGTACATAGCTATAACCTTAGTCTGCTCATCACTCTTCAAATACACCAAAACATCCGCTTCATCCACATCCACTTTATTCCCTAAATTAATAAATTTCGCAAACCCCACCTCGTTCAAAGCAGCCCAATCAAGCGCGCCACAGCACATAGCACCGCTCTGAGAGATAAAAGAAATATCCCCCCTAGAAGCATGCGTGAACGTGAAAGTTAAATCTAAATTAATCCCAGTGTTCACTATACCGAAACAGTTAGGACCCAACAATCTCATACCATATTTTCTACCAATATCGTAAACCCGCTCCTGAAGCTCCCTGTTACCGACCTCACTAAACCCTGAGGAAATTATAACCGCCCCCTTCACACCCTTCCTACCCGCCTCCTCTAACACATCAGGCACCTGCGGGGCTGGAACCACAATCTCAACCAAATCCACCTCCTCCTCGATATCTGTTAAACTCCGGTAAACCCGCCTACCATAAATCATCTCCTTCTTCGGATTAACCAGAAAAACCTTACCACGATAATCACTCGTAACAAGATTATGAGTAATAGTCCCACCAACCTTAGATATCTGATCAGACGCTCCTACAATCGCAATAGACCGAGGTTCAATAAGCCGCTTCATCTGCTCTAAAACCACGCTCTCCGGTAACACATAACCAACCCCTAACTATAAGAATCCCGACTTACGCATCTAAATTTTAACTAAGATAAATATAAGTTTAATACATAGTAAACACTACAATCTATTAAAAACTATAAGAGGTGTATGAGAATGCAGTTCATCACCTTCGCTAATATCGAACCGAAAAGAGAAAAGGAAGCCTACCTAGCAATAGCCCATAAAATCCCCACTATAAAAGGAGTTAAAGGAGTATACCTCACATTCGGAAAAAAAGACGTAGTAGTCCTCCACGAAGCACCCGACCTAAA
Source organism: Candidatus Odinarchaeota archaeon (assembly GCA_038826135.1). Taxonomy (GTDB): domain Archaea; phylum Asgardarchaeota; class Odinarchaeia; order Odinarchaeales; family Odinarchaeaceae; genus Odinarchaeum. Next base: position 2,473 of record JAWBON010000081.1, on the reverse strand, counting down.
CCAAGGAGTACACATGGCTGTTAAACTGAGAAACATACCCGGAATCATGAACACGGAAACAATCGTATGCCTGGACATAGAAGAAGTCTTCTCAGGTAAAGAATAAAACGTAATATAATTACGGCTCTATTAGCTAAATTTCTGTTTTAATATTTTCAGTATATATTATTTGCAGGTCACGTAATCAGCTAATTCTTTAAGAAGTTGTCTAGCTTTGGTTTCTTTCAGTTTTTCTAGTTGTTTTTTCGCTTCCATAATGCAAGATTTGGAAAGAGTTCGGATTGTTTCCGTTTCCTTTAATAGGTTTAAAATATTGTTTATTTTGCTTGTGTGTAAATCTGTAAGATCGTCTTGAATCTGGTATGCTATCCCCAAGGCTCTGCCGTAGTCGGATAATATTTGTATTTCTTCTTTCTCCGCCCCGCCTATTATTGCACCAATTGTTGCCGCGGATTCGAAAAGTGAAGCTGTTTTATTGTAAACAATGTTAACATATTTTTCAAGGCTTATTTTTTCTCTTTTCTTGTAAGCAGTTAGCTCTATAAGCTGTCCTTCACACATTCTCGAAGTTGCTAAAGCTAAAGTCTCCGCTACTCTGCTATCCGGGTACCGTGTGATTAGCTCTAAAATTACAGAGAAAATATAATCCGCTCCTAAAATAGCATGCTCATAACCGTATAGAACATGAAATGAAGCTGAGCCTCTTCTCAGCGTGTCTCTGTCGATAATATCATCGTGGATAAGCGATTCTAAATGTGTAAATTCTACAGCAACCGCGGCGGGAAGCGGGTTTAACCCTCGCCCGTCTACGCTTTCAAAAGATAGTAAAAGAAGGATAGGGCGTAAACGCTTCCCCCCTTTCATTATATTTCTGAAAGGTTCATAGAAAACCGATTCTTTACGCTTATCCAACTCGGTTAAAATAGCGTTATCAACTTTACGTTGGTATTCTTTAACCCTATTTAAAAAGGTGTTTGATGAGATTTTTTCCATGTTTATATTCAATTTTTTCAGCTCGAGTATTTCCTAAATCTAACAGCAAATATAAACCTGTTGTGTGCTCTCTAAAGGCTGTTCTGTGTTACTGTTCGTATTTTTTGGAAAATTATACTGGTGTTTAACATAGTTTCACTTAGATTTATGAATGAAACATGAGGGGGCTTCTGCAAGATAATCGACAGTAGCAGCCCAAGCATGTCCACGGCAGCCACCAGAAATATTTACTTTGCGACGAGGCTGATGTATCATTTTGCCAAAGCTCCCTCATATTTCACACGATGAATGCTAGAATGTAAACTAGTGTGGTGCCCAGATTCACAATCAAGTTTACTGCGCAAAGCCTCTCTAACATCACTCGATCACGCCAAAACCCTCTCATTACAAATATGACGAGTATTAATGACATTGTTAACACGGGCAGATAAAACCATAAAGCGTGTATTGGAACACCGTATACTATGGATAAGAACATTGTTATCCAGCTTCCAACACTTGCAAAAACATAGAGATAGGAGGCGCGTTCTAAGCCTAAACGCACCGAAAGATTGGTCTTCTTTGCCGCGAAGTCGGCTTGATAGTCTGGGAATTCATTAAGAAGTATTACGTTGAAAATAGTAAATCCTATTGGAATAGCTATTAAATGTATCAAGGGCGTTATTATCGCTGTTTGCAGATAATATCCTACAGTGACAGGTAACCAGCCGTAACATAATGCGATCCACAGCTCCCCTAACCCGGTTCTAACCCATCGAATCGGCCGCGTGGAATAGAAAAACCCACCGATTAAGCCTATGACACCTAGAGGGATCGTCAACACTCCTGTTTGATAACCTAGTTGCAGTATTAAACCCACCGTAATCGCCGAGATTACACTGATAATGGACGCCCATAAAGCAGCTTTTCGTGGTAAAAGATTGCGCTGTAAAACCTTGGAACCGCCAGAGAATCGGCTAGCCTTGAAACTGGCTGAAAGCTCATCCTCCATGTAATCCCAATACTCTCCAGCATAGTATGTCGCTAGCATCACAAAAACCACGCCTAACGTTCCCCAGGCGAAGATATCCCAGCGGAAAACAGTTTCCAGCGACCAGGCTAGAACCCCGCCGAGTATAAAAGGTAAAACTCCTACAGTATGAAAAGGTAGCCTGGAAAGAGCCACCCAAGCACGTAGCTTGTCTGTTTTCTTTGTCATTTTAAACCAGTAAAATGTCAATTAAACGAGTATATTAACTATTTTATAAGCTGATTTAGAAGTATTGAAAATGATGCTGTTCAATATGGCTGCGAATAGTGATTTTATATTCGTTGCTTTCTAAATTTCACGCATTTATTTATGTTTCTAGAAGCCTCTTCTGAACTTCCTCGCTTGTTAACTCTCGGATCGCATCGGAGGCAATCCATTTAGCGCTTTTCGAATCTATTTTTTGAATTTCTTTTGCAGTTTCAACAGCTTTCCTGTTCAGGTTAAGGTTTC
>JAWBON010000080.1:0-4833 GCA_038826135.1 Candidatus Odinarchaeota archaeon | reverse complement strand
ATAATTGTATTCTCTTAAAGTTGCAAAATCTATGAGAAACACTCTTTCAAGTCTATTAGGTAAAAACCGTATCATTAAACTAGCCAAGTTATCCGCCGATTCAGCTTCACTACCATATACGATCACAGGAATCCGGTCTAATAAACATCTTAGTATTAATGGCACATAATCTTCTTTAACATAGTCACCTAGACTCAAACTGAAGCGGCCCATCATCTCACCATCAAAGACTCGAAAGCTTCGTTAAAATTAAAACTCGGGGCGACCGGTTTAACCGTCTCTAATTTTTCTAGAAATTCATTAAACGCCTTCACGTATGACGAGAATAGAAGACGAAGTAAGCCTATTCTATAATTGCCGTGTTTTTCAACTTCAACATATAATATAGCGTTTTTTAAGCCGTGAATAAAAATAAATTCATTAGCGAATTCGCATACAATGCTATCTATAAAAGATTTTTTTAATATCCAGAAAACCCTTTTAGCAGTATCAAACAGCGAGTACCCCATCGCGCATAAAGCTTTATCAAAACCAGTGTTTGCTTTATCATAGGATGAGATTATGTACCCGTTACTTAAGCTGATAAAGGCGCGGTTAATCTCAGGGATGGATTTAACTATTGTCAGAAGACAGTTATCAATCTCGCTTGGAATAATATCATCTAAAACAAAATTATATTTGGGTATTGTTAATTGCTGTTCACTCTGGTATTTGAGACTGAAGTTTCTTAAAATATCCTCTATCTCCCCCGGAGTGAAATAAATCAAGGGGGGTTTTAAAACACGATTATTAGATTGTAGCAAACTCTGAATAGCGTTCACACTGCTTCTAGCCTCAACATAAATCGCACCGATATTAGTTTTCTTCTGAGCTGTAAGCGCTATGAAATATTCATCAACCATAGGAAGTGGGGATAGAAAAATTTTAGCCGCATCCCCCTCCATCAGTATATTAATCAACTTGCTTAAGGAGATTTGCGTTACAATTGAATAAATAGCTGAGGCTGCGGAGCTGACGCTGAATATCTCTCTTTGACTGAGCCAGACACCAGCACTGGTAATCGGATAACCGTCTTTTTGAGTTAAAACAACGTTTTCAACGCCGGGTATGTTTTTAATATTCTGCAGATGAAGTTTTAATAACTCAGTATTATACATTAATATTAACTCCTTGAAATAAATTAGAATATAATCAACCGAAGTATTTCACAAAAACGTGTTAAGATGAATATTTAAACGCCGCTTATCATAACCCTCTAAATCCTTGTAAATAGGAGGAAAAGTTACTTGGAGTACCCCTTCGATAATATTCTAGAGGATTACCCCCTTATATTCAAAAATAAAATAGTATACTTAGACTCAGCTACTAAAACACTACCACCGATCTCGCTGATAGAAAAAATAAAACAATATTATATTGAATGCGGCATATCCCCCAGAAGAGGCGCCCACCAGCTTGCAGCGTATGCTGAGAGAGAGTTAGAAAATAGCAGGTTAACAGTGGCTAAACTAGTTAACGCAACCAAGGATAACATTATTTTCACACCAAGCATCCCAATCAGCGCAGCTACACTTATTTCAGGATACCCTTGGATGAGAGGAGATAAATTATTAGTCAGCAGCATGGAGCATAACTCAATTCTAGCCCCAGCGATTCAGGCTAAAAAAAGATTCGGATTAAATCTTACAGTAATTAAAATGAACCAGGACTTAAAGTTTGACATAGAAGATTTTAAAAATAGAATAAACAGTGAATGTAAAATCCTATTAGTAACGCTCACACCGATGATACTTGGTGTAAAAAACCCCTTAAACGATATAGCTAAAATAGCCCACGAACATAATTGTTATGTTATCTCAGATGTTACACGCAGTATAATCCATCAAGAAATAAATTTTAATAAACTTGAATGTGATGCCATACTATTCTCCGGATGCATAGGCATACCAGGTCTAGAAGGGACGAGCATAATATGCGCTAAAAAAGATTTTCTGGAAATTCTAGAGCCGCTCACACCAGGCAGTGGATCTGTTAAAGAAGTATCATACGAGGATTATAAACACAGTCCCCTACCAGACAAATTAGAGGCGGGTTTAATTAACATGGCTTCCATAATAAGTGTAAGAGAGGCGATAAACTATCTTACGACAATCGGCTTAGAGAAAATTCGCGCATACACACTTAACCTTACAAACATGATCTATGAAAAACTGAATAATATGGATAAAATTAAGTTATACGTGCCCAAATCCCGAGGGTTGGAGGCGCCTATAATTAGTTTCAATATTGAAGGGTTTAACAGCCATGACACATCAATATTTTTAGATGAAATGGGTAAAATAATAACCCGTTCAGGCATGCAATGCACATATCCTCTTTCATCCACACTTAATGAAAAAGGGGTGGTTCAAATATCACCCCATTTTTATAATACACATGAGCATGTTTCTATCCTAACTGACACATTAAATTTAATAATAAGAGAACTATCTTAATTTCGATATACGAGCTTATGCGGGGGTAGCCAAGCGGACTACGGCGCAAGCCTTGAGAAGCTTAAAGAAAGCTTGTGATCCATTGGATCGCGCGGGTTCGAATCCCGCCCCCCGCGCCAAATCTAATAATAAGATTGAGCAAACAGTTGGTTAACATTAATTTTCACCCAAATGCAGCACATTAGAAAAATAGAGTAAAACCCCTGCGATTATTATCAACATAAAACAGCGGCTAATTAACACGGTTAAGTTAAAATTAACCATTAAAAAGAAGATGTGGAATAAAAGGCTGAATATGAATGAAACAAATATTTTAAAATTAAAAACCCTTCTTACAAAACTCTCAAGCAAGGTTCATACACAAGATGAATACCCCACGCCACTGAAAAATATTATGGGCGTTGATGTAGCTTATTGCGGGGAAAAAGCGTTAACTGTGGGTGTATTATTCAGCTGGCCGGAATTACAGCAACTCCAAATATTCCACAGAATTGACACTGTGAAGTTCCCATACATACCCTCAATGCTCTCTTTCAGAGAAGGGACTATTATTATAAGATTGTTAAGAAGCCTGCTGATGAAACCGGATATTTTAATGGTTAACGCTCATGGTATAGCACACCCGCTTCAATGCGGGTGCGCCTCCTATATAGGTGTATTAACAGACACCCCCACCATCGGAGTTTCTAAGACAGAAATATGCGGAGAAACAATAAAATGTGAGGGTGAAAAAGACATAGCCTACCTAAAATTTAATAGTAAAATTATCGGAGCTGTTATAAACCCGGATAAAAACTCGAGGCGAATAATAGTATCACCAGGTCATCGAGTTTCCCTAAAAACAGCGGTTCAGATAACATTAAAAACTCTTGGGAAGAGCAGGCTCCCAATAATATTAGAGGAAGCCCATAGAAGAGCAACTAAACTATCAGGTGAACTATTAAGAGAACAGCCCTAAAGTAAGCATAAACCTATTAATTAAGTTCTTTAAGCCGGACACTTTCACCAGTCTAAAGACAAGTGTTATTTTAATATACTTAAATACGGATTTATATTTTCGGAATAAACTAATATTTAAGATCGGGCGGCTCACTATCGATGAGGACTCTGACCCCGATGAGCTGAAGCGATGATTGTGATCTTGAGTTCTGAGGTAATGCGCCCCCGTAATAATTTTTGGAAAATCGTTGAAAAACCTGTTTTTACTTACAGTTAACTCTCCCTCCGTTTATTAGTCAACGATTAGAAATAGACATGGGGGGTATTCCTTGACAGCAGGCATGCTCGAAGAGGGATTTAAAACAGGCAGCGTATTTAAAGATGAGAGCAAACTCTCAGTTTTTTACGTTCCAGAGAACATGCCACACCGTGAAAATGAACTCCGACAGCTTGTAAACATATTTAAGCCGCTTCTAGAGATTCCTGAAGCGAGCGGCAGAACTGTTCTAATCACAGGCCCTGTAGGAACGGGGAAAACAGCCGTAGCTAAAAGGTTTGGCGCACTACTAGTTGACGCCGCTAAACGAAGAGGTTTAAACTTAAAGTACGTGCATGTAAATTGCAGAAGAGAGAAGACTAATTTTCTAATACTATTAGAATTAGCGCGCGCGATCATTCCTAATATTCCAAATAGAGGATACTCCCCCGCGGAATTATTGAATATAATAATAGAATTATTAGAAGAGCAGGATGCGTCGATAATACTAGCATTAGATGAGGTTGATTTTATAATAAATACAATAGGCGGGGAGCTAATATATGATTTAACACGGATTAATGATGAAAAATTAAACAATAAGCAACGAGTATCACTTATACTCATCTCAAAAGACCAGAATATTCGAATAATGTTAGATGAGAGCACTCTCAGTTTAATATCGCCTGTTCATATAAAATTCCCACCGTACACGGCAATTCAACTTGAGAGCATACTTGAAGCGAGAGCTAGAGAGGCCTTCTATCCTTCAACAATCACCCCCGGGGTTATAAGCCTCATAGCAGATATAGCTTCAGAGTGGGGGGACGCTCGATACGCTCTTGAATTATTCTGGAGAGCGGGGAAATATGCAGATGAGGAGGGTGTGTTGAAGATTTTCCCCGAACATGTTAGAAAAGCTAGGGCGGACACATGCCCGGAGATCACTAAAGAGGCGATATTAAACCTGCCTAGAAATGACAAACTTATACTTTTAGCGATAGCCCGCAACTTAACTAGAAGCGAAGAAGCTTATGCAACAATCGGATTAATTGAGAAAACCTATCAATTAGTATGTGAAGAATACAGCGAAAAACCCAGGTCTCACACCCAACTATGGGATAGAGTGAAGTCTTTAAGCAG
>JAWBON010000079.1:0-5037 GCA_038826135.1 Candidatus Odinarchaeota archaeon | reverse complement strand
GAAGCTTTAACAGCTCCCCCTGCAGCCAGCCTGGCTATCTCATATAAGCCGCTTCCTTTAATACTCTCTATATGTGCTTTAGTATGAACAAGGCTAAGATCATCTTCGGAGGCTGGCTCCGGTTTAACAATCTTGTAGAGGTCTTTAAGCTCACTATAAATAGCCTGTATCCTCCCGCTCTCAGCAGCTGGCTCATCAGAGTACTCTAATTCGAAACGTGTGTCATAAACTATTTTCATAAATATCACTGTAATTGATTTGATATTTTTTCTATAAATTTCTTTTCTATATTTGAAATTTATTTTTAGCACATTTAATATGGTTAGTTGCTATAGATGAATATACTTAGTTTAATTTAGTATATTAACTATCTCTAGTTATACTATTATGCTTAAATATGACCATTTATAATATGGAACAAATTAAATTTTTGGAGGAGACTTTTTGGCAACCACGGCTGAAGGAACAGTCTTCGTTAGAAAAGCCTCTGGTTTAACCAGAGCTGTAAGTGGTTGGGACGCCTTGATTTATGCAACAGTGAACCCTGGTGTTTTACACTGTATGAACTATATTATCTGGGGGCCAGCATTATATCCTGGTGCAGATATGCCGCTAGCTGTTTCGTTGGTTTTCATGATGTTTCCGATAGCGGGGTTATATGTTCTGCTATCGATCAGCATGCCGAGGAGTGGCGGTGAATATATTTATGTCAGTCGGATAATCAGTCCATTATGGGGTCTATTCGCTTGCTGGACTTTGACTATTATAGGTATTTCGTGGGGCGGCGTCCTTACAAATTGGACTATTAATTGGGGTGCAGGTTACATATTTTTAAACAACGGTATTGCAAGTGGCAATACAACACTTATAAATATCGGTCTGGCGTTAAACAATGAAGTTTTACTGATATTCGGGGTCGGTTCAATTATTCTTGCATTGTCTTTCTACGCAATTTACAGAGGGGTAAGGACGTTTATATATGTCTGTTGGGCTGAATTCTTTATAGCTGTAATAGGGCTTATAGCATACGCGGTAGCATGTTTTAATGCAGGTCCTGCAGTTTTCCAGTCGAGACTTTTAGCAGTATCAGGTATAAATTATACCAATGACATACTAATTCCGGCTCAGAGTTTAGGCTGGACTCCTGGTTACAGTCTTTTAGCCACTATAGCTTGCGGTGCAACGTATGTTAATCTAAACACCCTTGGCAATACATATACAACTAATATGGCTGGTGAAATAAAGAACGTAACTAGAGCTCAACCCTTGGCTGTGATAGGATCTCTCTGTATGCTTATGGTGTTCTGGGAGGTTATGTACGGCAGTTCATGGGTTGGAACTGGTGGAGAGTTCTGGGGTGCAATCTCTACTTTAGATTGGGCTGGTATTCAGCCTTTCGGAGTTCACCCAAGTCCAGCGCATATAGTATTATATATGACGGATAATCCAGTTTTACTGACTCTAGTTCCAATGGGCTTCATGGCTAGTGCTCATAGTGGTGCTATTGGATTACCATTCGGTCCTGTGAGAAACCTGTTCGCATGGTCTTTCGACGGTATCTTACCTAACGCAATAAACAAGGTTAATAGGAAAGGCTCACCCTACGCTGCTGTTTTACTGGGCGCTGCAATGGCTTATACATTCTTCCTATTAAACACGTTCACCTCTGTGCTATACTACATAAACTACGCAATCACAACATGGTTCATAGGTTGGTTTATAGTCGGTATTGCAGGTATACTGTTCCCATATAGGCAGCGTGCAATATTCCAGAAATCACCTTCAATAGTTCAAATAAAATTGGGGTCAATTCCTCTAGTAACAGTTTTAGGCGCTTTGACAGCTGGACTAAGCGCATACATAGTTTACGCTAGTATTCTACCTGTGGTAGCTGGAGGTTATCAGGAAGCGATATATCTAATTTCAACAGTGATGTTCCTGTGCATTACCCCAGTTGTACTATACTATGTGGCAACATGGTATCGAAGACGTCAAGGTATTCCAATAGATTTAAGATTCAAGGATATACCACCCGACTGAAAATTTTCTTATATTTTTTTATTTTTTCTAATAAACTTGGGAGGTGTAATTAATGAGGTTGAAAGGAAAAATAGCTGTGATAACGGGTGCAGCTACTGGCATAGGCGCTGCAACCGCAAAGCTGTTTGCAAAAGAAGGTGCTAAAATAGTTATAGGCGATATTAATGAGACTGATGCTATGAAAACAATCGATGAAATTAAAAAAGGAGGCGGTGAAGCGGTCTTCTGTAAAACCGACGTCTCTAAGTGGGAGGATTGTAAAAATCTTATAGATTTTGCTGTTAATAAATACGGTCGTGTTGATATACTTCACAATAATGCGGGAATAGGTCCATTAGGTGACGCTGAGTCGACTAGCATCGAATTATGGAATAAGGTTTTAGCTATTAACTTATCTAGTGTTTTCTATTGCTCTAAAGCAGTTATACCTGTTATGAAAAAACAGGGTGGAGGTGTAATAGTTAACACTGCTTCTAACTGGGGATTTGTAGCTCAACCAGGATGGGAAGCTTACCATGCTTCTAAAGGCGGTGTTGTTATGTTGACTAAAGCCATGGCAATAGATTATGCTAAATATAATATAAGAATAAACGCATTATGCCCTGGTTATGTAGACACGCCGCTTCTTAGGAAGGCTACAGCTGCATCAGCGGATCCTGAGAAAGAATGGGAGGATATGGGTAAGCTCGCATCACCTCTTGAAATGGCTTATGGTGCTTTATTCCTTGCTAGCGATGAATCAAGTCACGCAGTGGGTACCTGTTTAATACTTGATAACGGGGAGACAGCTCGGGGCGGGGTTGTTAAAGACCATCTTCCTCCTAAAGGTGAAAATCCTTTTAGAAAATCTAAAAAATAAACATCTTTAATCTTTTTTCTTTTAATTTTTAATTATCAAATTTAATATATTGGTAGTTTATCTTTTTTATTTAACGCAGTCATTATTGAGGCTGCTGTTAGATCAGCTGTACTGCCCGGGTTTAACAGGCCTTTGCTTTTTTGAAGCTCTTCATCAAATGTTTTTATGTATTCTCTTCCTTCGGGTGTGGTTAATCCCCCCAGTTTTAGGGCTTGTCGGGCTTTAGCTGTGATTTTCTCCGCTGTTTGCTCGTCTGTTTTTCGTTTAATTAAACTGTCTGGTGTTGTGCTGAGTATTTTTAGGAAGGTGTGGACTGTGGCGGTGTTTATGTCTTTTGTTTCTTGTAGTGTTGAGGTGAATGCGGGCTCTCCTATTGTATATGTTATTTGATAGGCTGTTAACCATTCTTTTGATATGCTATCCCATTTAGCGCTTATTTTAAACAGTTCGTATAGTGTTTTACAGTCTCGACGGATTTTCGCTGGGAATAAGGGATCGGTGATATCGTATTCGCTGCTCCCTCCTAAGCCTCCGGGTTTAACAAGGTTAACAGTTTTATAAAAATAGATCGCATCCTCAACTGTTGTTGATTTTACAATTCTATGTGATTCTTCTCTGAGTTTATCTTGATCTTTAATGTTTCTGATTTCAGCTATGGTGTACGCGGCTATTAAAGGGATTAAAAGAGTTAAGGTTCCGAGATTTATGTTTCCACCACTCTGCCAGGTGTAGGATTCTTTCGCTGACTGATAAATTAGTTTACCTAATTGCAGCTTACTGTAATCTTCTCCTCTACGGCTTAGAAGCTCTGTTTTTTTAGCTGTTTTAAGAAAATAATAATAGACAGGTATGGAACCTATTATAAAATGCTCGTATCTTGTGTTAGGGTAGTCGGCTTGCCGGTGTATGTTTCCGGGTTTACCGCCTTGATTGTAATCAAGGTTTCGGCCAGCCGCTCACCTCAAGAAGTGTAGATATTAACGCTTTACAGGCTATATCTGTATATCGCATATTCATAACTACTTTTTACCATTTATAAATTAGTTTCTCTGATTTTTAATTTTTTAAGAATGAATTCTTTGAATTTTGAAACCGCTTCGAAACATTCCTTCGCCTCTTTAAAAGATTGGGTGTAAAACTCGTCGGGATATCTTAATTCAACAGCATATTATTGTTAAATCTGGGAGTGTTATTTTTTCAAAATCACCGTCTTTTTGTGTGCATAATTTTAATAGGTACTCTATGTTATGGGTTTTTCCAAAATCTACTTTTTTTAACGTTAGAAACGCTTTCAACATTTTCTCTACAAATTGTTGGCAATGGAAACAGATTGAACTTGTTACGGCTTCATTTTCAGGTAAATTCATTTCATCTTGGCTGTTTTAAAATCTTCTATGGCTTTTTTAACCAAGAGGTTAATTTTTTCGCTCATATAACAGCCCCTTCTTTAAGAGCTTCTCTTACAACTGAGCCTATGAATTCTTTATAATAATCTATTTCTTCTTTATTTTTTACTATAATATCTACTGGTATTAAGAGTTCTGCGAGTGTTTTTCTGATAAGTCTTTTTAACTCTCTTTTCTCATTAAATGTCATATTATCATCAACTATTATCAAAATATCCCAGTCACTATATTTCGTCGCCTCCCTCTGGCTCTTGAACCGAAAAGTATGATTTTATCAATTTTTATTTTTTAATATTGAAAATCTCATAAATTTTCTTTTTTATAAGATCGATTGATTCAACCATGTTGTGACCTCAATAATATGCTGATATAGGTTACTAAAATTCAAATATATTTACTTTCAACTTTATGTTCCTTATTAGCTCTTACTCTAGGGCTGGTTGAAAATTATAGAAGGTGATAGTTGTATTCATCTATTCTTTTTACATTAAGTGTGTTCGCTCTTATATTCGATTATTACGTGTGCCGTATATTTGTTAGTTATTTTGTTGATTAAAAACTGTTTTTAACGGTGTATTTGTTAGATGAATGGGGTTGTGTGGGTGATGGTTTTAAACTAAATTATTTGAAGTTATAGATATGAATGTGTGTTTAATTATTTTCAGATTTCTTTTTGCTTTGATAATCGTAGGTTGTTTCCTGTTGCTGTCGGTGAGGTGATTTTGAAAATAT
>JAWBON010000078.1:0-5331 GCA_038826135.1 Candidatus Odinarchaeota archaeon | reverse complement strand
CTGCTCTGCCACGATAGTAGCAGCTGCCGAAAGGTTTTAAAAAGCGGTTGAGAAAAAACGTTTAAAAGCTTCATTGCAATAATGTTAATGCTCTAATATTAAGTCTAAATATTTAGGTGGTGTTGAATGCCTACAGTGTATGATGTAGCCGTGGACAGCCTTATAAACGAGCTATCGAAAAAACTTAAGGAAGAGTTTAAAGAAATTAAGGCTCCAGCTTGGGCTCCATATGTTAAAACAGCGGTTACCAAAGAGCGGGCCCCTGAAGAACCTGACTGGTGGTTTAAACGATGCGCGTCGCTTCTTAGAAAAGTCTATATAAATGGGCCGGTTGGTGTTTCAAGGCTTAGAACAGCTTATGGTGGTCGACAGCATAGGGGTAAAAGTCCTGAAAGATTCGCTAAGGGTAGTGGTGCAATAATAAGAAACGCGCTTAAACAATTAGAGGAAGCGGGATTGATTGAAAAAAACTCTGTGGGAAGAAAACTCACAGATAAGGGACGCTCACTTATAGATAAAATAGCTGGTGAAATATTAAAGAAAACCTCTAAACCCTCCAAGAAAACACCTTCTAAAGAATAGGCGGGTATGCGAAGTGTCTGATGAGGAGCTTGAGACTATTAGAAAGAGGAAGCTGCTCAGTTTACAGCAGCAGGCTGAGGCTGCTGCTCTGAAAGAGGAGGAGCAGGCTGAATATGAGCGGCAGAAGGTGGAGGTATTGAGGAAGATTCTTAGCCCTGAGGCTAGATCAAGGCTTACAAATATTAAAATGGTTAAACCTCAGATAGCCGAGCAGATTGAGCTTCAACTTATAAACCTTGCTCAAACAGGACAGTTAACGAGAGCGGGTATAAGGGTTCCTATATCGGATGAAGAGTTTAAGATGATCTTGTCAAGAATTCAAGCTAAAAAAAGAGATATAAATATACGATTTAAATAAACTGGTGTGGTTTGGTATGGCTCGGAATAAACCTTTAGGGAAAAAAATAAGATTAGGGCATGCGAGTGTGGAGAATAGTAGCGTGCCAACATGGGTTATAGTTAAGACACATGGTAAAGTGAGAAGAACGCCGAAGAGGCGTAATTGGAGAAGAACTAATATTCAACCATGAACGGTAGGTGTTAGATATGTCAGCTGAAAGTAAACCGCAGGTAGCTGGAACGGAAATAACTGAGGAGAGGGTTTATACAGTATCACTTAGAGATGTTAAAAAAGCCCGTCGGGATAGGAGAAGTAATAAAGCGGTCAAAATACTCAGAGAATTTATCACGAAACATATGAAGACTGAGAGTGTTCTGATAAACCCTGAAGTTAATGAGAAGATCTGGATGAAGGGTATTGAGAAACCTCCACATAAGATAAGAGTTAAAGCTTTAAAGGATCGGGAAGGCGTTGTGGAAGTTGTCTTAGCGGAGGAGTAGGTTTGCCCATTATCCTCCTAGAAGTTTTCGGCTCCAGTCATTTAGGGATCTTCGCGTTTGCAACAGATAAATATGTGATTATTAGAAAAGATGTAGGGGAAAGCTTGAAAGCTAAGATTAGTGAAGCGTTAAAGGTTGAAGTTATACCTACGGATATTGGGCAAAGCTTTCTTGTAGGGATACTTGCAAACGGTAATTCTAATGGTCTAATTCTCCCAGAGTTCACTACTGAAGCTGAAATAAAACTTTTAAAGGAGAGACTTGACGTAGAGATAGGGATTGTACCCGGGCTTCTAACATGTCTCGGTAACAATATTTTATGTAACGATAACTGCTCTATAATCCACCCTGAGTTCACAAAAGAGGCTGAAAAAGCTATAAGAGATACGCTTAAAGTGGAAGTTATAAGAGGGAGAATAGGCTCCCAGCCGATAGTTGGATCTCTTGGCATAGCTACAAATAAGGGAGCGATGGTAAGCCCGGATATTAGTGAGGAACAGCTTAAAACCTACCAGGAGGCTTTGAAAGTACCTGTAAACACGGGTACAACTAACTCTGGAAATTATTACCTTAGATCAGGTTTAATCGCGAACTCTAACGGCGCTGTTGTCGGCAGTAAGACAACAGGCCCTGAGCTTATGAGGATTGAGGAAACATTAAATTTATAGTTAACATTTGTTAAAAAATAATCAGCTTCCATTAAAAAGGTGTATAAAATGAGTGAAGAAGAAGAGCTTAGAAAAACAGCGTCAGAGTACGAATTATACGCTAACCAATTAGAACAGTTTGAGAGAAGGCTTGAACTGGTTCAAAACAGTATAAGTGAAATGGAGCTTACAAAGAATACTTTAGAGGCTTTGAAAAACAAGAAGGGCGAGGATGAGTTTCTTTCACCGATCGGCTCCAACTCTTTTATAAAAGCTAAGTTTCTTGAAACCGATAAGATACTGATGGGGCTTGGAGCGAATATAGTTGCAGAGGTTACTGTAGAACACGCGCTTGAAGAGTTGAATAAAAGGAGAACAGAATTTCAGAAATTATATAGTAATCTAAAAAATCAAATGGAGCAGATAAGACTGAGATTCAACGCTGTGAAAACTAAACTAGAACAACAATACCTGCAAACCAGGCAGAAATAGGTGCCTGTGAAATGTTAGATAAAATAAAACAAGGCTTAAGAAAGTTTGTGGAAATAGTAACAACCAAATCAATAAGTGAGAGAAAAATTGAAGAAGCGTTGTGGGAACTGAAACTACAGTTGATTAGCAGTGATGTTTCAGTGACTGTAGCTGATAAAATAGCGGAAGATGTGAAGAAAGCACTTATTGGATTGAAAATCGGGTTATTAGAGGATGTAAAAATAATTGTTAAAAACGCTTTAAGGAAAGCTGTTGAAGACGTTTTATCAATTAATAAAATCAATAAAATAGATTTAATCAATGAGATAAAGAGTAAGAGAGAGAAACCATTTATAATAGCGCTGGTCGGCGTTAACGGTGTTGGCAAAACTCTTACAGGCGCTAAAATAGGTTATATGTTAAAAAACAATGGTTTAAGTTGCGTTTTCGCTGCAAGCGATACTTTCAGAGCGGGCAGTATTGAGCAATTAGAGCAGCATGCGGATAAACTTAATATAAAAGTTATAAAGCAGGGTTACGGTTCAGACGCGGCTGCAGTGGCTTATGATGCTGTTAATTACGCTAAATCAAAAAAGATTGATGCTGTTATAATAGATACTGCTGGGAGAGTTCAAACGGATATGAATCTTATGGAAGAGGTTAAAAAAATAATAAGGGTTGTTGAACCGGATCTTAAAATCTTTATAGGAGACGCTCTTACAGGTAATGATGCTTTAAGACAGGCTGAGGAGTTTAATAACAGTCTGAGAATTGACTGCTCTATTCTCACAAAGGTTGATGCTGACGTTAAAGGCGGCTCCGCGCTTTCAATATCTTATGTAACGAAGCGCCCGATATTGTATATTGGAGTGGGTGGAGAATACAAGGATTTAGAGGAGTTTGATACAAACAAATTCATAGATATGATTATACCTAATTAGAGATAACTTTTGTGGGGATAATATGCAATTTAAAGGGAGACATCTACTGTCCTTAAAGGATTTCACGAAGGATGAGATACTTAAAATTATTGAAACATCTATTGAAAAAAAATATAGAATTGATAACAGCCTGGAAGGTAAAACAGTAGGCTTGTTATTTCAGAAGCCTTCAACAAGAACAAGAGTCTCTTTTGAAGTGGCTGTTAACCAGCTTGGAGGGCACAGCGTGTATATGAATTGGAGCGAGCTCCAATTGAGTAGAAAAGAGAGTTTAAAAGACACGGCTCTAGTTTTAAGCCGGTATTTAAACTGTCTAGTAGCCAGATTATTTAAACAGAGTGATCTTATAGAAATGGCTGAAAATTCGACAATACCTGTGATCAACGGGCTTACTGAATTATACCACCCGTGTCAGATTCTAGGAGACCTACAGACAATCATAGAGAAAAAGGGAAGCCTTCAAAAACAGAAAATTGTCTTTATAGGCGACGGCAATAATGTTGCAAACTCTCTTCTCATAGCTTCAAGCATACTAGGATTAAAAACAAGTCTTATATGCCCGAGAGGGTATGAACCGCCTGCGGAGGTTCAGAGCATAGTTAACAGCAATGCAAGGGTATCCAACGCTAAAATCACTATAACAAATGATCTTGAAGAGGTTGAAGAGGCCACGGTAGTATACACTGATGTGTGGGTTAGTATGGGGCAGGAGGAGGAGACAGCTAAAAGATTGAAAGATTTCAGCGGATATAAAATAACTGATAAAACAGTGAGTAAAGCTTCACCTGACTATATTTTTATGCACTGTCTACCAAGAACTCAATATGAGGTTTCAGATGAGATATTTTACGGTAACCACTCGGTTGTATGGGATCAGGCTGAGAATAGGCTTCACGTTCAGAAAGCTATACTGAGATTAATAGTTTAACAGATGATTATAATTGGATGCAGTAATTTATTCAAACCAGGATCCTGCTGGGTTAAATATAGCATCAAAGCTGAGAGAGAAAATATTATTTAAAAAATCTGGGCTAGAATATGAAGAGATAATTGTTGAAGAGGGTTTAATCAACGGTAGAAGAGTTTACTTGGTGGAGACCGGGGAGAATATAATAAACTTTCAGATGCAGGATATTATCAGACGGGTGGATTCAATAATCTTCGCATCGAAACATGCCAGTCAAACAGGGATACCCGTATTAACCACCCATCCCCCCGGAAACTTTTCAACAGCGGATTTCGGAGGGGAGCCTGAAACACTAGCGATATCTAACCCTCAAGGTATGAAGAAAGCGCTTAAAAAAATGTGTGAATTAAACACTATACTTTCAAAGGGCTACAGGGTTAGCTATGAAGTCACACATCACGGTCCTACTTTTCCGAAACCTACAATGTTTGTTGAAGTAGGGGGCTCTCCTGCTCAGTGGAAGGATATTGAAGCCGCAGATATAGTTTCACATGCAATAATAGAAGTGTTATCGAAGGAATTTATTAGCGGCGAAATTTCTATAGGAGTTGGGGGTGGGCACTATGCTCCCAGCTTCACTCAAATAACTCTTGAAAAAGATTTCACTATAGGACATATTATACCGAAATATAAATTAGATAATATTAAAAGAGAAGTCTTCGTTAAAACTGTTAATTCAAATCTTGGTGTCTGCAAAAATGTTATTATTGACTGGAAAGGAGTTCCAGGGAGGGCGCGCGGGGAAATAGTTAAGTGGAGCCGGGAGCTCGGATTAAATATTATAAAAACAAGCGACTTATTATCTAACTTATTATAGTGGCTCCGAGACAATTCTAAAAAGTTATAAATAAATCAGATAATAATAATATTAATTAAAAAAAAC
>JAWBON010000077.1:0-5388 GCA_038826135.1 Candidatus Odinarchaeota archaeon | reverse complement strand
CTATATTATTTTATACTTATTATATTATTTTATACTTATTATATTATTTTATACTTATTATATTATTTTATACTTATTATATAAATTAATCAAAACTAATATATTTTTGTAAATATTCAACAAAATCAAATTAAAGTGTTTAAATCATTCCAGCCCTAGAAATAAATATATATCAAAAAAATAGAACAAAATTTCAACTAGACAATCTTAATATTTTAAGAAAAAGAGAAATTCAATTTTATAAATGAGGATAATATAGGTAGTGAACCGTTAATGGTTTAAGAAGTTTTATATCTATACTAAGATTATTGTTATCGCGCTCTGCTGATTCTTGGGCCTATTAGAGTCCAGAGCCATTCAATAAATTCTCTAAGATTTTTTGTTTGAACATATACTTCCCCTGGTCCCTTTATCTCCGTGACTAGGCCTTCTCCTCCTAGTATAGTCGATTTTAAGCCACCGAATTTTTTAACATTATAATTGCATGAACTACTAAATGCTACTAGATGATAGTTATCTACTATAAGGCTTTCACCAGGTTTTAGAACATGTTTATCTAGAGCTCCGAAACTGTTTAGAAAAACGTAACCTTCTCCCTCCACTTTGATCATGAAGAGGCTTTGACCGAAGATTCCTTTAACAAATCCCTGCCATTTTGTATCTAATTCTATTCCTGGTGTTGAAGCTATATAAGCGGATTGCTGAATGATGTAGCCATTTTTTTCATTCACGTCTAATTTAGCGATATCCCCTAAAGGCGCTGAGACTAAACCTATTTCACCTGGTCCTCCCCGGGCAGTATAATCATTAACAAAGAAGGATTGCTGCCCGAGTATAGCTACTTTAAGAGATTTTAAGATGCTCTCCTCTCTTTTTCTTGTTTTAATCTCTAAATTTGGAGTCATATATGTCATCGCACCAGCTTCAGCGGTTATTGTCTCATCAGGTTTAAGTTTAACTACAAGCATTGAATATGAGGGACTATATTTTATCTCATAATCCATCTAAACTCCTCCATATACATTGACGTAGTTCTTTAACAATTAAAAAATATTTTTATTATTTTTTACTAAACGCGTATTTAACCGTGAGTATTAAACTAATTGAATTAAATTAGATAGAATCATCTGTTTAAATACTCTAAAAAGTGTTGATGACTTGTGAAGATAGCCCTGAAAGAATAGAATAGTGGGGGAGCTTATTGAAATAAAAGGTAAATAAATAATTTAAAAAGTAGTTTCACCACACAAAAAATATAAGTTTTACCTAGCGATTATTGATACTAAAGCTTTCATTAACGGTTTTCCCGGTTTTGTGAGATCCACGTTTTTAAGCATTGTTAACATTTGTGCTGGTTGGCTACCGATTTTATCTATGAATCTCAGGGTTTCATCGGATAGTCTGGAGAAAAGCTTGTTTAAGAAGATTTGTGTTAAAGACATTTTAGCTCCTGATGTTACATGCTTAATATATTTTAAGGCAAATGCTGCGCTGAGTTTCCAGCTTCTGGTTACAAGCTCCCAGCGGGCTTCATTCATAAGATATGTTTTAAAGAATTCTTGACGGCTGAGAGCGCTCGTTCCTATGGGTATGAAGAATAACGGGAAGAACCAGGCGGGTGTTCCTTTAAGATCGTCTAGAAGTTCTAGTGTAAGCATTATATCATCATCGGTTTCTTCCGGTAATCCTGTTATCATTGTTATGCAGGGATACCAGTAGACGTCTTTAAGGATTTGACAGGCTTCAACCACTACTTCATGCCATTCTTGAGGTGTATATGGTAGAACTTTTCCGCGCATGTATTTTTCAAGTAGGCGGGGGCTGCCTGTTTCTAAACCTATTTGAGGGCCGATCCATGGTTCATCTTCGTTGACTCCCATGTAATAGTTTAATTCTTCCACTTGTTTTACGCCTGCAAGCTTCATTGTGCTGAAGTTTACATGTGTTGAAACTATTTTATCCACTCCGGGTATGCTTCTGAGAGTTTGCAGCATTTTCAGTAATGCGTTTATGTTAAGCTCTCGGAAGCTGCTGGACCCGTATCTTAACCAGTCTTCGCTTAGAAGATATAGGTTTCTCTCCCCGGCGGCGATGCTTAACCTGGCTTCTTTCTCTATTATGTCTAGGGGGATGCTTCTCCAAGGCACCTGAGTTGGACCGCAGAATCTGCAGCCTCTACCGCATCCTTCAGTTATCTGAACGAACCCGCATCTGGCAGGTCCGAGTATCGGGTATACTTGTTCTGGTTTAGGCGGCGCGGCTTTAACCACTGGTGGAACTTGCTCGCCGCGGATGAGTTTATCCACTACCTGGGGGAGTGTTAACTCAGCTTGACCGTAATATCTGACATCGATGCCTAGCGTTTCAGCTTCTTTATCAGTAACCTGCCAAGCTCCAGGGCCGCCTAAAATCACTTTGAAACCATATTTTTCTTTAAGCGGCTTAATCCTTCTCATCAATGAGAGAAAAGCAAGTTGTGTTGCCGGTTTACCGCCGCCTAGAAGGTGGCGTAAAGTCCATGAGACAGGGCCGCGCCCCATAGGGTCAACCACGTCTATACCGATTATTCTAGTTTTCTCGGAGACTGATTCATTCAATTTAGAAGGGTGAATGAACTTAATATCTTCTCTACTGTACCCGTTCTGAACAAGTGAGGCTTCAACTTTTCGTAGGGAGTATGGTGGGGCTAAAACCTCGCCGTCCCTCATTCTGGGATGCGGGCATATTACATATTTTATCAGAAAATTGGGGAGAATCCGTCTTGGAGCGCATAGTATGAAGCCTAGAAAAGATGCCCCGCCGTACTCTGTCATAAGTGTTTCATCAGCGGTTAATATTATCCTGCTCATATGCTCCCCTCCCTAAAAGCATTAAGAGCACGATAACTGTGTTTAGTTGTGAAATTTAATTATATAAATATGTTTCGATTTACCAACTTGCAGCCGGCTGCCTTTTAGTTTTTAAATATTAATCCGAGGATTTTTTGCAAGAGCGGGGTGTTAATAGAGGTTTGGCTTTCAAATCTGCCCTTATAGGCTTCCTTTTCAAGACCCAGATCATAGCATGTGGTCTGCTCTATGTTGATAAGGAGGCCTGGGGTTTTAAATTTCTCAAAGTCTGGTTGATGCTTTTCATAGAATTGCTCGCAGCAGCAGCCTATATATCCTTTAGAGGCTGCTTTATCTAGTTCCGCCAGGTTTTCCTCTAGGTGCTCGTAGTTAACTATTGTTATAGGTTTCAGATTATATTTTAAAGCGAGTTTATAGCCTTCCCCTACAGAACATTGTTCGCATATTGTACAACCCTCCGAGTGTCGGAACTTACAGGAGAGAAGCTTCGAACAGTAAGGTAGAAGAAGCGTGTCAACACCGTGATCGATAAAATAGTCGAGTTTTCTGTTTACGAGAAAGATATTATTTATTTCGCTGAGTGTAAGCCCGTAACGTGTGTATTTTACTCTTTCAACAGCTTCTTGAAACAGGCTTCGAAAATCGTTTAACTTCACGCCGGGAATTTGAAAGTCACGTTCACCCAGTTTTTTTAACACATTATTTATTTCTTTCATGTCTAGGTGGATGTGTTTTAAACCGGCTTCGAAATCGTATATGACTCCTGGGGGGTATGCGAAGAAATCGCCTGTGATGAAAGCTGACGTTATCGAGTTTAATTCAACATCCACGGATAAAGCTAGTTTAACAAGCCCGCCGGGGGTTTTTCTAAGCGTGAAAAGAGAGTTTTCAAGACTGCCAGCGGATCTTATCCCGTAAACCCAGTCCTTTGAGTTGAAGTAGGGGAGTTTATCTAAAAACTCTTTTCTCTCAAACTCTGTAAGATCTTGCTCTTCAAAAACGATTTTAAACTCTTCACTGAAGCCTTCTAAAATAGCCTCCTTTATTTGAGCGTAGGAGGGAATATATCCTAGCTCCCATTTTATAGTTGTAACACGGTCTTTAAGACTGTCTATTTCTTTATCAGATAGTTTTTTAACAGGGACTCTTAACGCTCTAAGCATTTTATTAATATCTAGATCTACAAGGAGCGTGCCTTGAAACATGAAGGCTCCGCCGTTGCTGGTTCCGCCTGTTCCACTTATTTTACGATGCCCTATTTCAATATCGTTTTTAGGTCTGAAACGAGCGTTCAAGCCGAGTTTACGCAGGCCTTTAACAGCTGCATTGCAAAGCCGTTTATAAAGCAGGTCAACCTTATACGGGAATCTATCCCCATCCAGTTGAGCGAAAACCTCCCAGCCAAGATGCTCCGGGCTGAAGTATATTGCACCGCCACCGGTTATCCGCCGGTTAATGTCAATATTATTTTCTATACAGTAAGAGATTCGAATCTCCTGTTCAATTGATTGGTGATATCCTACTAGCGCTACCGGTGGATTAAATCTTAGAAAACGGAAGGTATTAGGAACCAAACCCTCCGCTCGAGCGTCTAAGATAACTCGATCATATGTAATGTTTTCAGCGCCTGTGAGAAGACCGGTGTCAACAACTCTCCAAGTTTCCATTTCAAGATCGTTATCAAGTTTAAAAACACAATATATAAAACTATTTTTAAATATTAAAACAGGCTTGTAATTTTCTAGTGTTAAAATATGAGTTTTGAAAAAGAAGCGCAGAGAATATTTAACAGCTCTCCTAGGGATTACGGTGAATACCTGGAGCGGGGTTGGAGGCTGACACGAGAATGCCATGAAGAAGTTATAAATTTTTACGCTCCCAGCATATTAAAATATGATACTGAGGGATTTGAGAAAAACGGGGAAGGGGTCTTCCAGTCTGTTTCAGTTACAGGTAGAAGATGCCTGTTGATGTGTGAGCATTGTAAAGGAAGGCTTTTAGAGTCTATGCACAGTGCCACCACTCCGGAAGAGCTTTTAAAACTTGGGAAAAATTTGTTTAAGAAGGGGGCTAGAGGTCTTTTAATAAGCGGCGGCTCTGACATGAACGGGGCGGTGCCGTTGACTCCTTTTATAAACGCTATCGGCGAGCTTCACAGACACCTAGGGATGAAGATAGCGGTTCACACTGGTTTGATAGATTACTCTACCGCTAAAGCGTTAAAAGAGGCTGGTGTTGAATCCGCTATGATTGACATAATAGGTGACACGGAGACTATAAGAGAAATCTATCATTTAGATAAGAAACCCGGGGATTTTGAAAAAGCGTTGAAAGCGTTAACAAAAGCCGGCTTGGATGTAAGCCCCCATATTGTTGTAGGCCTTAATAAAGGTAGAATAGTTGGCGAACTTAAAGCGTTGGAGATAATAACACGCAGTAAAGCGGAAAACATTGTTATAGTAGCTTTAAAACCCTTAGATGTAAAAGAGTTGACCGGTCAAATCCCCAAGCCGGTTGACATAGGGAGGATAATAACAAT
>JAWBON010000076.1:0-5459 GCA_038826135.1 Candidatus Odinarchaeota archaeon | reverse complement strand
TTCCGAGGGATAGGAAGTATGTGTTCACCCCGTCGAAAGAGTTAAAGCCTGGCGATAAGGTGGGGCCCGGTGATATCATAGGCTATGTTGATGAGACCCCGCTTATAAGACATTGGATCATGGTTCCACACGGGGTTAGTGGTAGGCTTATTGAGATCTCTCCCGAGGGTGAGTATAGTGTAGAGGATCCCATAGCATATGTTGAGGCTAATGGTGAGAAGACAGCTGTAAGGATGTTGCAGAAATGGCCTGCTAGGAGGCCGAGGCCTTTTAAGGAGAAGCTGGAGCCAGAGTTGCCGATGCTCACTGGAATGAGGATCTTAGATACACTATTCCCCATGGCTAAAGGAGGTACAGGGGCTATACCAGGAGGTTTCGGTACTGGAAAAACAGTTACTCTCCATAGCCTGGCTATGTGGAGCGATGCTAGGGTTGTGATCTATATTGGGTGTGGGGAGAGGGGTAATGAGATGACTGAGGTTCTTGAAAAATTCCCCACTTATAAGGATCCTAGGACAGGGGAGCCTCTTATGAGCAGGACTGTTTTAGTAGCTAATACTTCTAATATGCCTGTAGCGGCCAGAGAGGCTAGTATTTATACAGCTATAACTATGGCGGAGTATTTCAGAGATATGGGTTATGATGTAGCTCTTCAGGCTGATTCAACATCTCGGTGGGCTGAAGCTCTTAGAGAGTTATCCGGTAGATTGGAAGAAATGCCAGGCGAGGAAGGGTATCCGGCTTATTTATCCAGTCGACTAGCTGAATTCTATGAGCGAGCTGGAAGAGTTACAACTATAGGTTCCAAGCCGAGAGTGGGTTCAGCTACAATAACAGGTGCTGTAAGCCCTCCTGGAGGAGATTTTTCAGAGCCGGTCACGCAAGCCACTCTTAGAATAATTAAAACATTCTGGGCTTTAGACTCTAATCTTTCTAGAAGAAGACATTTCCCAGCTATTAACTGGCTTAACAGTTACTCACTGTATCTTGAAACCCTTCAAAAATACTATGATGAGAATATCAGCCTTGAGTGGAATAAGCTCAGGGAGAAAGCTATGACGCTTCTAGAAGAGGAGGAGAAATTAACAGAGATAGTTCAATTAATCGGACCTGATGCGCTCCCAGAGTCTGAGAGGGCTATTCTTGAAGCTGCGAGAATGATTAGAGAAGACTATCTTCAGCAAAGCGCCCTACACCCGATTGATACTTACAGTCCACTTTATAAAATGTATAGAATGCTTAAAGCGATAATAACCTTCTATGAGAAGATGAGAGACGCTGTGGATAAGGGAGTTACAATTAGAGAAATACTGGATCTACCTGTCGTTGAAAAAATAGCTAGGATGAAGATCATACCATACGAGGATAAGGCTAAAATGAATGCTGAATTCGATCAAATAGATAAAGATATTAACGAGCAGTTCATCCATTTAGCAATGCATATAAAAAGATAAGCCCACGAAACCCCGAGGTATCAAATTTAATAACCACCAGTTGAATACTCCTTACAGCAACCAGACAGCTAAAAAAACATTCTATTCTATTAATAATAGAAAGTATAAAGAGGAGATTAACCCATCGGGGATCCGTGGAAAAGCGCGTCCTTCCACATAATATCCCACCATTCCTCCTCGGTATAGGTCTGCGCTTCAATTATCCATTTTTCAATTCTCTTAAGAAGCTGGTGATGTCTTTTCTCATCCTCTATGAGATAGCTTAAAATAAGCTGCATTTCATGCTTATCAACACTGTCTAAAACTTTTGAATATTTCTCTATAGCTTTACTCTCCAGCGTTATATGCTGTTTAATATCATTACTAAGAGTGTCTCGCTCTTCAACACCTATGAATGGTGTTTTACTCTCAAGCAAATCTTTTAAACCCTGCAGCATGTTAGCATGCTTCTTAGAGTCTAAAGCAATACCAGATACTAATTCACGGATGAGCGGGTTTTTAACATCTTTAACCGTGCGCTCAGCCCTACTAACAATCGTCTCTTCCAGTTTTATACCTTCGTCCAACAGCTTCTCTATTTCAGTTTTATCGCGAGCCATTAAAGTTCACCTTTAGAAGTTTAAAAAGCTTCAAAACTTAAACGTTTCGGTTGTTTAAACCGTTGAAAAATAATCTGTAAGTTTACTTGTTTTATATCTTTTAACTATTTCTACACACTCACGCGGGTCGATTCTTTTAAACTCTAAACCCAGCTTTTTCAACATAAGCTCGGCGCTTTTACTTATACCAGGTGCGGCAATAATCCCTCTAACCTTTCTACCCGCAACAGGGGAGGAATATGAATCAACATATTTTTTCAGTTGAATAATAGATTCCTTGGTCGCTGGATTCCTTTTTAATTCTACAATAACCGGGTTACCTTCAACATCAAAACCGTATATATCCATAAACCCTGGTTTAATATGCTTCTCGGAGATGACGGGTTTAAATCCTTTAAATAATAGATCAGGCTTCCTAATTATAGCCTCCTGTATCTGCTCTTCACTAGCATCCATAATGAACTCCGCTGTATCCTGGATTCTGAGACACGCTATTAAAAAAATTTTATTAAACTGTATAAACAGGATTTCAGGAGGCCTCCTCCTAATTATTTTTAAAACTATTTTTTTATTATTCATCATGGCGTGAATTAAGTTACCAGGCGGCTGCCAGTTTATAGGGGATACCCCTCTCTCCTGATGAATTAACACAGACTTATCTTTTTTAATAATAAGAATACGTTCACCGAAGCCTATGTTTGAACTAGCCCTACCCTCGTAGTGAACACTGAAAACACCCACTATCAAAAGCGTATGATTCTTTGATAAACGCTCCTCCAAGTATGGGAAATAATCTTTCAAATTAGTTTTATTAATAATCTCGACTTTACCATTATCTGAAGACGAATCATCAATTATCATAAAGGTCACTGAATAAATAGTGGTGAAAATGTGTAAAAAACTGATTGTTAAAGAGGATTATAATAGAAGCGCCCTCTACTATGATAGGAGATACGGTAAGATTCAAGGCGTAAAGTTTAATATGGTTTCAAATTATTTACCGGAGAGCGGGTTGCTTTTCGATCTTGGAAGCGGGACAGCGCTGGTCCTTAAGTGTAAAAAATTACGGGAATTAAGATATATTGGAATAGATATCTCTCCTGAGATGACTAAAATAGCTTTGCAGAGACGTCATTTTTACAAGAATTTTATAATAGGGGATGTGGAGCATCTGCCTGTAAGAGATTGCACGGCTGAACAAATATGCTCCTTTACAGTTTTGCAAAATCTGGAGGGGCAAGCGTGTTTTATAAAAGAGGTTAGAAGAATCATTGCACCTAATGGCCGGGTTATTCTATCCGCTCTAAAAAAGAGCTTTAACTTAGAAAAAATTAAAGTTATTTTAGACGAGAATAATTTTAGGATACATAAAATTTTTGAAAACCCAAGCTCTGAAGATATAGGATTAATAATATTTAGCATCTAGGTTTTTTATCAACATCGAGATTAAGATATTTTGAAAGCAGTTTAACAGCGCAGTATTCCCCGCACATTGTACAGGCTTCACTCTTAACCTTAACGCGGCTGTAGATTTCCTTAGCTTTTGCAGGGTCTAAAGCCAGTTTAAATTCTTTCTCCCAGTTAAGATCTCTTCTAGCCTTAGCCATTTCTGAATCCTGTTTTAAAGCTTTAACGTTTCCTTTAGCTACGTCAACAGCATGAGCTGCAATCTTAGAGGCTATAACACCCTCTTTAACCTCGTCTTCAGTTGGAATAGCTAAATGCTCAGAGGGGGTTACGTAACATAAAAAGTCAGCCCCATACAGACCTGCTAAAGCTCCGCCGATAGCGCTTACAATATGATCATATCCAGGTGCTATATCAGTAACCAGCGGGCCTAAGACATAGAATGGGGCGCCCCTGCACAGGGTTTTTTGAAGTAACACATTAGATTTTATTTGATTAAGCGGGATATGCCCAGGCCCCTCCACCATCACTTGAATATCAGCGTCCCAAGCTTTCTTAACAAGATCCGATATCGTTAATAATTCATGTATCTGCGCCCAATCTGTAGCGTCCTCGATACATCCTGGTCTTAACCCGTCGCCTAAGCTTAGAGTTATATCATAGTCTTTGGATAGTTCGAGCAGGTAATCAAAGTTAGCGTATAGGGGGTTTTCCCTCTCATTATGGAGAATCCATGAAGCGTGGAATACGCCTCCCCTGCTAACCATACCTAGAAGACGCGGATGCGCCTTTAAATGTTCAACTATTTCTTTAGTGACACCAACATGCACCGTTATAAAATCAACACCATCCTTTAAATGCTTAAGAATGGTATTGAAGATTATATCTTCATCCATTTCAACAATAGCGTTCTTCTTCTTAACAGCTTGAATAGCAGCCTCGTAAATTGGAACCGTCCCCACAGGGATATTAACCGCTTTTATAATCTCTCTTCTCACAAGACCTATATCCCCACCAGTGCTGAGATCCATCACTGTGTCCGCGCCGTATTTTTGAGCAATCTTAGCTTTTTCAACCTCTAGTTTATAGTCAATAACCTCCGAGGATGTCCCGATATTCGCGTTAACCTTTGTTCTTAAACCCTCCCCTATACCTATAGGAGACACATTAGAGCGGGTTAAATTTCTAACTATTACAACCCTACCTGCAGCTACTAGTCTTGTAAGCTTCTCAGCCGCCACCCCTTCATCTCTGGCTATTTTAACCAGCAGATCATTAGTGTTTCCGCTGCGGGCTTCACGCATCAAATTAGACATAAATAAACACATCCGCTTCAATAATCTCGAATAAGTGTCAGCTTAAAAATATATTCTAACTATTATAATCTTCAAGATTCGCCTTCTACTTTATCTTCTTTACCAGCGGTACTATTCTGATCCGGGTTAAATCTTTTTATCCATTCTAGAAATGCATCAGTCCATATGTTTGGATTAAACTGGATAGGCGTTATAAAAGGCGCTGTTTTCTCGAAAGATTCGATGTTCACAGGGGTTTCATTCTCTTCAACAGGGTTTTTATCAGCTAAGATTTTTTCATCCGGATGCACTGGTTTATTCTTAGAAAATTTATTAGACAATAGATCTCCTCATAGACTAATTAGTAGCTATAATATTACCATACTTATTAATATTTAATACTTGTGTGGATTACCGTGTTTTTGAGAAAAAGGGTTGTTCCAGTTAAATACTAGTGTTGAGCGTTGAGTGAAACCTTAATTTCTAAATTTAATTGTTAAACCAATAATAAGCAAATAGCTCTGAACCTCAGTTAACCAAGTTTTCACAATAGCGGAGTATTTTGATTAAAAATAAGAGTTTACTTAACTGCTTTTGAATTCTAATAAGATTATTTTCGTCAACAGTTATAAAATATACTTGTAACATTTATAATTCTCACTCACCCATCATATAAAAGACTACCAGTGGAAAGTTAAATATAT
>JAWBON010000075.1:0-5660 GCA_038826135.1 Candidatus Odinarchaeota archaeon | reverse complement strand
CATACCATACTACCCCTGGTTTCTGATAAAGGAAATGGAGAGACTGGGATATTACGATTATTCACATCTTCTTAAAACAGCCAGAGAAATAAATGATGAAATGGCTTACTACTGGGTTAACAACATCTTACAGAACGCTCTTAAAATAAATAAGCCTTTAAATGAAGTTAAAATATGCATAAACGGAATCACCTTCAGGAAAGGTGTTAAAAGCACCCATTATAGTAGAAACATGAAGATAGCTGAAATACTTAGAGACAAAGGATTCAACGTCTACGTTTTCGACGAGCTTTATTCTAAAAAAGAGATTGAAGCCATGGGATTAAGCTACTTGGAACCCAGATTAGCAGATATGGTGTTTGAGAGTTTTACTCTAGAAATTAAAATAAACCCCAGTTAATTAGAAATACGGTTGATTTATATGAGGATAGCTTCTATTGTCGGTGCTAGACCAAATTTTATAAAATTAGCCCCTCTATTCAAAGAACTTGGTAAATCCTTCTCCCAGTTGATAATTCATACAGGTCAACACTATGATTATGAAATGGATAAAATATTCTTCGATGAATTGAATATTCCGGATCCAGATTATCATCTCGGAGTCGGCTCAGGAAGCCACGGCTACCAGGTGGGTGAAATAGTGAAAAGAACAGAAGAGGTTTTATTTAAAGAAAAACCCGACCTTGTTATAGTATACGGTGACACTAATTCAACTTTAGGCGGAGCCCTAGCTTCACGTAAATCGGGTATTAGAACAGCTCATGTAGAAGCTGGGTTAAGATGTTTTGACAAGGAAATGCCTGAGGAAATAAATCGAGTGTTAACAGATCACTGCTCAGATATACTATTTTGCCCAACTAAACTATCAGTTCTCAACTTAAAAAAAGAGGGAATAAAAAACAATGTGTTTAAAGTCGGGGATGTAATGGTTGACAGCATTAAAGAAAACTTAAAATTAGCTGAGCAAAAATCCCACATACTTGAAGAATTACATTTATCCTCTAAATCCTATATTCTAGCCACTCTTCACCGTGCTGAAAACACAGATCATCCTGAAAGATTAAAAAGTATCATAGAAGCTTTTAAAAAAATACCGAATCTGGTATTCATCTGTCACCCTCGAACAAGAAAAATACTTGAAAAACAAGGTGTCATTAATCAATTATCTGAAAAAATTTTAGTAACCTCCCCAGTGGGATACTTCGACATGCTGGTTCTTGAAAAAAACGCTGAGAAAATATTAACAGACTCAGGGGGGATGCAAAAGGAAGCATATTTGTTAGGCACCCCCTGTATCACTTTAAGAGAACGCACAGAATGGGTTGAAACCGTTAAAGCCGGCTGGAATATATTGGTCGGTACTGATAAAAATCAAATACTAGATAAAGTTAAAAGTTTTCAGCCAGAGACGTTGAGGAGAAATATATTCCAAGGAAATGCTTCTAGAAAAATCTCACAGATACTTAAAGAATATTTAAACCATTCAGTTAATAATTCACCAAATTAAACCCGCTTATAAGCTTCTAAGATATTATTCTCGTATAACTCCCATATTAAATGTTTAACAGCAAATCTCCTAGTCTTCTCACCTTTATCTACTAAGTGCTCTCTCTGTTCTCTCAGATTTTTTAAAGTAGCTTCAAGCTCTTCAGGCTCCACTCCTATACCTAGATCACCTATTATCCTAGAAACATTTGTCAAACTATTAGTGTATAATACGCAGAGACTTGAATGAGCGTATTCACTAAATTTGTTAGCTAAAAAATAATGATGATCAGGGTGTGGCTCATAGTATAATAAGCCCACAATAAACTGGGTAAGATAATCTAAAAGCTCTGTATGTTCCATAAACTTTTGTGTTAAAACATATTCATTAAGATTAGGAGTCTTATTAGTAACTAGAGTCAGTCTTCCATATTTACCGGTTAAAAACAATTTCACTAAGCGATCTATATTTCTAAAAGAGTTTCGATTAGGATAATCATTGCCAACATAAACATATGATACACTTGACGTCTTAGACTTAAAATTAATATTCTTAGACTCTTCCAGTGTAATATAGTTCGGTAGTAGATATACTTGTCTACTATATTGTTTATATAATTCAAGAATGGTTTCATTAACTGTTAATGTAGGAGTTTCAGATATAATCTCTTTACACCAGTTTGAAAACTTATCCAAACCTTTATGTTTAATATATCTTAGGAGAAGATTCTTATACGGATGTTTAGGTGGTTTTAACCAGTTTTCATGCGAGTCGAAAACAAACGGCGCCTCCAGCTCTTGACATATTTTAGCAGCGTAAATGTCATGAGCGTGTACAATGTCAGGTTTAAATTCTCCAATTATTTTTGCAACTCTGCCTTTTATTTTACCCCAGAAATACGGTATATGCGCAGAGATAACTATGTTATTGAAATTATTAGAGTATCCTAAATCATGGAAACTGCATTCAAACCCCTGTTTTATACAAGTGTTCATAGCCTTCTTAATCCGGCTGTCGTATTCTAAACCAGTATGGCTTAGATGCAGTATTTTCAAACTATCACCAGCAAGCTGTTAAAATAATTAAGCCTTTTATTATTTTAAGTTAAGGCGGGTAATCTAAATTATTTAATTATTGACCTTATCAAACTAAGTGGTGCGGGGGATGGGATTTGAACCCATGAAGCTTTACTGGATTAACAAAACTGTTAATCTCTACAATCTGCAGGTTTAGCCTTGCACAGGATATCATACCCGGGTCTTCAGGGTCCTAAGTTAAGCCTCCTGGTATATCTGCCAAGATCCTGCCCCTTAGACCTGGCTCGGGAACCCCCGCGCTTAATATTTTTGATTCTAAACCTAATATAAATAATTAACTCTATAAGTATTCTGTGAAATCTCTTTCAGTGTTACCGATCTCAG
Organism: Candidatus Odinarchaeota archaeon; assembly: GCA_038826135.1. Taxonomy (GTDB): domain Archaea; phylum Asgardarchaeota; class Odinarchaeia; order Odinarchaeales; family Odinarchaeaceae; genus Odinarchaeum. The sequence goes on along the minus strand of JAWBON010000075.1, from coordinate 2,753 downwards.
TATCCACAATTTTATCAAATATGTTAAATGTTGCTAGGCTGCCATTCCAGGTTTTAAGTTTCTCCCCGTATAAATAGTTAAACTGTTTAACCAAGCCCCTAGCTAAATTAAATAATTTTCTATCAGATTCAGATTTATCCGCAACCACGCCTACTGCTACTTTATCCCCTGTTTCCACAATGATCTTTATGTGTTTTTCACCTTCAAGCCTCATCTGTTTAATATAATCATCCGCCACATTGGTGACAATCGTGCTAACAGCGGAGATGAATCCGCTTAAAATATTATACTTATCCTCATCTACACATTTACTGGAGGCTAGGCTATTATTTGGTGGATGATACATCTTAGAGAAAAGGCAGACACCGTCAATTCTCTGAATAACGAAAACACAGTAAATACTAGACTTCATAAAACCACCATGCTAGATCTCTCCGAGTCATCCTGTCCTCTTCAACTATTAATAAACAATGCTTTTAAATCTTAGTATAACTATTAAATTCCTGAATATTTATGTAAAATGGGATATATATGACACTGGCTTTTCTCGTATTTTATAAAATAAGAGCGCTCTCAAACCAGGAGAAAGAAGACGCTAAGAGAGAATGGGAGGCTTTTAAAGCTAAGCTTCCAAGCGATTTAAAAATCGTTGGAGAATACGAGCACGCTTGGGGGTCAATTTACAACGGTGTGTTTATTTTAGAAACAGATAACATGGCCTCATTCCTAGAATGGTGGCCGCGATTCAGAGATGTAACACGCTGGTACGTTACTGAAACAAATACAATCACATGTACTAAAGCGTGAATCTTTCTTTGATTAATTCACGCTCTCATAGCCGTGAAACTCCGGATAAATAGTTTTGGCTATTTAACTTAATAATTTTATAAAACATCATTGTATAATTCAACTAATCTTTTAGCGTCTAAACTCCAATTATAATATTTATTCACAGCCTCCAAACCGTTTAATCCCATTCTATAAGCTAAATCCTTATCCGTGTAAAGTTTTATAATACAATCTGCAAGCGTCTCATAATCCTCTGAAGGGATAAGCAGCCCGCAATTATATCCTTCAATAATTTTTGAAAAAACTCTCGTCCTAGTGGCTATTACAGGTTTACTGAAAGCCATATACTGGAATAACTTATGAGGTAAAGCATCATTAGTGTGATTACTCAGCTTATAAGGTATTAAACATATATTACTTATATAAATATAGGTTGGAATAAACTTATAATCAACCCACCCTGTAAACTCTACAAATTCTTCTATACCTAGCTCTTTAACAATACTCCTAAGAATATTATCATATCCTGGAGGCCCACCCCCACCAACTATTAATATCTTTAACTTCTGGATCTTTTTAACAAGTAAAGGTGTGGCTTTTAAAACTATCTCTAATCCTCTATGAGGGCCGAAAGCACCTATATAAGTTACTATAAAAAACCCCTTATATCTTTCTATAATGTCTGGATATCGCTCATACTTTAATAAGTTTTCAACAAGATCAGTATTCCGGATTACAACAATCTTTTCACGAGGTAAACCGCAATCTTTAACATAATGTTCAACATTCTCCTCGACTATCGTAATTACTCTTGTAACATGTTTCAAAACATTCTTCTCGTATTTTCTCCACCTTCTAACTGGCATTAAAAAATTAGATATCTTTGATTTAACACCCGCCCCTAAGCTCATCCAGTCTTTTACAGCCTCAGGATAATTCTCGTGAAGATCAGCTATAACCGGTATATTATATTTCTCAGCAACTTTTAAACAGGTTTTAACTAAAGGTAAATCGTGAACATGTAAAATATCCGCACCAATCTCTCTAACTATTTTATCTATCATCTTAAGCCATATAGGGTTTACGAAATTAATATAATAGTTTAATATACCTTTAAATTTTTTAAAACCATAAAGCCTAGCAAGTCTGAAAACTTTTAAACCGTCTATAATCTCCCTTTCTAAACTAGTTTTTGAACCCCAACACAATAAGTTTACATCAAAACCATGTTTAATCAAAGTGTTAGCTTCTTTAGAAACCCTAATATCTGGAGGATAATAATTATCTAAAACCATTAGAATCCTATTCGACTTCTGCAAAATATCCCACTTCTAAAGCAGTTATTGAATTTTAAATTGATATTAAATTTTTAGATTTAAAATATTAATCCTATTGATTAAGATGAGAGTATATTAAAAATATAATCACAACGCGTTTTTAATATATTTACAAAAGATTTAAAACTGTTATATTATAATTTTAATTCACTAGTCGCCGCGATGGTGTAGCTCGGCCAAGCATCTGGGGCTTTCGTTCCAATTACAAGTAGTGCTTGGAGAAGAACCCCCAAGTAGAGTAAAACTCTTGGGATACTCGGGTTCAAATCCCGATCGCGGCACCAATTTAAACTATAATACAGTTTTATTAAGAAATACTTTTATTAATTAACTGTTTTTTAAAAACTAATAACTTAATATAATCCATCTATAAAATTGAAGATGTTAAATCTAAGCGTTAAGGTGTTTTATCACTATGAAAATCGCTGTAATAATAGGGACGCGGCCTGAAATAATAAAAATTTCACCAGTAATAAGGAAACTAGAGAAATCATCATTTAATTACAAAGTCATTCACACCGGTCAGCATTATTCGCTTAATATGGATAAAATATTTTTTGAAGACTTAGAATTACGGAAACCTGAATATAACCTTAAAGTCAGGTCCGGCTCTCACGCCGAAGAAAC
>JAWBON010000074.1:0-5764 GCA_038826135.1 Candidatus Odinarchaeota archaeon | reverse complement strand
GAGGCTGTGCAACTTACTGCTAAAGAAGTAAACTTTGATCGGTGGTATATTCTTTTAGCTGAATCCTCCACAAAAGATCATAGAGCAGCTATATTCGCGGTTAAACTTAACCCTATAAGCGAATATGTTTTTAGATATGAAATACTATGGGACCAATATGCTAAAATGTCTGATAAAGTTCTTAATGAAATTTTATGGAGGCTTTGCGAGAACTCATCTGATTTAGTTTTTCCAGGTTATCCTTACGGACTTATCGCTGCTGATAGATTCGCGCGAGTTCGTTATAACGAAATTGAAGCATATAAAACGATTCTACTCTCTGAGCTATCTAAAAACGATATTTTCGAAAGAATTCTTAGCAGAGTTAAATCCGCTAACGCTCATGAAGTTCTCGATAAACTGGCCTCTGAATTCGGGGGTGTATGAATTGGATATTATAGGTAGCGTAATAGGCGGGTCTATTGGCAAAATCGTTTTACGCCAACGATCTGATGAACGAATCGAATTAGGGGATTTACTAGTATCAGAAGAGGATGAAAGTTTAATTATAATGCAAGTCTACGACTTACAGTATGGTAGTCAGATACCTCCTGGAAGTTTAGAGATGATCGCCGGTCTTCGACTTGAAGGCTATGATAAACGTTCCGACTTAAAATTAATGGATGAGAAGCTTAGACATTATGTTATAGCATACGTTAAAGCTGTGCTGCAAGTAGTTAACGGCGTTCCAAGGTTGCCTAAAAATCTACCGGACTTTCTCTCATCTCTTAGACGGATTAAACCAGAAGATCTTGATTTCCTAACTAAGCCCGATCACCCTATGTATATAGGGAATCTTAGAAGCGGCTCAAAAGTTTTAGATCTCCCAATATATCTTGACGGACCTGAAGTTTTATCACACCACGTGATTATTCCCGCAACTACAGGTAGGGGTAAAAGCAATCTAGTGAAAGTGTTGCTTTGGAGTTTAATGGAACAAGATAAATTCGGAGTGCTCGTTTTAGACTCTCACGACGAATACTATGGCCGCCACGGAAAGGGGTTGAAGGATCACCCTAACGCTAAAGAAAGATTAGTCTACTATACTTCTGCGAAACCACCGCCCGGCGGGTATAATCTTATAGTAAACGTGGAGTCTATTAAACCGAATCATTTCACCGGGATAGCTGAATTCACAGATGCTCAATCTGATGCAATATACATGTATTATACTGATTATAAAGAAAAATGGATTGAAAGCATTTTAAAGAATGAACCGGTTATCGGTGAAGGAAAGCTTAAGGATGTGACGTTGGCAGTTACTCAAAGGAGGCTTGAACATTTTCTAGGAGTCAGATATGGTGAGAGTGGTTTCGAGTCCTTTAATAATGTATTCAGTTTTGATAAGGGTTACTCAACTGTGAATGATATTGTAGACGCGCTGGAAAAGGGCAAAATAGTGGTACTGGACACTTCACGTATACCTGATATGGCCGAGCTTCTTATAGGTGTGATAATTGTAAGCGAAGTTTTTCGCAGGTATCAGAATTATAAATATACTGGTGAGCTTGAAAATAAACCTGTTATTAGTGTTGTTATAGAGGAAGCTCCTCGAGTAATAGGTTCAGAGATATTAAGTAAAGGTGATAATATTTACAGTACTGTTGCCCGTGAGGGGCGTAAATTCCAGGTTGGTTTAATGGCGGTCACTCAGCTTACAAGTGTTATACCTAAAACAATACTAGCTAACATGAACACTAAGATCATTCTAGGTAACGAAATGTCCCTTGAAAGAAACGCTATAATCGAATGCGCACCCCAAGATCTCTCAGAGGACTCTCAGACTATAGCTAGCCTCGATAAAGGTGAAGCGATTATTAGCAGCAGTTTCACTAAGTTCGCTATTCCAGTTAAAATCCCGTTTTTCGAAGAATATATTAGTGATAAGATTTCGAAAACCTCTGGAAGTAATATAGCGTATATTTAAGGTGTCCTCTCTTGTATAAGTTTGCGCATATAGCTGACTGTCATTTAGGGGCTAACCGGGAGCCTGAGCTGAGAAGACTTGAATCTGAAGCGTTCAAAAAAACTATAGATGAGTGTATCCGACGGGGAGTCGACTTCATCGTTATAAGTGGTGACATATTTCACTCTAATCTGCCTGATATGTGGGTTGTTAATGAAGCTGTTAGAAAGATGAGGGAGGCTGTAACTCAAGGCATCCCCATTTACATTATATATGGTAGTCACGATTACAGTCCGACTGAAGCCTCTATAATAGATGTTTTAGACAGTGCTGGTCTAGTTAGTAGAATAGGTGCAGGTCAGGTGAAGGATGGTAAGCTTAAATTAGAGTTTACAGTTGACTCTAAGACCGGTGCTAAACTCACAGGTATCTCAGCTAGAAAACTAGGTATAGAAAGGGAATATTATGAAATCCTTGACAGGGATATTCTTACAACTGAACCCGGGTTTAAAATATTCGTGTTTCACACGCTGATCTCTGAGCTGAAACCCATAGACTTAGCTAAAACAGATTCGATACCAGTTTCATCACTTCCACCAGGCTTCAACTATTATGCGGGCGGTCATCCTCATAAGAAGATTATGAACAGTCTTGAAGGATACCCATATATTGCTTATCCAGGACCGATATTCGCTAAGGACTCGAAGGATTTCGAAGAATCCGCTAAAGGTGTTCAAAGAGGTTTTTACATAGTAGACTTTGACACGCAGGTTAGAAATGTAGAGTTTGTAGAGGTTAAAGTATGCGACTACTATTTTAAAGAGTATGATGCTACAGGTAAAAGCGCCAGTCAACTCATGGTGGACTTAGAGAATAGTTTAAAAAAAATTGACGCTGCGGGTAAACTAGTCTTATTAAAGATTAGCGGGGAGCTTGCATCCGGTAAAACATCGGATGTTGACTTCACATCTCTCAGGAAGACGCTTATGGAGCAGGGGGCGCTGCAGGTTAGAATAAACCGCTATGGTTTATCCTCTAAAGAATATGCTTCTATTAAAGTTAAGGGAAGCGATGTGAGAGAGATCGAGGAGAAAATATTTGAAGAAAATATAGGTAAAATGAAATTATCTAATCCTAAACTCATCTCTAAGAACGGTGTTAAACTGGCTGTTAACCTTTTAAAAATTTTAAGAGACCCTCCTAAAGTAAATGAGTCTAAGGATGATTATCTGAACAGGATCAAAGACCAGGCTTTCAAGCTTCTAGAGCTTCCGGAGGATAAATAATGATACTTAAATCCATAGAGTTGAAGAATATAAGAAGCTATGATGATGAAAGAATAGATTGCCCGCCCGGCCCGATACTTCTCGAAGGTGATATAGGTTCCGGTAAGTCTACAATCCTTTTAGCTATAGAATTCGCTCTTTTCGGATTAGGAGATTTGAAAGGAGGTTTTCTTCTAAGATTAGGGTGTTCTAACGGCTATGTTAAGCTGCGATTTGAAGTTGACGGTAAAGAATATGAGGTTTACCGTGGGCTTGTCAGGAGGGGTAGCTCTGTAATTCAAGATGAGAAAGGCTACATAGAATATGATGGTGTTAAAAGATATTTATCCGCTTCAGAGCTTAAACAAACTATACTGGATATTCTAAAGTTTAACGAGCCCCCTAACCCTAGAGCTCAGAGTGTTATATACCGTTACGCTCTTTACACGCCGCAGGAGCAGATGAAAGAGATATTATGGGCTAAACCTGATGAAAGACTGCAAACATTAAGGAAAGCATTCGGTATTGAAGACTATAAAATAGCTTTAGAGAATGTTCACAACCTTGCCGGCGAGCTAAAAGACCGTGTGAAAATATTTGAAGACCGGATCAGGGATATTAATCAAATATCCGCTAAATTAGTTGAATGTAAAAAATCTTTGCAGGTATCTAAAACCAATTTAGAAGAAGTGAGTAAGAAGTATATTGAGGTTGAAACATCTCTTAGACAATTTAAAGCTGACTTAGATGCTTATCTGAATATTGAAAAGGAAACCGAAGCTATGCGAAGACAGATCCCTATTTTAAAACGGGATTTCCAGGATAAGACTAACAGGTTAATTAAACTCTCCAGTGACTCCTACGAGAATTATAAAAAAATAATCGCTGAGTTAACACTTATAGAGGGTCTTCCTCAAATGGAGAAACCGACTGAAATGAGTGAGAATGAGATTAAAAACAAGTTAAAAGAGTTTGATTTAGAGTTAACTGATTTAAAAAAGACAGAGGCTTCGATTCAATCTAAAATTGATGATTACCGGGAGATAATTAATAAGAAAATCTGTCCAACCTGTGATAGGCCAACTGAGCCTGGTGATATTCAAAGTAAAATAGATTTAAAAGAATCTGAGAAAGAGAAAATCTCTAGTAAGCTGAAAGATGTTGAGGGTTCTAAAAACATGTTAGAGGATCTTTTAGATAAATTGAGAAAATATAATGAATTGCAAAACCAGTTACAGCGTCACGTCGATAATATAGTTAACTATGCTGGTATTGTTGAACACAACTATGAGGAGATTAGTAGTTTAGCTGAGAGCCGATTAAAATTAATTAGTGAAATTTCAAGGCTGGAGGATAGTATACGCCCTCATGAAGGTTTAGCTTCTAAAATAATTGAACTGAGAAAAATGGTTAATGAGAAAGAGGCTGAATTAAGAGCTCTTTCATCAGAAAAAGGAGGATTGGAGCGAGCTATAATTAATTTAGAAGAAGAGATTAAAAACCTTGAGAAGCAGCTTGCTGAGAAAGAGGAGTGTAAGCGTTTACTGAACGTGTTTAATGAATATCTCACCTGGTTGAAAGAATATTTTGAAAACTGTTTAGGCGATATTGAAAAACATGTTATGGTTTCTATTAACCAAGAGTTTAATAATAAATTCCAGCGATGGTTTAATTTGCTTGTAGAAGACAGTTCTAAGGAAGCACGGATAGACGAGGATTTCAACCCTATAATAGAGCAGGATGGTTATGAGCCCCCTCTTGAAGCCCTCAGCGGCGGTGAAAAAACAAGTGTGGCTTTAGCTTACAGACTTACACTTAACACGATTGTACAGCGGCTCTCAGCGGGTTTGAAATCTAATCTATTAATTTTAGATGAGCCTACAGACGGTTTCAGCAAAGAACAGTTATTTAAGATAAGGGACATCTTAGATGAGATTAAAGCACCTCAGGTTATAATAGTCTCACATGAACGGGAACTTGAAAACTTTGCGGATCATATTTTCAGAATTGAGAAAGTTAATGGTTTATCAAAAATTATTTCAACCAGTTGACCACCGTCTTAAAGAGGTTTTAAAATGGTTTCAAATAATCGTGGTGTATACGTGCTGGACGGTGTGAGTTTAGAATACAGGGTTGAGCGAAGACGTGTTAAGAATGCTCGAATAGAGGTTAAACCGTGGGGGCTGCTGGTAATCCTACCGCTATTCGGAGTGAATGCCTTAAGCCTGCTGGAAAAATATAAAAACTGGATAGTAAAAGTTTACAGAAAGCTTAAGGAGAGGGAGCGTTTATACAATTCTCCTCCTGACAGGTTTCCAATATTCGGGGTTGAATATAATATTCTTGTAGATGAGAATCTTAACGGTTTTGAAATCGACGAGAATAATAGGGTTATAAAACTAGGATCCCAGTTAAGCCCGGTGGCGTTGAAGAATTTTTTTAAAACCGTTTTATTAAATAAGATATTAAACTTTTTAGAAAACATGCCCGGTGCTGTGGATAACGGATATCATACGATCGTAATTAAACCTCAGAAAACCCGCTGGGCTAGTCG
>JAWBON010000073.1:0-6006 GCA_038826135.1 Candidatus Odinarchaeota archaeon | reverse complement strand
AATAGCTTCTATTATAGTGATGGATCCGGATATACTTGTTTTAGATGAGCCGACATCTAATCTAGATCCGCGTGGAGTGGATGATCTTATTGAAATTATTTCGTATATTCGAGCTCGAAATAAAACCTTGGTTATAGCAACTCATGACATGGATTTCGCAGCGGAAATTTTAGAACGCTGCTATATTCTAGACGGTGGTAGAATAGTCGGTGAGGGTGGTTGTGAGAGCGTTTTAACTGACATGAATTTACTGGAGCAACATGGTTTGAAGTCTCCGACTGTGACCAGGATTTTTTCAAAGCTGGGGGGCTTAGAGCGGCTTCCTTTCAGGTTAAAGGATGCTGTCGACCTGTTCAAGAAGCTGCGGGGACAGTAGTGTACGATTTTTATCTTAAGCGAAAGGTTATGTTTATATTTTCATGCAACTTATTATTTTAATGCTTATTGAAACTATATTTTTATTATAGTTTAATGAAGGAGGGATAGACTATGTCGAGGAGAAGATCCTTCTTTGACGAGATTCGGCGTATGTGGGAGAGAATGGATGATATGATGTCCCGGATATGGGAGGAGCCGGTTCCAGCTCTACCAGGGGAGAAAGGCGGGGAGCTTGAGGTTAAAACCCCTGACGTCGATATTATGGAGACAGACAGTGAGCTTGTGATAACATCGGATATGCCTGGTTTAAGCAAAGATGACATTCAAATAAAGGTTTCAGAGGATGCAGTCGAAGTGTCTTCCGAAGTGAAAAGGGAGGAGAAAGAGGAGGATAAAGGCTATATTAGGAGAGAGCGGGTTTACAGAAAGTTTTACAGGAAGCTGCCGCTGCCTGTTTCTGTAGACGCTGAAAAAGCTAAGGCTACTTATAAGAACGGTGTACTAGAGATTAGACTTCCTAAGAAGGAGGAGAAGAAAAGCTTTAAACTAGAGATAGAGTAAACTTTCTTTTTATTTTTAAAACTTTACTTTATCTTTTTTAAGCTGTAGTTTCAGGGTGAAAACTCCAATCCATTGATTCAAACGATATTCCCAGTTGAACTCTTAACAGCTCTAAGAATTCTTGGATAGCGCGGCCGCTGAATCCTTCAATTCTCACCATCTGGTATTTATCTATATGTATTGTTTTCTTTTCAGATTCGGTTAATTGAACAGTGTATTTTTCTCTTGTAACTTCGCCTAGGAAATATATGCTTAAACTTTCTTCAGTGTATTTCCCCGCCAGTAGTATTGTGCAACTGGTTTTCTGTCTTCCACGCTCAATTATTTTCAAGTTTTTAAACTGTTCTGGGGGCTCAAAATCGCCTTCCATTGATGTTAACTCTCCTATTTTACTCTCTGTTTTCTTGAACCCGTATTTCTCCATCAGAAAATCTTCAAGCGACTTATTCTCATAACTTGTGAATACAACGTTACGTAAGCTTAACATCACTTTCTCCTTAGAGTCTGACACTTAAAACATCACCTCAAACTATTTTTTCACGACTAGTCTGCTTCTACTCTCGGATGTTATTTCAAAATCTTTTGAAAACGATATAACTTTAACAGGACATGTTTCAGCGCACTCTCCACAGAATATGCACCTATCCATATAAAAGTTTACTTTTCTTTCAGGTGTTGCTAGGATCGCCCCTGCAGGGCAGACTTTAATGCAAAGAGTGCAGCCGATGCAACCGTCATAATCGTAAACTATTCTGCCTCTAAACCTTTCTGGAACCGGTACGAATTCACCGGGCTTAGTGTAGTATTTTACAGTCGCGGGTTTTTTGAAGAGTGATTTTAAAGCATATGTTATAATGCGACCAGCTTTTAGTAGTTTCATTTCAAACCCCCAATCCAAGTAAGATTATTGAGGATATTATGAGTATACCTGCTATAAACCAGTATAGTTTAAGAGCCTGGGTTACTCTAAGCCTGGCGAAAACAGCTCTAGGAATGGTTACTGTAAAGAATCTTATAACTAGGGCTAATATTAATATTACTATTAGAGCAAGCCAATCCATCTCTAACGGTATGAAAACCGGGTAGAAAAAGAGAATCACGGTTAAAATATTTAAGAGGAGAACGTGATTAGCTTTCGCGAGTTTGAATAACGCTAAATATAATCCTGTGTACTCTGTTAGAGCACCGTGTATTATCTCTGTTTTAGCTGTAGGTATATCGAAGGGTTGAGCTTCAGCAGCTGCAGGTATGCAGAACAGGAAAACAGCAGCCATTAAAGTGATGCTAGGGTATATTAATGCGAGAGGGAGGTTGATTTTTGTTTGAAGAGTTATTACATCGAATATTCCGAGTGTTAGCCCGGATTTAACCGCGACTATTATCAGAGAGGCTAAGACAGGTATTTCATACGATATCATCATTATAATCGTCCGCGACATGCCTATTGAACTATAAGGGTTTCCTGAGGCTGCTCCTCCAATGATAAACATTAATGAAACCGCCACAATCATGTATGCTATAAGTATAATGTCACCTGTAAAATTTACATTTAAAATTAAAGTGGCTACTGGAATTACCAGCGCACTTATCGAGAATAGGAATGCCACATACGGGGCTGCTATGAACACAGCTCTCTTAGCTGTTGAAGGTATTATTCTCTCTTTTCCAGCTAGTTTAATAAAATCATATATGGGTTGTGTGATCGGCGGTCCTATTCGCCGCTGCATTCTAGCGTAGATTTTTCTATCCACGCCTTCAGCTAACAGGCTTATTAATATTAAAACCGGTGTCGCTACTAATATTATAGCTATTTCCAGTATGTCAGCCAATCTATCCCCCTCTAATGTTTTTAAACTGTATTACTTTAGTTTTACTGGTTGAAGCATCTGTGACGGTTACCCTGTTAGCGCAGCTTATGCAGGGATCGATTGAGGAGAATATTACAGGGATATCAGCTATCTGGTGGTGGATAAGCATGTGTTTAACCGAGGTTATGTTGGGTATGGTGGGGGTTCTAACCGACAACCGGTCTAAGCCTTCTTTTCCATCAGTTTTAGCATAGTGAGTTAGCTGACCGCGGGGTGCTTCTACAAGTGAGAAAGCCTCGCCTTTAGGTATTTTCTTAATTATTTTAAGCGTTTTCTCCTCGACTTTTATAGGCCCGGCTGGGAGTTCATCTAACAGTCTTTCAATTAAGTATATTGACTCATAGACTTCTTTAACTCTTATGTAGAGGCGTGCTAGAGAATCACACCCGTCGAGTGTAATCATTTTAAAATACTTGTTGTAATCTTTATAAGCCGAGTAAGGTCTGTTAAATCTAACATCTTTTGTTAAACCTGAGCCTCGCGCTGTAGGCCCAACGACTGAGAGCTCTGCAGCTAAGTTTTTAGGTAGTAAGCCTACCCCCTTTAACCTGTTTTCAACAGTTGCATCTGCTAAAACCTGTAATATATAGGTGTTAGTTCTCACTATTTTCTTTAAGCCTTTAATTACCTGCTCGCTCAGTTTTTTATCTATGTCGAATCTGACACCGCCTATAGTGTTAAGATCATGGTGAACGCGTTTACCTGAAATTTTTTCAAGCAGATCCATCACTGTCTCCCTGGATTTAAAAGCGTACATGAAGAGTGTGTCTAATCCTATATCGTAGGCGACAACACCTATAAGTAGCATGTGACTGTGAATTCTCTCTAATTCAGCGCAAACTACTCTTATCATATCTGCTTTAACAGGCGGCTGTATCTGCGCTATCTCCTCTATGGCTTGTACGAATGTTAACGTGTGAGCTTGCGAGCATAAGCCGCAGATTCTCTCAACTAAGTATATTGTCTGGGCTATGTTGCGTCTTTCCGCCAAGTATTCTATTCCCCTATATATGTAATTGAATTTTAAATCAACGTCCACTATCTCCTCGTTTATAACTGTTACATTCAGGTTTACAGGCTCTTTTAAAGCTGGGTGAACAGGCCCAACTGGCAGGATGAGTCGAGAATACTCGTAGTCAACGGTTTTCTTCTCCAACATGTTTCACCTGAATTTTTTAAGAGCTTCGATAACTCCTTTAATTATCGCTTCCGGCCTAGGAGGGCAGCCTGCTACATAGGAGTCGACGGGTATGAATTTATCTGCAGGGCCTTCAACGGAGGGGCTTCCTGTGTATACTCCGCCTGACATTGCGCAGGAGCCTATTACAACCACTGCTTTAGGTTCAGGCATCTGCTCGTACACTCTCATGACTCTACTGTACATTTGCCTTGTCACAGGTCCTGTTAACAGTAAAATATCGGCGTGTCTGACTGAGCCTACAAGTATGCATCCTAATCTTTCAACATCATATCTCGGTGTTAGGGCTGCGATTATTTCTATATCACAACCATTGCAGGAGCCTGTGTTCAGGTGGAATAGCCACGGTGATTTAACGCGTCCTTTACCTACTATGTTCATGTGAATCACTAGCCGTGTGTAAAATAATTTTTAATGAATCCTATCATATAAGATTGATATTCGATTTAAAGATATTGACGAATTGAAAACATTTTTTGAAGATTTAAAAACTCATTATTTTCAAGTATGGTTTAAAAGATAAAATTAATTTTCATAATGGTTAAATAATTTATTATGGAATTATTTGTAGGCACATCCGGATGGGCTTATCCTTGGAATACTGGGGGTAGTCTTGACTGGTATGTCAGTGACTCAGGTTTGAACGCTGTTGAATTGAATATGAGTTTTTACAGGTTACCGTTTGAGAAAATGATTAATTCGTGGGCTGTTAAAGGAAAAACGCTTCGATGGGTTGTCAAGGTTAACAGGATGATAACTCATGTTTACAAGTTTTCCACGGAAGCCTTAAAATTCTGGGAGAGGTTTTTTAATTTGTTTAAGCCTCTTGACTCGTTAATAAGCTTTTATCTGTTTCAACTTCCCCCTTCAACAGGTTCCGATGCGGCTGATGTGATTGAGAGTTTTATCAACCGTATTGGCTTAAACGGTAGGGTGGCTTTGGAGGCGAGAAATATTGAATGGTTTAGTGAAGCCTATGTTAAATGGGCTGAGCGGCTTGGAGCTGTTTTTGTTAGCGTAGACTGTCCGAAGCTGCCTTTAGATATTTATAATGTGAACGGTTTGGTATATGTTAGGATGCATGGTAGAAGCGCATGGTACACTCATTATTACAGTGAAGCTGAGCTTCAAGAGGTTTCTGAAAGAATTTTTAAAGTTAAGCCGGAGCGAGTGTATGTTTTCTTTAATAATGATCGTGGTATGCTGGAGAACGGACGGCGGATGCTTCAATTATTAAAAGACAGGTTTAATGTTTCGTAACAGTTTTTTCATATTAAACTTGTTATTAACAGTTGAGGCTGTAATCCTATGAGTAAAGATAGGGCTATCCCTATCGCAGCCGGTAGCCACATTAAAATATGAGGTTCGCTTGAATCTAACTTGATATTTTTAACAGATCCTAGGAATATTTTATGATAGGATAGTATAAAATACGATAACGCTATTAGAGAAAGAGACATTAAACCTGCTACAGCTAACGCGCCTAGGATAATGTTTGAAGTAGATATGAACGTGTAAAGAGTTTGATATACTAGGATTTTCGCGTAGAATCCTGCGAACGGGGGTATTCCGACAATGGACAGTGCGCCTGCTAAATATATATAGGATGTTTTTCGAAGCTTGTTAGATAGTCCACCCATCTCCTCCATATTTGTGGTCTTAGAGAGTCTTGTCACCACGCCTAGATTCTGGAATAAACTCATTTTCACAATTGACGCGTTAATTAGATAGAAGAAACCGGCTGTATAGGCTAAGGGGTTAAATAAGCCTAGTATTAGCGCGCTGTGACCGTACACGTCTATGCATGAATAAGCGATCATTCTCATATAGTCTTTCTGTTTGTAGGCTAGAAGATTTCCTAAGATAATTGAGAGGGCTCCTACGCCTGAAAGTAAAACTATAATATAGGGGGAAGGATTGGCTTTGAAAACCGGGTCTATAAGCTGGTATAAAGCGTAGAAGAGCGGGACTCCTTCAACTGAGACAAAACTGTTGACATTA
>JAWBON010000072.1:0-6064 GCA_038826135.1 Candidatus Odinarchaeota archaeon | reverse complement strand
ATGAAGGTTCTAGATTATCTTTACTTTATTCCCGGTGTTTTATATGATTCGAACTGTTATCTTATTGGTGAAGATGAACTTATAATGGTTGACTGCGGAACAGGTGTTAACATAAATTATCTTTACAGTCGGATAAAAAGCCTCGGTTTAAACGCAGATAGAATTGTTAACGTTATTCTATCTCACATCCACTTTGATCATTGCGGGGGATTAAACCGTTTACTTGAAGAATTCAACCCGGATGTTAGTGTTTTCGAAGCTGAAGCTCCTTTTCTTGAAAGAGCTGATAGAGTTATGATGCTGCTAGACATGTTCGGGGCCTCTTTTAAACCTGTGAAGGTTAACACTCCGCTTAAAGACGGGCAGCTTATCAAGGTTAAACCTTATACTTTTAGAGTTATTCACACACCAGGGCATACGATGGGCAGCATCTGTCTTTACGAAGAGGATAAGAAACTGTTAATCTCAGGCGACACCGTTTTCGCCGGCGGGTCATTCGGTAGAGTTGACCTGCCTTCAGGTAACATCTCACAGTTAAGTGACTCTGTTAAGCGGTTATCTAAATTAGATGTGAAATATATTCTGCCAGGGCATATGGATATAAGCTATGATGGTAATAAAGATATTTCGATTATATGTAATATGCTTGGAGAAGTCTATTAAATTCGCTGGAAAAATTTTAATAAACGTATGCTTAAAATAATCATTCCATTTATCTTTAACGGGCGGGTGGTCTAGGGGTTATGATGCCGCGCTTACAACGCGGAGAAGCTGAAGTTAATAGGCTCCGCAGGTCGAGGGTTCAAGACCCTCCCCGCCCACCATAGTAACCCTAGAATTATTCAAGAAGCTGGCAGGGATTCAAAGTAAAATCCGTATTCCCGGCTAGTTACTCTCCAGCTTCTCAGCCGGCTTTTTTTAGCTATTCTCGTAATTTGCTGGGGTGTGTAGCAATTCACTAGTCTTAAATTTAGAAATCTCTCAACCTCCTCGGGAGAAACACCAGGATTATTTAAAGCTGATAATTCCGCTACTCTCTTAATTGTTATTTTCTTCATATCTTTCCGTAGATCCGTGATTAGAAACCTTCCAACAGATTCTATTAACCTGGATATTTCATCAAACACTTTTAAAGGGTTAACCCAGTATTGGAGAGAAAAAGAGCTTGCTACTATGTTAAACACACGGCTCCTGAAGGGGGTGCTTCCACCGTCGGCAATCAGCCAATCAACCGTGTTAGCGTGTAAACTATTTTTTAAAAATACCTGTTTTAAGTTATCCGGGTTTATATCTATTGAAACCACCCGCCCCTCTTTAAAATAACCTTTAATTTTAAATGTAAAATGCCCTAAGCCCGCTCCAACCTCTAGTATCAAAGGATTACTGTCTTTGCAGAGTTTTTTAATCCTAATTATCGCTTCATCATACCAGCTGATCATTAAACAACCTTCAGATGTATTTTTATTAGAATAGTTGTGTAGCTTCTAATACTATGTTAATTAGTTCAAAATTAGTATAATACTGTTTTTAAGTTTATATTTAAATAAATCATTGAATTCTCAAAGCTTTATTTTAATGAATATTTTTTGAAAAAATTTATTTAATTAATTTTTAATAATATGGTGGTTGAAAGATACTTATGGAGGTTGAACTACGAGACGTTTTTTTGACGCCTTAAGGTTTAAGGTTAAAGCTAGGAAAATAATAGGGCTAACTGTGATAATGGGGGTTGTAGGGGGTGTTTCCGCTCTAACTTTAACTTTTTTATCAGATCTTTTTTCATTCATATTTTTACGTTTAATAGGAGGTTTTAACATTGTAAAAGCTCCAGGTGAACCGGATTTTTTCAGCTCATTTAATTTTTCGTTTTCCATGTACACTCTCCTACCTTTCATAGCAGTCATAGGAGCCTTACTGATGGGGTATGTAACATATACTTTAAGCCCTGAAGTATGCGGATCTGGGTTAGACGCTATTATAGGAGCCTTTCATAATAGGAGTAGTGTGCGACGTAGGGTTCCAGTACTTAAAATAATAGCCTCCGCTTTCACGATCGGAATCGGTGGAAGTGTAGGTAAAGAAGGACCTGCAGCTCAGATCGGCGGGGGCTTCGCTTCATATATAGCTAGCAGATTCAAATTAACTCGGAGGGATAGAGAACTTTTAATGTTAACCGGAGCCGCTGCGTGTTTAGCAGCTGTTTTTAAAAGCCCGTTCGGCGCGGCTTTTTTCATAATCGAGGTATTATACCTTAGAGACTATGAAGTGGAGGCGTTTATACCGTGTATAGTGGCAACTTTTATATCATACGGTTTATATTGTAGTTTTTTAGGCTGGTCCACTCTCTTCAACACACCGGTGTACTTTTTTATACCTAGTGAACTGCCATTCTTCATTATTCTCGGTGTCATCTGCGGTTTAGCCGGCATCGTATTCTCCGCACTATTTCGGACCTTAAAGAATAAAGTTTTCACAGCTATTCGAATTAGTTTTAAATTGAAGCCGGCGCTGGGCATGGTTTTCATCGCATTATGCTTTATATTATTCCCTTACGCTGTGGGAACAGGGTACGGGTATATTCAATCAGTTATTAATAACGAGTTACCGCTTCAAATATTAGCTGTTTTTATAGTGATGAAAATGTTTTCAACATCTTTCACAGTAACTTCTGGGAACAGTGGCGGGGACTTCGCGCCGTCTCTTGTTATAGGAGGCCTCATAGGAGGCTTGTTTGCAATAATTTTACAGCAAACTCTCCCTTCACTGATGCTTCAACCTGGTATACTTGTAGTATGCGGCATGGGTTCTTTTATAGCAGCTATAGCTAAAACACCCATCGCCTCAATAATAATAGTGTCTGAGATGACGGCCAGTTACACTGTTTTAGCGCCAGCCATATTAGCCTCGCTTGTAGCGTATATTATTTCAGGTAAGTGGTCAATTTATGAAAATCAGATGATTGATAGAACATACTCGTATTCGCATATCCCTGAAATATTACGAGATATATTCTCTCATATAAATGTTAGAAAGATTATGAGTGCGAGTTTTACGCGGATCCAAGGTAATTTAACTATTAGAGGATTCGAGGAATTAATAAGGGATTCTGAAGAAATGTTTTTCCCAGTCGTGGATGATAACGATGATCTTATAGGCGTCATAGATAAAAGAGCGGGTTTATCTGTTCCTGAAGAATTAAAATCAAATATTAAAATAGCTGAAATCTGTTCAAGAAAATTTACTACAATAACCCCGGATGAGAATGCTAAAGAAGCGCTTCATAAATTAATTATATCAAACATCGATATTCTACCTGTTGTGGATCCGAAGTATCCTAAAAAAATATTAGGAACCGTTACACATAAAGATATAGAGAAGATTATGAATTTATGAGCTGGTTGTATGAGTATTGAAGACGAATTAGCTGGTTTTACACGTGGGATGCATGTTAAACAGGGGAGCGTCGCCCCCCTCTTAGATGATATTTTCCTCTCATTTAATATATTATATTACATATTCAACTCCGTGAAATCTAAGCTAATATTTTTTAAAAAAACCGCTACGCCGTTAATGGAGGTAGCTGCATTATCTAAGATGGTTGAAAACCAGCGGGTTATAGTTAAAATTACGGTCGGTCAACAAAATGATAAAGTTGTTTTTGAACTATACTGTGATGATGAACCGTTACTAGAACGATTTTACAGTGAGAAAATGGAGGGGATTAGAGTACTCTCAGAGAAATTAAAAGCTGAGAACAAGTCTATAATTATTAAATATATTGACGTGGTTAAACTATTAGATATAGCTCTGTATAATTTATTACATAAAACTGCGATTAGAGAAATATATTTGCCTGTGGCGAATGCCCGAGAGATATTATATAAAATATTCAGCGCTGAGAAATTTGATCCTCTTCTTATTTCAATGGGTTCCTTGTTAGAATCGCTTAGAAAATATTCTGATGAGCAGAGTTTAATAAGTGAAGACGCTCAGAAGTATGCTTTGAATTTTTTGAATTGGAAGACTGACTTATTAGAAAAAATACATAATATAATCGGAAGGTAGGTGTTTTGATGGGTAAAGTAAACAAGGGCGTAAATTGCAGTGTTAAAGGCTGTTCGAAACAGGCTGTTCGCAGTTTAAGCTTATCTGACGCGAAAAAAGCTAAGTTAGATGTTGAAGCCGATAGACTGAATAAAGTGTACGTGTGCGAGGAGCACTATAAATTAATTAAAAAATCTCTTAAAAAGGAAAGGCAGGCCGAGAAATGGCGAAGAAGCGTATTCTAATCACTCTAGTTCTGAAAGATTCTTGATTCTCTTCAAAACCTTACTTTTCAACTGAACTTGTTTGCTCAAAATCTTATCCTCCTCTGAGATTTCCCGCTCATCATCTAAACGCTTATTTCTCTGAGTGTAAAGCCCACACATGTTCTCCGCTCTTAATTTATGCTGAGAGCAGATAGAATAGTTGCAGTTAGCTCCCTGACAATAATCCCCTCCTGGTACAAAATTACACCAGACTATTTTTTTACCTCTGTCGTATCGTATTGTTAAAGCTCTCTGTGAGCATCTGAATAGATTGCATTCAGGCGAACACTTTTTATAAATAGGTCTCTGGGTCTCCTCAACTTTTTGGTTGTTTGAAATAGGTTTTTTAAAACTCATACAACACACCGTTTTTAAAACCTGTTTATTAGATTATCAGAGGCTCTTTTTTTAAAGCCTCTAAACAGAGTTTATAATCACTTATTTTATTTCTCAGCTCCCTCTCTTTTTTACTGTAACTATCTTTATCTAACTGTCCTATTTCATATCTAGCTGTTAATATTTCAAGTTCCTTTTCATGCCTTTTTACAGCCTCTTTTAAACCAACATAGATTCTCTTCATCTTTAATTTTATCTCTTCAAAATTCTTATTTATTGTATTAATTTTACTGGAAAATTCATCTCTTAACTCATGGTAGTTTCTCTCATCTATCTTACCGCTTTCAAGAAGCTTATCTAATTTTTCAATCTGTTCACTCACTCTATTTTTCTCCTCAATTATCTCTTCATACGGCATTTTAACATCTTTAAGATTTATTCTCCTCTCCTCATCTTTAATATTTGAAATTTGCTGTTTTAAATAACGGAGTCTCTTCTCCACATCGATTAAAGACCCTCTACCGTTATTTAAATCATCTTCTAAAATCTTAAGCTCATCCAAATATTTGTTTTTCTCATCTCTCAGATTAGATAGCTTACCTTTTAGAACAAGTTTTCTTCTAAGCTCCTCTGTTAACAGATCATCTAACTCCTCTTTAGAAGCCATCTCCGAACCGCAATACCTACAGTACTTGTCGCCGGGTTTAGCTGTTAAACCGCATTTAGGGCAATGTTCAACCATAGATTCTTCAACCTAATCTTGCATATGAAATATTCAAACGCTTTCTAGAATCTCATTAAGTTTACTGTTATCCACTATAATATGCTCCTTCAGACTATTTGAATATTGAACTAAACTTTTAGTTAATTCCTCTATTAAGTATAGTAGAGCGTCATCTGCGTTTAAGCTTCTCCTCTCCGCACGCTTATCCCCGAATGTATATGATAATTCAGTCCATTTATCCCCTTCTTTTTTTAGTATGTATAAGTAGTCGGGTGTTTTAACTATTATAGAAGGAGAACTCCAGGCTGCTTTAATAAAATTTTTAACATCCTCATTATTTAAACTCATTATACCACACCGTCAATTAGTTTAAAGTTTAAGTTACGTTATCATATATTTATAGAAGTTCTAATTTTAGTGTTATGGTTTAAACCATGAGAAAGCATAGTACCTAGCCTCTTTTCCCTGTTTAATGGTGGCTATAATAAATTTTTTACGGACTGTTGTAGCAAGTCTACCCGCCCGAACCATTTCAATAGGCGGGATTTTAGCTGAACTGGGGGTAACGTGAACTAGGAACGGGGAGTGGTCTATGCCAGGCCCGTGTTCATATACGGCGAAGTCTGCTCCAAACTTAAGCCCTGGTCTTACCACGTATCCTCTTCTCCTGAGGTCTAAGTAAACTACGAGTTTA
>JAWBON010000071.1:0-6101 GCA_038826135.1 Candidatus Odinarchaeota archaeon | reverse complement strand
GGTTCGAGAAACATGCAGAAAAGCAAGACAGGCTGCACCGTGAATAATATTCTTCGATGAACTCGACTCTATAACACCAGCCAGGGGCTCAACAATAGGGGACGCGCATACAACTGAAAGAATTATAAGCCAACTGCTAACTGAACTAGACGGATTAGAGGAGCTTAAAGGTGTAACAGTCATCGCAGCTTCAAACAGACCAGACATAATAGACCCTGCGCTTCTCAGAGCCGGCAGATTCGACAGGCTAATATACGTGCCCCTACCAGATGAGGCTACGAGAAAGAAAATATTCCAAGTGCACTTACGAAACAAACCTTTAGCGAAAGACGTTAATATAGATGAATTAGCAAAAGAGACAGAAAACTTCTCAGGCGCGGAGATAGCTGCAGTCTGCAATGAAGCAGTTATGAACACAATTAAAGAATACCTTGACAAGCATCAGGGTAAAGAAGAGGAGAAAGACATTGAGAGCCTGAAACTTGAGGCTAAACATCTAAAAGAAGCTTTAAAGAAGATAGGGCCTATACCAAAGACGCGTATAGAACATCAGGAGAAAATTTACGAGGAGTTCGCTAAACGCCACACTATTTAATATTTTAAATTACGAGGGTGTAAAAAATGGGGGAAGAAATAGACATAGACAAACTAGCGTACGCTCTAGGCAGTGACACAAGGAGAAAGATACTTTTCCTGTTAAGTCAAGGTGAAGACTACCCGTTCAGCCTAGCAACCAAACTCAACCTAACACCGAGAGCCATTATACAGAATTTAACCATATTAGAGGAGACAGGTTTAGTTGAAAAAGTCATTAAGAAAAGCCCCCACGGACCCTCAAGAATATACTATAAAATAAAGAGAGGACTCCACTTAAACATAAGTCTTTCACCACGCTGCTTCAGTATTAAAATGGCGGAATTACCTGATAAAATAGAGGCTACAGCCGATTATTTAAAAGACACCTTAGAAGAATTCAATAAAATAGCTTTTTTTAAAGAGGATGAAAACACTATTAGCAAAATCCTAAACTTGTTGAATAAAACAGAAAGTAAACTCAAAGAACTAGAAGCTTTCCAATGCAGTCTTCTAAAATTAAGGGACAGAATATTCGAGGAGATAGATAAATTCTTTCCCTCAGAGAACTTAGATATATCCTTAGCTGCACTTGTAAGATCACTTATAGAACTCGGTGGAGAAGTGGATGTCCTAGATCTGTTAGAGTACCATAAGATTTCGAAAAACAAATTAGACCAGCTTTTAGAACTGGCTAAAAAATATAATCTGATAAAAGAAAAAAAAGTCAAAGAGGAAAAAGACTATTACACACTATAATCCGCTTCCTGTAAATCTCCAGTTCACGTAACTGACAAGTTTCTTATGTTGAAATCTGCGATTATAAACCAGAACTATAATTATAAATTTAACCGTTAAAGAAAACATACTTTAGAAAAGTTAATAAACATCACCAGTAGACTCCATAATTGGATAATAATAACATATTGTTAATAACCGTCTTATAATAAAATGTTAAAAAGTATTGAAATTTAAAACCGAGTGTTATATTCAATAAACTTTTCCGCCTAAGAGGGGCTGATTTTGAATATTTTCGATGAATTAGATAATATTCTTAGAGAGAAATTGGAGTTTTTCGGATTTAAGACACCGACAATCACTCAGGAGAAAGCGATACCTAGAATCCTTAAAGGCTATAATATACTAATAGCGGCTCCGACCGGTTCTGGTAAGACAGAGGCGGCTGTATTTCCAATATTAAGCAATATACTTCACTTGAAGAAGGAGAAAGCTAATGCTCCGGGTATAAAAGCACTGTATATAACACCTTTAAAAGCCCTCAATAGGGATATATTAAAAAGACTCATAAAATTAGGTGAAAGCTTAGATATACGTGTTGAAGTACGCCACGGTGACACTACACAGCTTACCAGACGCAGGCAAGCGGTCAGCCCCCCGGATATTCTCATACTCACCCCAGAAACCCTGCAAGCAATACTGCCGGGTAAAAAGATGAGAGAGCATCTTAAATCTGTAAGATGGGTTATTGTAGACGAAATACATGAACTTGCAAACGATGAGAGAGGCTCCCAGTTATCAGTAGGGCTTGAAAGACTCGCCTATCTTACAGGTAAAAGATTTCAGCGAATAGGGCTCTCAGCAACTATCGGAAACGCTTCGAAAATTGCTAAATTCCTAGCCGGCAGCGATGAAAAAGTTAAAATAATGTATTTAGGTGGAGGTAAAAGATTTATTATCCATCTGGACTACGCGGATCCCTCGGAAGAAGACTATAAACTAGCTGCAGAGATAAAATCCACACCTAAAATCGCTAGGGTAATCAGGTTAATTGACAAGCTTATTCAAGAGCATAAATCAGTCCTTGTATTCACTAATACTAGAGAGGCTGCGGAAATAATCGCTTCCAAGCTTGCTAATTACAATCCTAGTTTTAATTTTGCAGTTCACCACAGCTCTCTTTCCAAAGAGGTTAGACTTGAAGCTGAATCAAAGTTTAAAGATGAGATAATTAAATGCATAATCTGTACTTCTTCTCTTGAGCTTGGAATAGATATAGGAAGCATAGACCTTGTTATCCAGTTCATGTCACCCAGACAAGTATCTAAACTAATTCAGCGCATAGGCAGAGCGGGACATAAACTCGAAAAACCCTCAGAAGGCTATATTATAACAGTAAACGCGGATGATATTCTCGAAACTGTTTCCATATGTAAATCAACGATGAAACATAAAATTGAGCATATAATATTACATGAAAACAGTTTAGACGTATTATGCCACCAAATAGCTGGAATAACACTGGAGAACGGTAAAATAGAATTCGAATTATTATACAATATTATACGTAAAGCATACCCGTATCGTCAAATACCTATTGACACTATTCAAAGAATAGTCGAGTATATGAATAAGCAGAAAATAGTTTACGTAAATGGCGGTGTGGTTAAAAGAAGCCAGAGAACCCTCCAATATTATTACTCAAATCTTTCAATGATACCTGACGTTAAACAATATGATGTGGTTGATATCTCAGCTAACAGTAAGATAGGTAGACTTGACGAAGAGTTTGTGGTCAATAATGAAGTTGGCGATGTTTTTATAGCTAAAGGCCAAGCATGGCGCATTATATCAGTGGATGAAGATGCGATAAGAGTTGAACCGGTCCCCACACCTACAGCCGCCGTCCCCTCCTGGGAGGGGGAATTATTACCGGTTCCATACAGTATTGCTAGGATGGTTGCCTCACTGAGAGATAAACTATATAATGATCTCTCTAATCCTAATGCAACGGATATAATTGAAATAATTAAACATTCACTGCTGATAGGTAAAGCTGAGTTAGATAACATAGTAATAAAGGAGAGTGCTGCGCGAAAATTATATGAAAGCGTTAAATTCTACGTTGATAATAAGGAGCCTTATAATGGTGAGCGAAACATCCTCATAGAATCCGTTGATAATTTAATAATAATTCACCTCTGCTACGGTAGTAAGGTTAATCAAACAATAGCTCAAGTGCTAGCCGCTTTATTACTAAGCCGATACGGTGAGAGTATAATGATTAAATCAGACCCCTACCGGATTACAATCCAAAACGCAGCGCGTGTTAACCCCAATATTATTAAAAACATTTTTTACGAGGTTAACACAGAGCATTTAAAGTCGCTGTTAGAGATAACTTTAAAACAGACCGCGCTTTTTAACTGGAAATATGTTTACGTTGCTAAGAGATTCGGGCTTATTGAAAAAGACGCTGATTACAGTCCAACTGATATAAAAAGATTGATTAAATACGAAGACCCTGTGGTAGCGGAGGAGACTATCAGAGAAATACTTTTAGAAAAACTTGATTTAAAAAAAACCTCAGACATATTTAAAAAAATCATTTCAAAAGAAATAGAGGTGCAGATAAGCCCCTCCAAAGGAAAAAGCCGGCTTGGAGAATTCACGAGTATAGCATTAGACAATCTAGGTGTCAGAGACTTAGTAGCCCCTGAGAGACCGGTAGCGGAGATTCTGAGCGTGCTTAAAAAAAGACTGGAATCCACCAGTAAAAAACTTATATGTCTTTACTGTGGTAAATTTGAGACTACGAGGACAGTGGGATCCTTAGAAGAGTATCCTAAATGCATGGTTTGCGGCTCCGGATACCTCGCTGCCACATATCCTAATGATAATGAATCCTACCGTCTAGTTAAAAAATGGAGGTCAGGTCAAAAATTAGATAAAGCAGAGCTACAAGCGTTAAAAAAACTGCAGGGAACAGGCAGCCTGATTTTAACAATGGGTAAGAGAGCGATAATGGCTTTAGCTGGCAGAGGGGTGGGGCCTCAGAGCGTGAAAAGAATTTTTTCAAAAACGAATTTAACAGAACACGATATACTGCTAGAAATTTTACGAACTGAGAAAAAATATATTGAAACAAGAGGTTTCTGGGATTAAAGGAACCTATTCAGTTTCAACCTCGAATAATATTATAGGAGTTTGAGTCTTAACATTATATTTTTCTTTGAAGCCGATTACCCTACCTTTTATATTAGCCTTATTAACAGGGTTTAGCATTTCAATACCTCCAGTGCGGCTTATGAAAACCTGTTTATGAAGCGAATCCTCTATTTTTAAAGCTTCTAAAGGTAATCCCTCTCTAACAAGCCTCCATTCAACAACCGATATAACATCTCCTATGCGAGGTTTAAAATCACCCTCAAACCTGAAAATCATTCTCTTAGACACGTTCAACCACCCTTACAATAAGTTTATCAATAAAACATTTAACCATTTTTATACAAGTGTTTACACAAGCTATTGAGGGTTATTAATGACCAAGCTGGTAAAGGTACCTCCCAGAACAGGGCAAATCATATACGGCCCCATACATTCTAGGCGTATAGGAGTGGATATAGGGATAAATCTGCTCGTGCAGGAAGGTAAAACATGTAATTTTAATTGTGTATACTGTCAGTATGGTCACACCGATAATCCTGTGAAGCAAAGCCGATTAGTAAGCGGCTGGATTAACCCTCCTTCAGTTTACGATGCCTTGGAGACAGCTCTCGCAAAACTGTCCACAGCATATTATAACCTAGACGCGGTTACATTCTCAGGGTACGGTGAGCCTACACTCCATCCAAAATTCACAAATATCGTTAAAGCGGTTAAAAATATAAAAGACAAATATTACCCCGCTGCTAAACTCACGTTAATAACCAATTCAAGCACGATAACAGACCCGAGAATTCAAAAAACCTTAGAGTTATTTGATCAAATACTAGCCAAACTTGACGCTGCTACAAATAAAGCCTTCCACGCTATAAATAGACCTGTTAATAAAAATCTTGATGTTAACACTATAATCGACGGCCTAACGTTAATATCAGGGAGAGTGAAACATCTCATAATACAAACACTTCTGTTTAACACTACAGACCCTGAGATGATATCGAACACCAGCGATGAAGAGATTATTCACCTAGGTAAAAGCATATGTAAAATCAAACCGAAGGAGGCCCAGCTTTATACAATTGTTAGAAAACCTGCTCTGAACACCGTGAAGCCGGCTGAAGATTACCAGCTAAAAAAACTTAAAAAATATATTGAAGAAGTATGCGGCGGACAGGTCCCTGTGAAAATATACTGAATATTTTTTACCCTGAATTTTTAATTCCTGATTCTATAACTTACAAGTGAGGCCAGAAATACAGTTAAGGCGGTAAATATATAACTGTAAAAGAACGATCCTGTGAAATCAACCAGCGCACCGAAGAATACAGGGAATAATGTTACCGTAACACCTGTCATTACAACGAGCATCGTCATCGCAGTGTTAGGATACTCTGGTTCAATTATTTTAGGAAGCGACCATATAGGCCCCTGCGGAATCCATACAAGTGCACCTATACAACAGCTTAAAAATAAATCAATTGAAACGGAAACCCCTGCGGAAACAGGGATTAAAAACAGTATTAAAGAGAGAAACGTCAAGGGCACAGCTATCCATAACCCTCTCCTATATTTTTTATCTGAAAAATATCCACCAAGCATTGCAAAAACGATACCGCTTATTGAAG
>JAWBON010000070.1:0-6195 GCA_038826135.1 Candidatus Odinarchaeota archaeon | reverse complement strand
ATATTCTCAGTTTCAGATTCAACTTTCAATATTTTCCTAACTTTAGGTGTATGCAACCCTATCCCTCTTATGAGATAAGCCTACGATTTCACTAATCGTTTTAATATTATTTTTCCGCATATATTGTAGTAAACCTTTCTTTACGTTTTCGATAATATGATAACCTCGTATAAGAGCTGTTCCTATTTGTATGGCGGAGGCCCCAGCCATTATGAATTCTAGTGCATCTCTCCAGTTAGCGATACCCCCCACCCCTATAATCGGTATCTTAACATCACTGCTATAGATTTCGTAAACACACCGTACTGCAATAGGTTTTATAGCAGGCCCTGATAATCCCCCAACCCTATTACTTAGAGTGGGGTAACCTGTGTCTACGTCAATAACCATCCCTTTCACCGTGTTGATAGCTGTTAGCGCATCCGCCCCAGCTTTCTCAGCCTCTAACGCCACATCCACTATACTTGTCACGTTCGGTGTCAGTTTCACTATTACAGGTATGTTAACCGCATCTTTCACCGCTTTAACAACTTGATATGTTAACTTACAGTCTTGACCTATTAAACCAACTTCTTCATGAGGGCATGAGACGTTTAATTCAACCGCAATCACACCCGCCTCCTCAAATCTACCCGCCACCTGTACGAATTCATTGATTGAAGAGCCGGCAACGCTTCCTATAACCGGCACACCCTCCCTGCAGACTATCTCAACCTCCCTGCACATTTCATCTATCCCCGGGTTCGGAAGCCCCATACAGTTAAGAATCCCTGAAGGTGTGGACACAACAGTCGGATTAACGTTACCCTCCCTACGGTTTAAAGTAGTCGTCTTAGTCACGATAGCGCCAGCCCCTCTCTCATATAATAATCTAATACCTTCAGCTGTAGTTCCTAAAACACCGGAAGCTATTATAACAGGATTGATAAGTGATACTGAACCTAAAGCCGTTTTCAACAAACTCATTTTAACTCCTCACAGTTTTATTTATGAACTTTCCCCAACATATTTTAATCTGTGGCTTTTTATATTTAATTAATTTCAATATTCTCTGTTAAACTTTGTTTAATCTAATGGGGTGGTTTACGTAAATGTATTATTCTTTTTTCATTGGGCCTGCGGGGTCAGGTAAATCTTCACTTGTTAACTCTGTATCTAAATGGTTGAGTGATCATAAAATAGATGCTACAACTGTTAACCTCGACCCTGGGGTTGTGACACTCCCTTACGGCGCTGACGTTGATGTGAGAAACTATGTGGATATAGAGAGGATTATTTTAGACTATAACCTGGGTCCTAACGGTGCACTGATAGCTGCAGCTGATATTATGGCTGCTAAAATAAATGATATACAGCAGGAAATACTAGAGTTAGGTAACGAGATTGTTTTAGTTGACACTCCTGGTCAAATGGAACTTTTCACATATAGGTCTTCAGGTCCTTTTATAGTCGAATCCCTAGGGCGTAAGAATTGTATGGTGTTTTTTTTAATAGACCCGACGCTGGCGCGGAAACCATCCGATTTTGTTTCAATACTTCTATTAAGTATATCAACCCAGTTCAGGTTTAACACTCCTCAAGTGAATTTGCTTACAAAAGTGGATTTAATCACTGAGAGTGAACTTGAAAGAATATTGAAATGGGGGTCAGAACCGTATAGCCTGCTAGAATCCTTAAGTGAGGAGGATAGTAGCATTTACAGGGAGCTGGCGATTCAACTCTACTATAATCTGGAGAATATAGGGTTGATATCTGGTCTTCAACCCGTCTCTATAAATGACGTTATAAGCATTGAAAAAATATACGGGCAGATTTCAAGAATATTTTTCGGCGGCGAAGACGGTTACATCACATAATAAATTTTATAGATAACTAAAGTAAGAGTGTATTAACATGCCTTCAACTAATGAATTGATCAGTGAGATTATTTCAAAAACTATTTCATCAGGTCGATATGTGTTAACAGAGTATGAGAGTAAAAATATTCTTAGAGAAATCAGCGTCCCCATCCCAGAATATAAACTAGTTAGGAGTGTTAAAGAAGCGCTTGAAGCAGCTGAAAAGTTAGGTTACCCGGTTGTGCTTAAAATTACGTCACCGGACATAATTCATAAATCCGACTACGGGGGTGTTATGCTCAATTTAACCGATAAGAAAGATGTGGCTGAAGCGTATAATAAAATTATAAGTAACGTATCGGCGAAGGCTAAACATGCTAGAATAGACGGTGTTATGGTTTCTAAAATGGCTCCTAGAGGAATAGTTGAACTTATAATAGGCGTATCCTTCGATGAGCAGTTCGGTCATACGATAATGGTTGGGTTAGGTGGTGTATTCGTAGAGTTATTGAAAGATTTTAGTATGCGCTTAATACCGATTTCAGATCTTGACGCTGAGGAAATGTTGAAAGAATTAAAGGCTTATCCTATTTTAAACGGATATAGGAGTGGTTGTAAAGCTGATATAAAAAGTATTAAAGAAACACTCCTTAAAATATCATCTCTCGTATTAAAATACCCTGAAATATTAGAGCTTGATCTTAACCCTGTTATTGTTTACGAAAACGGTTTATCCGTTGTTGATGCTAGAATAATCCTTAGAGGCCAGAAGTAAACCTTGCTTAGCTTTTGAAAAAACATTTGAAATTATATTCAAGCCTTTTTTCAAATCATCCACATCGCATTCTGTTTTTTTATATCTGAGAGAAAACATTTTAGATAATAATGAAATTGTGTGTGAAATTTTACGCGCAAGTTCAGGGATTAAATTCATTCTATCAGCTATGTTCAGCTCTGCTTCAAAACTAATTATCATATTAGTTATACTGTTTAAAAAAATCCTAGCATCTATAGATAATTCTATGTTTGAAAGACATTCATAAAAACTATCATCTACTGTTACATCCGCCTCTTCAACTATTCCATTTTTAATATTATTATAAATTTTTAACAGTTCCAGAGAGTCTTTATCATTAAATCGAAACACTCCTCTAGCATAATGGATGAAAAGGAAAATAACATAGATGGCGGATTTAAGCTCAGCATAAAACATCGGTTTTTCATCAGTTAAGTCTCTTACCACTAAACTATTCACTAATTTTTCAGTAACTTCCCCAGTGATTCTGTTTCTCTCAGCCTCCTCCATGTACTCTAGTAGCCGCATTATAACCTCTTTTTTAATAAAATTTTTAAGATTAAACAATGAATCGAATTCAAAACTCGGAATCCTAAACAATATACTTCTAAATAATTCATACCCTTTTAAAACCGTGTCAACGGTTAATCTCCCTTCATCTCTCGAGATAGATATCAAGAAAGATAGCATTATAATAGTGTATCTTATTAATAGCAAGAATTTTTCTTTAACAATATTTTCATTTTCACTAAACATCTGGTTTACATGAAGTGTGAAACGCTCCATAATCCTGTCAACAGCGTTCTTAGCGTTAAAGGAGACCTCTAAACTATATATTTTCTTAATTTCCGTTAAGAAATCACTCTCCGAAATTTTCAAGTTTTTAAATGTTTTACCGGTAGCTAACTCCGCCCATAACTTCGAAGTTGAGTAAAACTCGATAAAATATGCGGCTTTATCTAAATCTTCTGTTTCAATAGCGCTGTGATTATTTTTTAAACTAACTGTTTTTGAAAAGAAAACAATAAATGCTTCAAATATTTTTAAAAAACGGTTACTGGAAGAATTTTCCAGCATAGTTTTCTCACGTATATTATTTAAATACTTCCTAAGCCTGTCAGCGGCTTCTGATTTGAACTTTAAATTTATAAACCTCTTATAAATGTCAAGCGTGGTAGTAGGCTTATCCAAATATTCCACCAACCATAAATGTTTCCATACTTAAAATATATTAGTTCAAGAAATAAATAAATCTAGATTATTAACTGGTGAAGCTGGTGTAAATGCCAAGTTATAAGCTAATAGACTCGCACTGCCATATTTTCTCAGAGGAGTTTGACGGAGACAGATTTATTATTCTAAAAAGAGCTTATGAGAAAGGGATTATAGGGATTGTTGAATCCGCTTTAGATGTAAAAACAGCTTTAAAAACCCTTCATGAAATAGAATCTCCTACTACTAATGTGAAAATCTATCTTTCAGTCGGCTTAAACCCGTCTAGCCTAGATGCGACGTATTTTAAAGAGAATTATAAGTTTATAGAGGATAATATTCAACGGCTAACCGCTATAGGTGAGATTGGCTTAGACTTCTATCAAGTAGAAAACCAGTATGATAGGGAGAAACAGCGTTCATATTTTAAAAGTTTTATATCCCTTGCAAATGAGCATAAGCTTCCAATAATAGTTCACAGTAGAAGCGCTGGTAAATATGCTCTGGAAGTATTAGTTGAGAGCCGAGCTGAGAAAGTATTACTCCACGCGTTCGACGGCTCGTTTAAATCTGCTAAACTCGGTGTTGAAAACGGCTTTTTCTTCAGTATACCCCCAAGTGTAGCTTATAGTTTACAGAAAAGAAAGCTTGTTAAAAAACTTCCTTTAGAGCAAATATTACTTGAAACAGACTCACCTGCTTTATCTCCGGTAAAAGGTGTTAGAAACACTTTAGAAAACCTGGTGGTTTCCCTAAACGAGATCGCTAAACTCAAATCTACAGATGTAAAAGAACTTGCTGAAGTAACTTTCAAAAACACTGTTAAACTATTCAATATTAGAAATCTCTGAACCTGCATTAAATGCTATTCGAAATATTTATTTACTGATTTAAACCATTTTTAAACACTTGCTAGAAGCCGTTTTACAGCATTAAAGGTAAAAGCTATATATAACTGCTAATCTA
Organism: Candidatus Odinarchaeota archaeon; assembly: GCA_038826135.1. Lineage (GTDB taxonomy): Archaea > Asgardarchaeota > Odinarchaeia > Odinarchaeales > Odinarchaeaceae > Odinarchaeum. Next base: position 1,383 of record JAWBON010000070.1, on the reverse strand, counting down.
TTGGTGAACTGTGAGGCGTGATTTTAGAGGCTGATAATTTGACGGAGGATCTAATCAGACAACTAGGTGAGTTGAAGGAGAAAGCTAACGATGCTAGAAAGCAAAGAGACGAGTATAATGAAATTGCTAAAAAATACGCTGAGGAGAGAGATGCTAAAAACACCGTGATAGCCTCACTACTAGCACAGGCTAAGGAGAAGAAGTCTCTAAGAGATAAACTTAATTCAAACGTAGCTGATTTAAAAGCTAAGAGAGAGGAATTAGAGAAAACTAACGAACAGCTTTTAAAAGAGTATGATAAGCTAAAAGAGGAATTGAATACTCTCAACCCGCCTAAAACCCCGTTAAAAACCCTTGTAAACAGGGTTAAAGACCTCGAATGGAAGCTACAGACCTCTGTTATCTCATTAGAAAGAGAGAAAGATCTTGTTAAAGAAATATCCGAGCTTGAAAAACTAATCGAGACTAAGAAAAAAGCAGAGGCTTTAAAGAATCAAATAATCCTGTGCAAGACACAGATCGGTGCTAATAAACTTCTTCTGAGAAATATTAAAAATGGAGTAGTCTCCTCAGCTAAATCCTCACAGAGTGAGCATACTACCATGACTGGTATATATAAGCAAGTTGACGATGTTAGAAAGCAAGCTGACGAATTCCATAATAAATTCGTTGAAGCCAAGAAAAAAGCTGACGAATTTCATACCCAATATTTAGAAGCCAGAAAGGAAATGAAAAAAATCATTGACCAAATACACCAGTTAAAACTTAAAGATAAAAAGGAGAGAGAGAAACTTATAGAACTGAAACTCAACCAAATGATTAAAACCGCTCAGGAGAAATTAAAATCAGGTGAAAAACTCAGCTTCGAAGAATTCCAAGTTCTTATGGAGAAAGGATTAATCTGAAAATAAAATTCTATTTATTCATTTTTAAAAATTTATAAATCTTTTTTAAAAAACAAAAATAATATAATCGTCTTTCATCTACACCTATAGCTATGGAAGTAAAAATAGTCTACGATAACTATTCCACACCCGGATTCACAGCATCCCACGGTTTCTCCTGTCTAATAGATTTGAAAGACAACTATCTTTTATTCGACACTGGATGGAGCGGGCCGATCCTGCTTGAAAACATTAAAAAATTTAAAATCAACATTGAAAAAATAAAATACGTTTTCCTATCACACTTCCACTGGGATCACATAGGCGGCCTACCAGACCTACTCCAGCATATAAAACCAGTAGTTTATGTGTTAAAATCGTTCTCAGCGAACTTTAAAAAAGAAGTTGAAAAATCCACTGAAATAATTGAGATAAAAAATAAAACAGAGATCCTGCCGGGAATTTACTCCACAGGCGAGCTATCCAATAAAAATATAAT
>JAWBON010000069.1:0-6221 GCA_038826135.1 Candidatus Odinarchaeota archaeon | reverse complement strand
TTGAAAGTTTACAGTCGGCTTTATAGAAGTATACTTTATTTTTAAAAACAGGGATTAACGAGTTTAACTCTGATTCTATGCGTTCACATTCCCCGCAGTTTTCCTCGTAAACTAAAAGCACTGTAAGCTTACAGGTTTCTAAGACTAGGCCGGGAAAAGTATGGTCGTCAACTTTTCGAAGATGTTTTATTTTCTTACCGAACAGTTTTTTAAACTTAGATAAACCAGTCTCATACTCTTTATAGGCTATATTATATCCTAAGTTTTCAATAACACGTTCAATTTCAGGTAGATCAGTCTTCTTATAATCGTATTTCACAGAGATGTTACCGGTCATATAATCCATTTTAGCGCTTTCAACACCTTTAAAACGTGTTAAAACATTTTCAATATCCAGTCTACATTTAGCACAGTTAATTCCTTTGACAGGGATCCTTTTTTCAGTAACATTCTCTTCACTCATTCAACCGCCTCATAAAACAATAATAAAATTATAGTTTCAATTATATTAAAATATTTTAAACAAGTATTAGGCTCCGCTTAAACAGTTTTCTCAGATCAGAGTCTTTAACACTGGTTTTATCAAGTATGCGTTTAGTTATAAGTAAAATAATATATGCAACGATTTTTTCAACCCCTCCCCCTGTAAGTTGTAAAGCGGTTTCACGCCAGGAATCGAAGAACATTGTGACCAGTTCTCTTTTCCTCTCAGCTATTTCATCGTTTAATGATTCAACCAGGTTTCTCAGTGAAGCGTCGATATTATCGGTTTCTAAAGGTATCTCATAGCTTTGAATACTACATTCATCTATATCCGTGTTTCTTATACCTGTTCTTCGAATTAATATTTTCCTAAGCTCCTGGTTTTCCAATTTTTCTTTAACTTTTTCAATTAGTTGAGAGGCGGCTTCACCCATCTTTTTCTGCCGCGTGGATAACAGAGTCCGAGCGGCTTTAATATAAGGTTTAAAAAGCTCGGTGTGAATGTATCTTATATGCTGCGGATCATTAGCTAAGGCTTCAACCTCGCATATTTTACGTTCAATTTCATTATGCTCCTGGTCCTCGATATCCATGATATTCTTGAAAACCTGGTTTAATATTTGAGTGTAGTTGCTGTTGAATAAGGCTTCACTGAAAGCTCTACTATTACTGTACGAGGATAAAAGAGAATTGTCAAGCTCTATTAGAAGCTCTATGTTTTTGAAGAGCGTTTCTAACTGTTCAACCTCAGGTGGCGGTCTTACAGATTTTTTAATAATATATGAGGGGAGTTTTAGTTCATTGCTTGGAAGTCTGTTAAACGAGTTGTATAGTTGGTTGAAACTGCTTTTAATCTTGTCAAATTTGTCTTGAACAGTTTTAAGATTGTTTTCAAGCGAAATATTAGATTTCTGGAGATTACTGATTTTCTCAATACTCACGGTATAGTTTTTTTCAAGCTCGTTGAACTGTTTATTTAAAGAATCATATGAGAGTTTAAGCTGTTCAAGCTTTGAGTTGAGAGCTTTCTTTTCTTCTAGTAATGATGTGTTTTTCGCTTGAATCTCGCTCACAGTTTTCTGAAGAGACTTGTTTTCTTCCATAAGTTTTTTAGATTCATCCTCGTAGCTTTTAGTTATGAGATTAATATTTTTTTGAATTGATGTGAGAGAGTTTTTAAGACTTTCTTTAAAACTTGTGGAAGACTCAACCAGCTTCTTATAGGAGTCATAGAATTCGTGAGCATCCCAGTGATAAGATGTTAAAAAGTCCTCTATTGAGGTGATTACCTTCAAATTTTGCTCTGTGTTTCCAGTGTTTGACATGTAGTTTTTTTTAAATTTTTCTAAAAAATCACGGATACTATCTATTTTGATATTGTTTTTCTCTAGTAAGCTGGTAAGACTATGCATTTCAATAATTATATGCTCAATGCTTAAGAAAATTTTTTGAATTAAAAGATTTAGCGTATTATTGAAATCCTCGATTATATTGCTGTTCGACATTTACGGATCCTCTTGAAAATTATCCGGAGCCCTCTATTTCCTTGTATATTTTAATGATTTTTTCAAAATTGTCGCGGGCTTCTTTCATACCCGTCTTAGACAAGCCTGAGTTAACGTAATGGTTAATGTACCAGTTTCGGTTGAAAAGCGAGTCGAAGCGTTCAAGCACCCGGTTGAACGGTTCCGAGATGATAGTGTTATTTGTTAGAAGTGTTATTTCTTTACCGAATTCTACAGGGCCGCTCTCACACATACCGTATTTTAAGCCTAGGTCAGGGTGAACTCCAGGAGCGAATTCAACATTGGTTTTAATATCGCCCATTATGCTGAAAACATTCTCTATTGCGATATCTCCTCTAAACATTAAAACGGAGGATAGTGTTTTACCTTGACCGCTACAGTTTACCATGTAGTGGGTTGGGTCGAAGCATCTTTCAACAAGATCCAGTTCCGTGGATATTTCACCCTCTTCTCTAGTTAAAGGTGCAACGGAGGGTATTATAAATTTTGTTTCCGGTAATGCTACAAGATTATGAGCCATCTCCATAAGATCCATGTTAAGCTGGCCTGGAAACCTTAGGGATGCTGTGATGGAGGCCATAACTCTGCCGATTAAAAAGTTAAGATCAGAGAACTGTCTTATTATAGGGATGTTAAGCTGGTCTTTAACTATCCGCATGAGAGCAGTATTGTCGAATAATACTACAAGATCTGAGAATTTAGATAAATGGTTTATGCTTAAAACAGTGTTGTAGGGGGCAAGAGTTATATCGTTAACTTCGGAGGGCATTATGCTGAAGTTAAGTATGCCTTTATCAGGGAATTCTTTTTTAAGAGTTTCAGTTATCAGGGAGCCGAAGCCGCTGCCGGTTCCACCTCCTAAAGTGTGTATTATTAGAAATCCTTGAAGTGTTTCAGGCATTGTCTCCCTTATCTTCTCTAAGATCACGGGGATCAGTTTTTTACCTGTTTGATAGCCTATAGACCAGACGTTATGAGCTCCTGAATAGCTTAAAACCATAAGATCTTCTGAGAAAAACGATGCAAGCTTTTTCTCTTTCACCAAGAATTCAACCGCTAAAGGCTCTAAGTCGATGAAGAGCGCTCGGGGATGGAAGCCGTCGGGGGCTTCAACTAGGAAAACGGATTTATAATCAACTTTATCCTCGTCAACAGGCTTCTTCTGAGTGTTATTTATGTCAATATGATGTTCATCGCATATTGTTTTCCAAAAATTGTAACCTATCTGGTTACCGCCTTGGCCTACATGTAAAACTAATATTTCTCTTCCAGGCATATTCAGTCCAGCCTATTATTTTAATTATGAAGTTTCAAGTGTTAGATTGTTGAGATAGTTTTTTAAAGACTTCTTCTGAGATTTTTTTACACAGTTCGCTGTTTGATACATATTTATTAAAGTAGTTATATAAAGATTCGTTGGAAATATTCTTAATTTTTTTAAGCAGTATTTCAGGTGAAAACAGAATTTCATAGCCGTTAACGTCTACAATTTTAATAGACGGTGTTGTTTTAAGATAGTTATCTATGTATTCGCTTGAAATATTTTTAATCTCTGCTCGTTTAATCCATCCTCTTTCACCGTAAGCTTGAAGAACATTCATCAACACATCAACACCCTCGTTCTTCAATATCACAGGTAGAATAGTGTCATATATGAATTGTTCCTTAAGGTATTCGCTGGGTATACAGTTTTGAAATAAGGCGGCTCCACGTATCGTGTTAGGGTTCACACCCCGCATCCTATTTCTAATACATTCATTAATCGCTGGATAATGGTTTAACAGAAAGTTTTCTAATATGATGCAAAGTTTTTTAAGAGCGTCCCAACCGCCTTTCTGTTTAAAGTTAATCAGCCAGGATGAGATTACACCTAAGATAAGGTTTCTGAGATTTTTATGCGCTTCGCCTAGTTTATCAAGGTAGGTTATAATACTCTTAATCACAGGGTGAAGCTCTAAACATGCTAGTTTAAGCTTATCGACGAAAAGATATTCTTGTTCAATATACTCTTTGAAGCCTATTCTAAATTTTTCCAGTATTATTTTAAAAAGAGTTAAAGCGTTTTTGATATCAGACTGCTCTAATACTATGTTTAAAGGTATTCCCGCGTCTTGGAGCGACGTGATTATTTCTGCAATATTTTTAAAAGAAGTGTTAATAGGATCTAATAGTTGAAGAGTCTCCTCCAAGTAGACGTCATCGGTTCTCTCCGCTGTTACTTGAGAGGTTAATTTCTCAAGAAACCCGTAAAAATCTATTTGAATCGTTTTAAAGAATTCAACATTCTGTTTTTCAACGCTTCCCTGAATATCCATTATCTTCGCTAAGAGAATGTTTCTGAAAGCTAGTTTCCGCTGTAATTCTTCCAGGCTTTTTTTTAAATTTTCAATTTCACCACGCCATTTTAAAATACTGTCAGTTGAATCCACCAGTTCAGATATGTTAAAAGTTTTAGAAGACTTCAATTTAAGTATCCGATCGCTAAGATTCGAATTAACTGATTTCAGGTTTTCAATAGAAAGTTTAATATTAACCAGACTGCTCCAATTCATTTTCCTCTTAACACTCTCATCTTTAACAAGCTCGTAGTCTCTTTCTATTTCGTGAAGCACTCCTTCAAAACTGGTTAAATAATCAGTATAGTAACTGTAGGCTTTAACCTGCCCTTCAAGAATGTTGGCCTCCAGTTTATTAATTTTCTCCCCCAGTGTTTTCGCATACTTTTTTTTAGCGCCGAAAATCCCTTTTATACCGCTTGAGGATTCAACGGAGAGCTTTAACTCTAATCCTAGTTTTTCAACATCGTTTAATAGAAGCTTAATAAACTCTAATGCTTCAGATGATTCAGGGATTATACTCGAAGCTTTCTCAAACATTATTTTCACAGAGTCCCCAAGGTTCTTCAGGTTGACGGCTAGTGTTTCAAGATCCGCGCTCATAAAAATCACTTTTAAACTTAAATTATTTCAATAAGCTTATAATAATCCTCCCCTTATCCACTTTATACACTAGGTCGGATGCAATGTGCTCTTTAAACTGGTTTTTAACAACTCTTAGAAAACGCATCACTCTGTTACCCACCTCTTTATTTCTCAACTCCACTACAACATCCACCAACTGGTATATAAGAGATAAGAATTCAGGCGGGTGAGCGCCCCTGTTAACATAGTAGATTGCTTGATCATTAAATTGTTTATGCATCCTGAAAGCTGATCGACAGAAGCGAACAATATCCTGGACTGCAAGATTAATGCTCAGAGATGTTATGTTCGAGAAAACCCATTTAACAACAGATCTGTGTGGAATAGACTCTCTAACCTGCTTCATAGTGAATAACAGTTTAGAGAGATTATAAGGGTTATCTAAAATCACTGTGAAAGCTGTTGGTTTAACCTTATCCTGTGATGATTCCGCTGTAAAACAGTCAATAAACCTTACCTTTCCAGCATCATATTCTTTTCTAAGCTTATCGCGGGCACTATAAGATTCAACACCTAACCCTACAATACTATTAACGTAATAATCAGGCGCGTGATCATAATCCACGTGAATAACGTATTCATCGCTAATTAAACTGTTTCTTATAATCTCTGACCCGAAAGCCCATTCATCAGACCCTGGTTCGAAGGAGATAAGAACTATCCCGTTCTTCAAAACACCACCGCCTAACGCAGCGTCTAGACCTTCAATACCTAATGGGAGAAAGCCGGCTTCAGCCAAGTCACGCCACCATATTATTTATTTAGAATAATATGTTTACATCAAGTATAAAAATTATCTAAAAATAAATAAAATGATAGATATGAAAAAGATTTTATTCGTATGTCGAGAGAATACTGGAAGAAGCCAGGTGGCTGAAGCTTTCTTCAATATTTTAAATAAGAACCCTGATTATAAAGCGTTCAGTGCAGGTCTTGAAAAAGGAGAATTATTAAATCCTACAGCTGTAAAAGTCATGAAAGAAATCGGCGTGGATTTAACAACTCAGACACCGAAAAAATTAACATATGAAATGATAAGAGAGGCTGCTTTAATAGTGACAATGGGCTGCATTGAATCCTGCCCTTCAGCCCCGCCTGAAAAAACAGTTGAATGGAAAATAAAAGATTTTAAAGAGGCTGTAAACTTAGAAGAGGCTAGAAAAATACGCGATGAAGTTAGAGAGAGAGTTGAAGAATTGATAAATCGATTAGATTAGTTTTGCTGAAAAAA
>JAWBON010000068.1:0-6273 GCA_038826135.1 Candidatus Odinarchaeota archaeon | reverse complement strand
CGGTAGCGGTGTTAAAAATGGAAGAGCTTCCTAAAACATATTCGAAAAAAATAATTGAACAGCAAATATACAGTTTCTGGGAGGAAAACAAAGTATATGATAAGCTGTGTAAGCGCACTAGGAATAAGCCTGAATTTTTATTTATAGACGGCCCGCCCTATACAACTGGTGTGATACACTTAGGTACTGCCTGGAATAAAATTTTGAAAGACGTTATTTTAAGGTATAAAAGAATGGCGGGTCACCGTGTAATGGATACACCGGGTTTTGATATGCATGGACTACCGATAGAGGTGAAAGTTGAAAAGGAATTGAAAATTCAAGATAAGAAAAGCATCGAATCTAAGGGAATAGCCGAATTCACTTCAAAATGTAGAGAATTTGCTTTAAAAAATCTAGATAAAATGACAGAGCAGTTTAAAAAACTCGGCGTGGCGATGAACTGGAATAAACCTTACATGACGCTCACAAACGAGTATATTGAAGGGGTCTGGTTTGGATTAAAAAAAATATATGATAACAACCTCTTATACAAGGGGCTAAGACCTTTAGCCTTCTGCCCTCGTTGTGAGACTGCTTTAGCTAAACACGAATACGAGTATAAGACTGTGTCAGATTACTCTATTTTTGTAAAGTTTAAACTAGCCGGTGAAAAAAACACATACATATTGATCTGGACTACAACACCCTGGACGCTGCCAGCTAATATAGCGGTAATGGTTAACCCCTTCTACACATATATAAGAGCGAAGGTGGGGGATGAAACCTGGATCCTAGCTAAGGGAATGGCTGTATCCATCATACAAGGTCTGCTCGGAAAAAATTTTGAAATTCTGGAGGAGCTTCCAGGAGATAAACTGCAAGGCTTATCTTATGTTCACTGCCTATTAGAAGAGGTCCCATTTCAAAAAGAGCTCGGTAAAGTTTACAGTAACGCTCATAAAATAATTTTAAGCGACGAATACGTAACTCTGGAGCAGGGCACAGGCTGTGTTCACACAGCACCAGGCCACGGACCTGAAGACTTCATAGTAGGTTCAAAATACGGTTTACCCGCGTTTTCCCCAGTAGACGAGTCAGGTAAAATGACCGTTGAAGCAGGTAAATATGCTGGAATGCATGTTAAAGATGCGAGTATAGAAATACTGAAGGATCTTAGAAGGAAAAACCTGCTTTTATACGAGGGTGAGATTGAACACGAGTACGCACACTGCTGGAGATGTAAAAACCCTCTAATATATCGTGCTGTTGAACAGTGGTTTATTAATATAAGTAAATTATCTGATGAAATGCGTGCTCTAAACTCTAAAGTTGAGTGGACGCCTAAATGGGCTGGTAACCCATGGTTTGATAAATGGTTGGAAAGTGTTCAAGACTGGTGTATTTCAAGACAAAGATATTGGGGTACGCCTCTACCAGTATGGGTATGCGATAAATGCGGTAGTGTGGATGTTATAGGTTCGATTAAAGAATTAGAGGAGAAGACAGGTATTCATCCAGATGACTTGCATCGTCCATGGGTTGATGAATTAAAATGGTGTTGTGAATGCGGTGGCTGGAAGAAAAGAGTCCCGGATGTTTTAGACGTGTGGGTGGACAGCGGCTCAGTTGTATGGGCTTCACTGCCCGCAATGTTAGATACTTCCGCATATAGTGAATGGAGAAGCGCCGACCTTGTTTTAGAAGGTAAAGACCAGATAAGAGGCTGGTTTAACACGATGATGAGTCTAGGCGCAGCCGCCTTCAAAAAATGCCCTTATAACGCGGTTTACATGCACGGATTCGTAAACGACCCTGAGGGTAAACCAATGAGTAAGTCTCTGGGAAACATTATACTACCAGAAACAGTTACAGAAAAATACGGCGTTGACACCTTTAGATTCTACTGTTTAGGCTCAGCTGAGCCAGGATTAGATATGAAATTCAATTGGAAAGAGATCGGTGACGTGGATCGAATAATAAACATATTCTATAACACTTATATTTACGCTACAACCTTTATGAAGATAGTCGGTTTCAAACCTGCAAAAACATTGAATACATTATCTTTAAGGATTGAAGATAAATGGATTATTTCAAGAATAAACAGTCTAATTAAAAAAATAAACGACGTGTTCAAAGACTACTCTATACCGCAGATACCTAGGCTTCTTCAAAAGTTTATAATGGATGATCTAAGCCACTGGTATATTAAGATCATACGTGACAGAGTGACAACCCCGGAGAATTTAGAATCTAAAACAGTCGCTTTATCAACACTCTACTATGTATTAGAGCGTCTTCTAAGAATTATGGCACCAATAACACCGTTCATAACAGATTACATCTATAATTATCTTGTTAAAACCGTGAACCCTGAAGCTCCTGAAAGTATTCACCTTAACGATTGGCCTAATGTGGATGAAAAATTAATAGACACACTGCTTGAACAGAATATGGAGAAAGCTGAACAGATAATTGAAAACAGTCTAGCTTTAAGACAGGAAAACAATGTTAAGTTGAGATGGCCATGTAGAAAATTAATAATCGTATCTCAGAATATTCAATTCAATGAAGAGGTATTGTCTATCATAAAATCCATGGTGAATGTTAAAGAAGTTATCGTCTCAGATCAGCAGATAAGTGGGAAGGGGCTTAAATCAAAGGATTTGAAAGAGTATAAAATATATTTAGACATAACCGAAGACCAGGATCTTGCCAAAGAGAGAATATTAAGAGAACTTGTAAGAAGAATACAATTCGCTCGTAAACAAAACAATTACCATGTCAGCGAGAAAATCATCCTTCAAATAGTAACTAAGAGCAATCTAATAGTTGAATCTGTTCAGGCTTTTCAAGACCAGCTACTAGGCAAAGTCAACGCAGTATCCTTGAAAATATTAAGCGAAGCTGAAAACAAGCTAGAAGAATATACTAATAGCAAATTTAATATCAGTGGGGAAGACGTGACAGTGTTCTTTAAACGGGCAAGTTAATATACCTAAATATTTAAAAAATGTTTAGATAACCATTAGTAATAGTGTGGGAGCGTAGCTCAGCCTGGTTAACATAGAGATCCAGAAAGAGCGCCGGCCTTATACGACCGCGCTCTTCACAAGAGCAACACTCTGAGAAAGCCGGAAATTAAAGATATCAACCGGAGGTCATGGGTCCGAATCCCATCGCTCCCACCATTTAAAAAACAGCTTTTTAACACTATCCGATGTGATTGTATGAGCCAGATAAGCAATGTAACAGTCCATAAACTAGGCGGAAGCTGTCTTATAGATGAGAAAAGCTTTGAGAAAATACTGACTATAGTAGACAACTATAAGAACGGTGGTTTAATTTTAGTAGCTTCCGCTATGCAAGGGGTTACAAACCAGCTTATAAAGTTCATGCAAGACTGTAACACTCATTCAATAAAGCCTGAAGATGTTATTAAAGAACTGAAAGATAAACATTTAAAGATTGCAGGCGAAGTGATAAAAGACGAGGCGAATCTTAATTTAGTCTCATCTTTTCTATCCGATCTATCCACTCAGTTAAAAGAAGCGTTAACGAAAATATATGATCTCTGCTTGATAAACCCGCAGCTAACAGATCAAGTAATCGCATTCGGTGAACGCTTCTCAACCTCAATCTTATACTATTATCTGAAGTCTAAGGGTCACCCTGTAAGATTCTTTCAAGCTGACAACCTGATAATAACAGATAGCAACTACACTAACGCTCTTCCTAAACTAGATAAGACAAAAAAGCTTATAGAAAGCCAGCTGATACCAGTTATAAAAAACGGTGAAATACCTGTAGTGACAGGGTTTTTAGCTAAAAGTGAAGACGGGTTCGTGACCACCTTGGGTAGAGGCGGAAGCGATTTCACAGCCACCCTTATAGCCTACAGTATAGTTGAATCATTCAAGCAAACTAAAGTTATACTCTGGAAGGATGTAGACGGTCTTCTAACAGCTAATCCGAAATACGTCCCTAACGCGAAACTTATAAAGAATATCTCCTACAGGGAGGCTAAGGAACTCGCCTTCTTCGGATCTAAGATAATTCATCCAATGTGCCTTATCCCACTTGAAGAGAAGAAAATCCCTATGGAGATAAGAAATTTTTCAAAACCTCTCAGTTCAGACTACACGACTTTTACAACTGAAAGGCAGGTTAAAAGAGATATTGTTAAAGCTTTAACAGCTAAGGAAGATGTTGCATTGATCACCGTTGAAGGGGCGGCTATGGTTTCACTTCCAGGAACAGCCGCTAAACTTTTCGAAATACTCGGAAATAATAATATTAACATAATAATGATCAGTCAAGCCTCTTCAGAGAATAACATAACCCTGGTAGTTGACCGTGCTGATAAAGATAGATCCGAAGCCGTGCTAAAAGCCTCAGATTTCTTCGGTCGCAGATGGATAAAAATTAACGCTGTAAACGATGTAAGCCTTATAGCTGTAGTTGGAGCGGGCATGTTGAACACGCCTGGAATAGCTGCAAGAATATTCAAATCCCTAGCTGAAAGAAACATTAACATTATAGCTATCGCGCAGGGCAGTAGTGAAATGAACATCTCCCTAGTAATACCCAGACTGGATATTTCAAAAGCACTTCAAGCAATACATGATGAATTCAAACTATCCGCACCCTCTTAGCTGAAAATATGTAACGGTGTTTTAATTGTCTGAGAACTTAGAGTATAATGTTAAATTAGAATGGGATAAAAAAACTGGTGGTCAAGCTTATTTTAAAGAGAATCCGCCTTTAAAATTTGACATGTCAAAAGAATTCGGCGGTGAAGGAAAACATTATTGCTCCGATGAAATCTTTCTAGCAGCTATTTCAGGATGCTTACTAGAAACATACTTATACATAAGTAAGAAGATGAGGTTAAAACTGACACAGCTGAATGTAGCGGCAACCAGTAAAGTTCAGTCTACAAGGGACGGATACTATATTAAAGAATTATTATTTCAATTCGAAATAACCGGACTTAAAAGCCAAGAGGATAAGTTAAAAGAATGCTTGGAGCTGGCTATTCACTACTGCCACCTAACAAGAGCGATTACACCCCAGATAAAAACTACTTTCACGCATAAAATAACACTGGTCTAACCAGCCCGCCTCTTATCAATTATAATTTTTCTCTTAGGATAGTTCTCTAACTGATTTGTAAAAACGATTTTAGGACGATTAATCGTCTTAGTTTTTTCAATATCATTTCTAAGACCGCTTACACTATATAATTTCCCAATGATTTTTCTTTCCAAATCCTTTGAAGGCTTATCAGCTTTAACCAGTATTTTCAAACCATCCCTGCCGTCCACACCTGTTACCTCTATTTGAAAGTCAATAACCTCTTCTATGGATTCAAAAAGCTCTTCAAAAACTATTGGATAATATTTCTCAGCGGTTCCAAGAGTCACCCTGTCATCAAGCCGGCCTTTAATATAATCTATTCTTGGAAGAATTAAACCGCAATCACAGACACCGTCTATGAACCTAGTAACATCCCCCGTCCTGTAACGGATAAATGGCATTCCATATCTATCCAAGGAGGTTAAAACCAGCTCCCCATATTCCTCTACACCGACCCGTTCACCTGTTTTAATATCAACTATTTCAGGTATCACCGTGGTTGAAATATGTAAACCATTATGCATACTACACTCTGAAGCTACACCTCCCCCTATCTCCATTAAACCATAGCCTAAAAACACCTCCCCCCCTAACCTATCCTGAATATACTCCCTTCTAGTTTTAGGAAGCCCCTCCCCGCCCAGCATAACAGCTTTAACGCGCTCCCTAACAGAATTTTGTAAGTCAATTGCTCTTGCCAACTGGTAAATATAGGATGGAGTCCCAGCTAAAACACTGACATTATACTCCTCTATAAAATTCTGCTGTTCACGAAAAGTAATCAAGTTACCTGTAGGTATAGTTTTAACTCCAAGCCTTCTAAAAGCGTCTTGAAACAGTAATCCGAGCTGCCAAATATCAAAAGAATACATTATCTGAGCTATATCACTTTGACCAATACCGCTCCATAAAAAACCCAGAGAATAATTATACACGATTAAATCCAAATCCTCTTTTGTAACATATAAAAGCTTCCTTTTACCGGTTGTACCCGCCGTGAAGTGGAAGCCCACTATATCAGTTAAAGGGACGGAGAGAAAACTCATCGGGTTTCTAGATACATCTTCAGGATTAGTGAAAGGGAACTCTTCCAATAAAGTTAAACAATTATTGAAATTTAATTTTCTAATAAGAGCAGAAAGCCACTCCCTA
>JAWBON010000067.1:0-6297 GCA_038826135.1 Candidatus Odinarchaeota archaeon | reverse complement strand
TAGATACCAAAGTATGGTTTGATAAGTTCGGATCTGTTACTGTAAGGTTCAATTGCTCAGCTTTAACTTGCGCTGTTAAAACAATTGATACATTATCGTAATATACACGGTTATTCGAAGTCCAGCCACTATAAGTAGCAGTTCCGGATGTATATCTAACACCAACTCTTACGTTAATATTCTGATCGTTTGGTAAATTAAATACAGGTTGGCCATTAGTGTCAGTAAATATATTTATTGTTAAATGAACCCAAGTGTTTCTTTGACCCGCATCAGAAATTTCATTGAACCCTCTGGCCCAAACAGTATGGCCTTCCACATAAACATATGCTTGGAATTCACCGCGATCAAAATTTGATGCGAAATCAGCATAATACCATAAATCCAAAATAGCATCTGTTACTACTCCCTTATTAACGGTGAAATTGGCTGTCCAATAACTTACTGTACCTTTTTGGAATGTTGTTCCCCCAGAGGCGGCTGGCATCTGTGCGTAAACGCATTTATTACCTGATAAGGGTAGTCCATTCACCCATGAACCGCTTGCAATGTTCCCGGGATCATACTCGCCGTAGCTCCAGGGTGGACTGGAGGTTCCGCTACCCGTATCGAATGTTCCGTTAATTATGAAATCATCAGACTCTACAAGGTTCGAGATGGATATATTTGTCTGGGTTATACTCCAACCTGTTGGTACGTCAACGGTTGTGTTAGGTGATGATGGTAGGGTGATGATGTCATTGTAATGGGTGCCTGTCATGTATGCTGATCCGGGTCTTGCATATTCTTCTGTTCCGCCTCCGCTATAGGATATGGTGGGTGATAGAAAGTAGAGTCCTGTTAATGACAGTATTGAAATAATTATTATTAATGGTATTATTTTGTTTTTTATCAAACGTTATCCCCGGGGGTTTGGTATAATTCTTTTATTAATTTAATTGTTAAATAATTATAAATATCTTTTCAGTATCTATTAATTTGAAGTATTTACAGCCGGTGTCTTCTTGGACAGTGGATGTGTTAAGGTGATAGTTATAAGCGGTACGCCTGGCACTGGTAAAACTAGTGTTTCTAGACTTGCTGCTCAAAGGCTTGGTGTGAGATTATTCAGTTTATCGGAGCTGGCTGCTGAGGGTGGTGCTATTACAGGCAGGGATGAGTGTAGAGATACTTTTATTGTTGAGGAGGCTAGGTTGAAGCGGTTTTTAAACCGGTTTTTATCCGGTCTTGTGGGGGTTGTTATAGTTGAGGGACATTTCGGGGATTTAACTCCTAAAAAATATGTTGATTGCTGTATTGTTTTGAGAACTCATCCTGCTGTTCTGGAGAGGAGACTGGGGTTGAAAGGTTATGGTAGGGGTAAAATATTTGAGAATGTGCAGGCTGAGATTCTTGGTTCATGTACTTTTAACGCGGTTCGCGCTTATGGTGCGAGTGATGTTTACGAGTTGGATACTTCTTATGATACTGTGGATGTTTCTGTTGATAAGTTTTTGAAGATAGTTAACGAGAGGCCGGCTGTTTTTTTAGCTGGATGGGTTAACTGGCTTAGTGGTATGAGTGAGGGTGAGCTTAGAAAATATTTTAATTATTAGGGTTCTTTACTGTATAAGTGTTTGATTACTGGTATTGATGATAAATTTATAAGTGATACTAAGCTTAAAATCAAGGCGTTTAATCTGAAAGCTGTTAGAACAGGGTCCTGGATTAGGAAACTTGCTAATACAGCTATGTACGGTATAAATAAAAGTATGATAATTATATATCTTGTTACCTGTGCGAATCTGTCAAAGTCTGATTTAAACTTTAAAATAAGCCCCGCCAAGCCTGTTATAAATTCTATTCCCCCGTAAAACGCTATGAAAAAACCTCTTATAATATTATCTAAACTTGTATTAGGGTAGAAAAAAACCATGGAGACGGTTAACTCTACTATTCCGATGATTAAAATTACAAGGGATGATAGGATTCTTTTTCTTGAAAGATTTAAAATAATAAAACGCTTAATATTACCAAGATTAGGCATGTTCAAAGTATAGCCCCCTAATCATAGTAAAAACTAATTTAACATTTAAGGATGTTCAGGAATGTTAGACCGTGACAAATTAATTGAGGAATTAACCCAGTTTATTAAACCTATTAAGGGTTTCGACGGGATTTATAGACCTAATTATGATCGAAACATAACGATGATTCTACCGACTTTAATACGTTCACTCGGCTTAGAATTAGGTGAATGTGAAACACTTTACTCAGACAGTCGTTTGAAAAACATTTTAGCGGATATTTTAAACGATAATATTGAAAACATAGTTTTTATAGTAATGGACTCTCTGGGTTTTAAACAGTTTAATAAGTATTCCAGGTTTTTTGTAGAAAACGCTTTCTACTTTCCAGTGTCATCAGTTTTCCCCACGATAACTTCAACAGCGATTATGAGTTTACACACTGGGAAATACCCTGAACAGCATGGTTTACTAGGTTACAAAATACTGATAGCGGAGCTTGGAACTATTATAGATACTTTAAAGTTTTCAAGTGAAAAAGCTCAATTCAGAGACTCACTTACTAAACTGGGGCTTAACTTCTCAAACTATCTCTGGGAGCAGTCTATTCATAAAAACATCAGTAAAGACAGTTTAATGGATGTCTCCTTATATAATTATTCGATCGCAGCTACAGGGCTCTCAACTATACTGCATAACAATATAGTGAGTTTCGGTGATATCATCGACGCTTTCAGCTTAGCTAATAAACTGCTCTGTAAAGAAGATAATAAGAAAAAGCTTATTCACATCTACTTGGATATGGTTGATGAGTTATCTCACAAATACGGTCCTGAAAGCCCTCAAATTGAAATGAGTTTTAAAATGTTTGAGGAATCTTTGAAAGCTATAAAACTGGGTTTAACAGAAGAAGTAGCTGAGAAAACAGTGCTAGTTTTAACCTCGGATCACGGTCAGCGGACAGTTGATCCAAGTAAAATTCTTAACATGCAAGACATCGACTCTGAAGTTAACGCTAAATATTTTAGAGGGGGTGTCGGTAAATCTGGTAGAACACTTCATTTTTACACCAAACCTGGAATGTTTGACGAAGCGTTCAATCTCATTTCAGAAACCGTCTCAGATAGAGGATTTGTCTTCAAATATGAAGAACTAGCGAAATTAATCTTTCATAAGAAACCCAGTAATTTTAAAGTGAAACAGAGGATGGGGGATATTATATGCGTGTTAACGGGTGAACATACCGCTTCACTTAAAAACCATGAAGGTGAAAATAAGATAGTGGACGCTACTCTACTGGGGCAGCACGGTGGCTTAAGCTATGATGAGCTTTGCAGTGTCTGCGCATTTATAAACCTGAAAGAAATATAATTAATACAAGTTTTAGGTGAGGGGTGTTGTCTACCAAAGATGAGAGCAAGCTTGAACAATCTTTAATTGAAATAAAGAATGTTCTTCAAGAGAATATTAAGAACTTCTCTAAAGTAAAGGAAGCGTTAGAGAAGTTTGGTCTAAGCGTCATTGACAGATTAGGATTAGTTCAAAACCAGCTTGACGAATTTCAGAAAAATATTAGTAAACTAGACAGTTTAGAGGTCTCTATTAGAGGCTTAAGATTCACTACGAAGGAGACTTTGGAGAAACTTATAGATAGGGTACTGGAATTAGAGAAAATTGTTAAGAGCAAGCCCAGCGTGGAGGGGATTGTTGTTCAAGAGATTGAAGAACCTCAACCTCAAGTTAAAGAAACAGCCAGAGGCACTGTCAGACAGGAGGCTAATAAAACAGCTACAGAGAACACGTTAAACAGTTTAGGTAAAGCTGTTAGAGAACAGTTGACTGCTGGTGAACTAATTAATAAGATCGCTGAAACACGGGATACGTTAATGAGCTGGGTGCCTCACCACCCTGTTTTCTATGAAATGCATGAGTGGATTCAGAAAATCAAGCATCTCCCTAAGAATAAGCCTATACCTCCAGAGTACGCTAACAAGCTGTTGAAAGAACTTGATAGTTGGCTTAATAGAATAGTGAAAGAATAAATTTAGGAGGTATAGAACTTTCTAATAGACTTACACGTTCACTCCACAGCTTCACCCTGCTCGGAGCTTACTCTCAAAGAGATATTTGAGGCAGCTCCATCCTACCGTATCGAATGCATTGTTTTAACGGATCATAATGTCATCGCTAATTTTGCGGAAGAGTTTAAAATCGCCCGTAAATACGATATTAAAGTCTTCCTAGGCTATGAGCTAACAGTTTTAGAGGGTGAGCTGCTAGTCTATGGTTTAAAAAATGTTTTGAAACCGAATAGACCCGCGAATATAATGATAGAAGCAATTCACCGAGCAGGCGGGGTTGCTGTAGCAGCTCATCCGTTTAGGGAATGGCCTGTATACCTTGGTGATAAAGTATATGATCTTGAAGTTGACGGGATCGAGGTGTCGGATAGACTAAGATTCAGTATTGATGAAAATGCGCTAGCAGCAGCTTTTAAAAAGCATGTTGCAGCTACAGCCGGCTCAGACGCGCATCATCTCTCAGAGTTCGGTTGGTGTTGCACCGAGTTCTCTGACAGGATAGACACAGTTTCACAGCTTGTTGAGGCTTTAAAGAATCAGAGGTGTGAACCTAAACTTATACGGTGAAGTCTTTATACAGGGAAATACCGGATTCACTTTCGAAGGGTCGTTATTGCAGCGTTCAAATATTATTTCTCATATCAAATTAAAATAGCGGGGCTTAGTAAAGCTTAGCCTCGCCTTTTAGAAATCTTTCCGTTATCTTCGTTATGTTTTCCAAGTTTTCGTCTATAATGCTTACTATATCCGAATTTACAGTGTTGAATTTAACACCATTCTCCAATATTACTTGCGCGTTAGCTACGAGCGGCTGATCTATTGGTTTACCGATTTGGCTTAATATTCGTATATACACTTCTTTGACGCCGCTAATTTTTTCAACTATTTGGTCAGCTATATCCATTGCGAGAACATTGTAGATTTTCCCCACATGGCTCACAGGATTCTTGCCCGAGGTTGCTTCAAGCGACATTGTTCTAAACGGGGTGATAAGACCGTTAGCTCTATTTCCTCTCCCAACCTGTCCATCATCACCGTTTTCAGCGGATGTTCCGGTTACTGTAATGTAAACACACGGATTGTTTCGGTCAACTATATCCGCTGTGTTAACATCCACTGTAATCTCTCTTTCAGTTATTTTAGCCGCTAAATCTAATACATCATTTTTAACCTGCTCTTTAACGTTTAGATAGTGGTCTAAGTCAGGTATCAGGGTTGAAATCATTGCAGCTGCGATTGTCAGTTTTATTTTATCTTTCTGTCTTAAACCCATTACTTTAATATCCTCACCGATCTCTGGAAGCTTTTTCTTATACTCTGGGGAGTTTAACATTAACTCGGTTTGTAAAACTATTCTCTCAGTCTCCGACAGGGGGGCGTAAGCGACACCGAATGATGTGTCATTAGCTTTAGGTATCTCTTTTGCAGAGTTGAATAAGCCGACTAGATCGGATGATCCTGCTCTTATTTTATGATCTATGATTAAATGTCTTTCAACATCCAAATATCTTATAGTGTTTTCAATTTTATCTCTTATCGCATCCCCGCACAATGTTCCTAATGGTACTCTCTCTATACCACCGTTATATACGATCTCTGAAACCGCTCTTCCAAGCATTAATATGTAGATGGGCTCTAGGATTTCGCCTCCGCCGAAAACAGCTCTAGCTCTCCCTCCGGCTAAACTAGCCTTATCAACGTTATGATGTAGTATTCTGCCGAAATTATCCAAGTAATATCTTGACAATTTCCTGCTTACTTCCTCGGCGATTGCATCACATATTGTATCAGGGTGGCCTTTTCCTTTTCGCTCAACTATTTCCATTTCTTGGTTTTCAATAGGTGTTAAATTTAAAGTATTAACATTAATATTTCTTTGCATAATCATCCCACGCATGGAAATACGCTCGATTTTTAACGGAATTTTTTAATATAAAAACTTTATGTTTTTCAATCATAAATATTAATTTTTTTTATTACTTTCAGTAATTTTAAGGCGCGCCACTACGGAAAGTTTAATAAATAATTAAAAGTGTAATTCATCGAAAATAAGCTATAATATAAAGCGAAAAATTAACATAAACGAAACTTTTACACGCTTACAAGCCTCTTCGATTTTAAAAACACGTGAAATAAAAAGTTTTCAACACTCCTTTTAACACATTATCTAAAATAGCAGTAAAGTTAACTTAAGGCTGATAGCTAACCTA
>JAWBON010000066.1:0-6301 GCA_038826135.1 Candidatus Odinarchaeota archaeon | reverse complement strand
TACCGTTTTACCTGTGCCGAACCCTCCTGGTATTCCCGATGTGCCGCCTTTAGCAACGGGGAAGAATGTGTCTATTATTCTTTGACCTGTTATAAGAGGGACTTCCGCTGGTAGTTTTGTTGTGTATGGTCTGGGTTTTCTGACCGGCCATTTCTGCATCATTTTTAGGGGGATTATTTTCCCGTCTTTTGTTTTTATTTTAGCTATGGTGTCTTCTATTGTATAGTTTCCTTCCGGTGTGATCTCTGTTATATCTCCTTCTATGTTGGGTGGAACCATTATTATATGTTTGACCAGTGTTGTTTCAGGGACTGTGCCAAGCTGGTCTCCGCCTGTTACTTTATCTCCTTTTTTAACTGTGGGCGTGAACTTCCATTTTTTAGCTCTATCTAATGCGGGGACTGTTATCCCTCTCGTTATAAAGTCTCCTGATACTGTTTTTATGAGGGGGAGTGGTCTTTGAATTCCGTCAAATATTTGACCTATTAATCCCGGTCCCAGCTCAACTGATAGGGGTTCACCGGTTCCAACTACTTTTTCACCGGGTTTTATGCCGGCTGTTTCCTCGTAAACTTGAATGTAGCATATGTCTCCTTCAACTCTGTTAACCTCTCCGATAAGCTCTTTATCCCCTACTTTACATACTTCATACATTTTAACAGCGGGGATTCCTTTAGCGGTAATTAACGGTCCTGTTATGCGCACAATTTCTCCAACTCTCTCCATTTTATTTCACCTGCTGCTTTTGCCTATTTTTATATCCACTCCGACTGCTTTTTTAACAAGTTCTCTTATAGGGTCTTCCACACCCTTCATCGGGCCTGTTTTATCAGGTATTTCTAGAATGATCGGTATTCCTTTTCTAATTATATCGTTAATCAGCTTTCTTATTTTTACACCTATTTGCTCGGTGATTATTATGAGTCCTACGTCCGGGCGTTCTGCAAGTTCTCTTATTTTATTCTCAGCTTCAACTGGTGAAGTGACTGTGTAGGTTTCATTCACGCCTGCCAGTTTTAATCCTAGAACAGTGTCTTCATCCGCTACTACAGTAATTTTCATTTACTACACCTGCGGGTTTAGGTTGTGAATAATGTTTTAGCCACTTTACTTCGTATAGAGCTTTTAGCTCTCTCTATTAACGCTTCGAACGTATTGTTCACTTCGATATCGCCTTCCTTATTTTTCATCACAACTCCGCCGATTGCCTGGAGGTTTTCCTTTCCCAGTTTAATATTTGTTTTAACACCTAACTCTTTACTAACTTTCTGAGATATTTTCTCAAGCGTATGGTTTTCAATCACCGTTTCCTTGTTTACTAAAACTATGAGTTCCCCGCCACCCATATGTTTAGCGGTGGTGTAAATCATCTCTTCTATGAATTTTCTGTATTTATCAGTTTTAACAATGGTTTTTAGCTTATCAAACGCTTTAGAGAACGCTTTCTCTATGATCTCCTCTTTTTTATCCAGCATGATCCGGTTTACATAAACTTTCGTCTCAGCTATTTTCCTCTCTATTACCTGCTTAGCTTCACTCTCAGCGTTCTCTATCGCACTCTCATATTTTCTTTTTATATTTTCTCGGTATTCTTTCAGATTCTTCTCGTAATCTTCTCTAGCTTTATTTATAATGGCCTCCGCTTTTAACCGTGAATCGCTGAGGATTTTATTTTTTATGAGCTCTATGGATCCGGTTTGAGACATCATCTACACCTCTTCCCCCATTATAATGTTCACAATCATTTCAGCCGCTTTACCAATGTTTTTCTCTGTTTTTTCAGTAAGCTCTTTTACCAGTTTTTCATTTTCACTTATTATCTTCCTGCTCTGCTGCTCCGCCTCTGAAATAGCTGTCTCCTTTATTTTAAGAATCCGCTCATTGGTTTTAGTTTTTAACTCTTCCTCTATTCTCTTTTTATCTAAATCTATTTTTTTAAGTAGTTCATCCGCCTTATTTTCAGCGTCTTCAATGATTTTCCGAGCTTCTTGTTCAATACTTCTTATTTCACGGAGATCTTCAACCGACATTTCAATCCCACTTATATGTTCACTACCGCTTCGTTGTTGTATTTTATTTATCCTGTTTTTAACTATATCGGCTGTGGTTTGAAGTGGATTTTATAAAACTAGAACTGTTTAAATATATCCGCCTGGCTTGTTATTCTTTGACAGTATTTGCACCTTAATCTAAGCGGTTCGCTTTGAACAACATAGAATTCTGTTTCAACAGGTTCACCGCTGTTAGTTATACAGTTAGGGTTTACACATTTAGGGAACCCTGTTAACTCCGGGGGTAGTTTAAGTCTTTTTTTATCGGTGACCTGGTACTCTTTTATTATGTTAATTGTTGCGTTAGGCGCTATTAGAATAATCTTGTTCACTTCGTCTTGTTTTAACTCTCTCTCCTCAATTTTTAGTATGTCTTTTCTACCATATTTACTGCTGGGAACATTTATAGCAACGCTTACAACAAGCCCTTCTTTACCGGTTATACCTAATATCTTCATAACATTTAACGCGTTTCCAGCGGTTATATGGTCTATAACTGTGCCGTTTCGAATTTTTCTAATTCTGAGTTCTTGTTCAGACATTTTTCAACCTCACTTTAACTCGAAGCCGAATATTAAAAGTAGAATAGTCATCCTTATAATTAAACCGTATTTAACCTGTTTAAAATAGACGGCGTGTTTTGTAGCGTCAACTTCAGTGCTTATTTCTTCAAGCCTTGGTAGAGGGTGCATAATTATTAGATCTTTTTTAGCGTTATTCAATGTTTTAAGGTCTATGTGGTATGAGCCTTTAACTCTCTCATACTCGGTCGGGTCCGCGAATCTTTCACGCTGGATTCTTGTAACATATAGTACATCAACTTCGCTTATCACATCTTCTAGGTTGGTTGCCTCCCTCAGCTCTATTCCCTTACTTTTTAAATCTTCCATAATCTCCTCTCTAAGCTTCATTAACGGGGGGGCTACAAGTGTGATTTTAACTTTATAATTAGATAGACCGTATGTGAGTGAATGTATTGTTCTCCCATATTTTAAATCACCTAGTAAAGCGATGTTTAACCCGTCTATCCCACCCTTCTCCTTCGATATCGTGTATAAGTCGAGGAGTGCCTGGGTAGGATGCTCTTCAGCGCCTGTTCCAGCGTTTATAACAGGTATACTAACATAGTTCGCAGCTAGCCTCGCCGCCCCCTCCAGTGGATGTCTGAGGACAATAGCATCGCAATAATTTTCGACAACTCTTACAGTGTCTATTAAATTCTCTCCCTTCGCTAATGAACTTCCCTCCGGGGCTGAAAACCCCACCACTCTGCCTCCTAGGCGTTTCATAGCCGTTTCAAAAGATATTCTGGTTCTTGTACTCGGCTCAAAGAAAAGGTTTCCAAGAATCTTATCTTTTAAGCAGTCACTGTAATTTTGCCAGTTATCTTGAAGTCTCTCAGCTGAATTTATAATGTAATCTATATCTCTCCTACTCATTTCCCTGATTGAAATAATGCTTCTATTCTTGAAATTCATTTTAATCCTTCCCTCGACTATTTAGAACGTATGCTTTACTACTCCTATGAGCTTTGAGCACTGTTATTAATGATTCAATAATCCATAAGAATCCTATACTGCCTGTAAATATTATAATTAGCCATATCGGTTTGGTGAATAAATTATTGTATTTTACCACTATACCACCTCTGAATATTAATATTGTATTGATTTAAATATTTATTTTTGTTTAATATTCTGCGCTTAATCGCATAGCCCTTATAGAAATAAGCTTAAAAATAATTGTTGCTAATATCCTAACTGATATTATGGCCGGGGTGGGGTAGTGGTAGTCCTAGAGGCCTGTGGACGCCACTATGGTGCGCAGATTAATTTTTCTGCACAGCCTTTGGCACGGGAACCATGTTAAAAGGTCGTGAATTCAATTCCCGTCCCCGGCCCCATAATCATTTATAATAGCTTAAAGATTTTAAAGACTTTAAACAATATTCTTATTGTGTCTTTGGATGAATACAGGTCTAAAAGAGATTTTAAAAAAACCCCTGAACCGGAGGGAAAAATCGGGGTAACAGACACCCCGATCTTTGTTATCCAGGAACATCACGCCACCCATCTCCACTGGGATTTAAGACTGGAAATAAGCGGGGTGTTAAAAAGCTGGGCTTTACCTAAGCCGCCGCCTTTAGAATATGGGGTTAAAAGATTAGCAGTACAGACTGAAGATCATCCAATATCATACGCTGATTTCACAGGTGTGATCCCTGAAGGGGAATACGGCGCAGGCATGGTAAACTTATGGGATAAAGGAAAACTGATTATTAAAAAAATTAGCGCAGAATCAATTCACTTCGAATTAGAAGGTGAGAAAATAAAAGGCGAATATGTTTTACTACGTTTTAAAGGTGGTGAGCAATCTAGTAAAAACTGGCTTTTCTTTAAGAAAAAATAATCCTGTAAAATTTTAAATAACTGGCTTTTAATTACTCCAATATATTTATAAGCATAAAACTTATATTTTTCCTTCTCTATAGCCTCCCCAATAGAGGGCTCGAAAATAAGCCTTTGAAGATTTGAAAATCTTTAAAGCGGGAGTCGAAGTAAAAATAACTATCTTGCAGAGAGAGTAAATAGGTGAATTATATGCCACCGAAAATAAATACAAGCCTGTGCGACGGCTCTGGGACGTGTCAAGAAGTTTGCCCAGCGGATCCTAATGTTTTTGAAATTGTAGGCGGTAAAGCTAAAGTAGCTCACCCTGAAGCATGCATTCAATGCGGTGCTTGTGAATCAAGCTGTCCAACAGGTGCAATAACACTAGAGTAAACACTACATATTTTTTATTTTTTTAATTTGCAGTATTATAGCAAGGCGGGGACTGATGGAGCTAAACCTGTTTTGCTTACTACACCAGTATTGAAAATATTTTATTCATCAAAACACCCTTTAAAACACTGCTTGACAACCGTCTCTAAACCAGTTTATTATATTTGATCAGATACTGATAAGCTGTCTACAAAGTAAACTGTGGCTGTAATACTCTATTGGTGGACGGGGCGAGATTTGAACTCGCGGCCTCCTGAGTGCAAGTCAGGCGTTCATTCCAGGCTGAACTACCCGCCCTAGAATTAAATATAATAACAAGCTATAAAATTTTTAATCCTATCGGTGAAAGTTAACCGCTAGTTTTCAACATACTTTCTTAATTTCTCAATCACAAAAAATTTAAATACCAGATTGTAACACTATTCTGTTACTACTTCGGTAGTACTATCCTTTTGATAGGGTCATATCAAAAAATGATATGGCTGACCTTAACTGATTGACACAATCAGTTAAGTGTAATTTAAATATTTGTTCAACAATCAATAAATATGGCGGGAGCCGTGAAAACGGCGTTTCACCGTCAGCTACACAGTAGTGTAAACACCCGTTGTTCAAAAGGCGTCGACCTGAACCGAAGGTAAAACCAATGGGATGAAAGGTTGCTTATCCGAACACGGGTTCATAACATGACGGCTTGAATAAACCGGTCTTTAAAAGGATCGCGTTTCAAGCCTGATGAAGGTCAACACATGTGGTGCAATACAGATCAGCCAATTCTAGCGGTAATAGGCTAGCGGCCGCTAACTAATACTAGTTGATCCTGCTAGACCCGACTGCTATCAGGATGAGGCTAAGCCATGCGAGTCGCGCGTCCCAAGCTATGGTGGGAGCGGCAGACGGCTCAGTAACACGTAGTTAACCTGCCCTTAGGACGGGGATAACCGTGGGAAAGTATTGTAACTTTATTTAAGGTTGCATACCCCAAAACTGCGGCTAATACCCGATAGGGGAAATGGCCTGGAATGGTATTTCTCCTAAAAGATTTTGGCGCCATGCTCGCCAAAGTCGCCTAAGGATGGGACTGCGGCCTATTAGGTAGTCGGCGGTGTAATGGACCACCGAGCCTATAATAGGTACGGGCCATGTGAGTGGTAGCCCGGAGATGGGAACTGAGACAAGGTCCCAGGCCCTACGGGGCGCAGCAGGCGCGAAACCTCCACAATACACGAAAGTGTGATGGGGTCATCCTGAGTGCCGTCTGATGAAGATGGCTTTTCATCGGCCTAAGGAGCCGGTGGAATAAGGGGAGGGCAAGGCTGGTGCCAGCCGCCGCGGTAAAACCAGCTCCTCGAGTGGTCGGGGTGATTATTGGGCCTAAAGCGTCCGTAGCCGGTCTGGTAAGTCCTTGGTTAAATCCGGCAGCTTAACTGTCGGCTTGCTGAGGATACTGCTAGACTTGGGGGTGGG
>JAWBON010000065.1:2421-6319 GCA_038826135.1 Candidatus Odinarchaeota archaeon | reverse complement strand
CTGGCGTTAAAACTATTTTATCTTCTTTTTTTTTATTAAATATTAACCATGGTAATTTTCTCAAAGACAGTTAATATTTTTAATAAAATTTAAAAACATGTTACACTATATTAATTACCAAAATCCCCGGGTTCAAGGAACCTGAGGATTATATAAGGTGATTAAATGAAGAAGAGTGTAAAATACAGTTTAGCCCTAGTCCTAGTATTCTCCCTCGCCGCCAGTGGAATAATCTTACTATCACCCTCGAAAGCTCAAGCGGTTGAAACAACACTTAAAATCGCTCAGGCTGGTGACCCTATAACGCTGGATCCCTATGATTCATGGGATTCAGCTTCAAACGATGTGATAGTTAACATCTATGATACGCTGGTAATGTATGTTCCTTCAACACTAAACTTCAGACCCGGCCTTGCTGTAGGATGGCAGATGCTGCCGAACACTACAATTATATTTAATATCCGTCGTAATGTAACTTTCCACAACGGGGATCCTATGACTCCATACGATGTCTGGTGGAGTCTGCAAAGAGCCTTACCTGTTGAACTTAGAAGCGCATTATTTAACAGCACGTATATTAACAACGCTACGGCTAATCCGCACGGATATCGATGGTGTGAAGAAGATGGAGATAGGGAAAGTTATGTCTGGCTTCTTCTAGAATCTGTAAAGGATATACGGATGGCTGACATAGGTTTCTGGGACAATACAACATATACAGGTGATAATGCTACTGCTGGTGACGGATGGGATGAAATAGTGGTTGAATTTAGTGAGCCATTCGCTCCCGGTCTATCGCTATTCTCCTACGCTTCAACTTCAATAGTTAACTGGAAGGTTGCAACAGCACTCGGACCGCATGATATGAAATTCGCTCCAGTAGGGGCTGGAACAGGGCCTTTCGCATTTAAATCTTGGGTGTTAAACTATAAAGTGACTTTAGATAAATGGCCGAATTACTGGGGTCAAGTAGCACACGTAGACCATGTTGAATATCAAAGTATACTATCGGCTTCATCTAGAACTCTTGCGATAACAACAGGCATGGTTGACTTACTATATCCAGAAGCAGGCGACTGGCCTACCTTAAAAGCTGACCCTAACATAGTGACCTGGCAAGAAGCTGGTCTTGGAACTAGATATATCGGCTTCCAGTGTATGCAGAATGTGACAGGTAGAATGAACGGTATAATGTCTAACTCAACTTTCAGAAAAGCTTTAAGCTACGCTATAAACTATGATGAAATAATCAACGGTGAGCAGTTCCTTAATGGATTAGGCACCAGACTAACTCAGCCTGTTGTACCAGCTATATCCTGGGCGTACAACTCATCTATTAAGCCAGAGAATGAGGGCGGTATCCTACCATACTACAATTTAACAAAAGCTAATGAAATACTTGACTCAATGGGCCTAGTTGACTCAGACAGTAATGGTTTTAGAAATATTAATTCAACACATGACATTAAACTTATATACGGTTATAACAAAGGTAACGCTCTTAGAGAGAGAGTTGGTTATCTGCTCCAGGACGCGTTCGCGGAAATCGGTATTGACTTAGATATTCAAGGAGATACATGGGAGATTTTCTTATACGATAAGCTAGTTAGCGGTGCATACGATTTGTGGATGTTAGGGTGGGGTCCAGACTATATTGATCCTGACACGTACTTCTATCCTTTATTCCACAGCGACTTTATATGGAGTACAAACGCAGCGGGTGTTAACAGTTCAACAGTTGATTATCTGCTAAAGTCTGCTAGAAGTGAGACTAACCAGACGATTAGAGCTCAAATGTACAAGAACGCTACAAATATACTTATCAATGAATATGTTTGGGGCTGGTGTTATATACCCGACAACACTTATGCTTGGAGAACCACGATTAGCGGTTTCACGCACAGTCCGCTGCTTGAATTTGATGATCTAGAATACGTTGTGAAGACTGCAGGTGCTGGCGCTGGTATACCTCTTGAAGTGGTAGGGGTTGTAATCGGTGTAATAGTAGCAGTCGCTGTCATCGGTAGTATAGCTTATTGGAGAAAGGGTGCTGCGGCATAAATATTTTCCTTATTTTTTATTTTTTTTAAGTAAATAGTAAAGTTTAAATTATATTCTAATAATACTTTTGAAGAGTGCACCTTTATGAAAGGCCTTTACGCATATATTATTAGGCGTTTAATTCTGCTTATCCCTGTTACATTGGGTGTTATGTTAATCACTTTTATTTTAATGCATTCAATTCCAGGTAATCCTGTTGCTTACCTCGGCGGCTCAGGTAAACTCCCGCCTGAGGCTGTTGAAAGATTAATTAAAATCTACGGGCTTGATCAACCTTTATTTATTCAGTTTTTCTTATATTTAGCTAATCTTTTCCAAGGGAATTTAGGAACTTCTATTTCTGTCAATCCAGGAGCGAATATAACAGATCTTATAGTAATAGCATTTCCACACACTGTCGAGCTTACAATTTACTCTGCTATAATAATGGTTTTGGTGGGGATACCAGCCGGTGTTATCTCAGCTAAGAAAAGGAATTCTCTGACAGATAATGTAACTAGGGTTGGTGCTTTGATCGGCGTTTCGATGCCAGTCTTCTGGCTAGGTATAATGTTACAGATAGTTCTCGGTGTTGTTTTCCCAATCTTTCCGATTCTATGGGCGGGTATTCACGAGCCAGCTATTAAAGCAACTGGAATATATCTTATAGACGGTTTTATCAGTCTTGATTTTAGAACTATTGTAGATAGTATGATGCACTACGCGTTACCCGCGATTGCTTTAGGTGCACTATCTCTCTCAATAGTTACTAGGATGGTTCGCTCCAGTATGTTAGAGGTGCTTGGAGAGGATTATATTAGAACTGCTAGAGCTAAAGGATGTTCTGAGAATGCTACTATTTACAGGCATGCTTTACGTAACTCTCTTATTCCCGCTACAACTGTGATAGGATTACAGATTGGCGGTTTACTTGGTGGAGCTGTTTTAACAGAGACTGTTTTCGCTATTCCCGGGATAGGGCGGCTTATAACTGATGCGATAATGAAATCGGATTACCCTCTTGTAATGGCGGGTGTGCTATTCATCGCAGTAATATATATACTTTCAAACCTAGTGGTGGATGTTTTATATGCTTACCTTGATCCGAGAATAAGATACTAGGTGAACTTGATTGGCTGATGATAAAGATACAGTGAAATATACGGGTTTAGAAGGTGAAGTCTTTCACGTTGATGTGAGTGATTTAACTGGTGGAATAGTTGAGCGGACTAGGTGGAGGCGTTTTATCGACTTTTTATCAAGGCTTAAGAACCCTTTAACAATTATTGGCATTGTAATAGTTATCGGTTTAATAGTTTCAGCGGTTCTTGCCCCTGTAGTAGCTCCTTATAATCCTATTAAAATAGATTTAACATCCAAAAACCTTCCCCCCAGTTTGGAGCATCTTTTTGGAACAGACGGTTTCGGGCGTGATATTTTCAGTAGAATCTTATATGGGGCTCAAATATCTCTATTTGTCGGAATTGTCTCTGTATTAGGAGCTGTGGCTGTAGGAGTTCCTTTAGGTATTCTCTCAGCTTACAGGGGAGGCTACTTCGACACTTTAATTATGAGGATTATGGATATTATGCTAGCTTTTCCAAGCATTATTCTCGCTATCGCTATAGCAATGGTGATAGGTGCTGGTATGCACGCGGTTACTATAGCCATCCTGATTGTGTCAATTCCAATCTATGCTAGAATAGCTAGAGGTTCAGCTTTAGCGGTAATTCAGGAAACATATATTGAAGCAGCTCGAGCCATCGGGGCTCCTGGAGTTAGAATAATCTTCCGGCATATTTTTCCAAACATACTGGCACCTATACTTGTTGAAATGACGCTTGACATAGGATCCGCT
>JAWBON010000065.1:0-2411 GCA_038826135.1 Candidatus Odinarchaeota archaeon | reverse complement strand
TTTTATCTCTTGCTGGTTTAAGCTTCCTAGGGCTTGGAGCCCCTCCACCGTACACTTATGATTGGGGTAGGATGATAAGTGACAACTTCAACTATCAGGCTGTAACAAGATACTGGTGGCAGTTAACCTTCCCCGGGTTGGCGATAGTTTTCTGTGTTTTAGGTTGGAACCTTCTCGGAGATGGTTTAAGAGATGCGATCGACCCTAAGCTCCGCCTAAAACTTTCTAAACAGGCGAAAAAACTGATTAAAAATTTAAAGAAAAATCAGCGAATATCGAAAAAACCAAAACCTAGTGTGAAAGTATCCGGTGGTGCGTAGCTTGAATAATAATATTTTGCTAACTATTAGAAATCTTAAAACACATTTCTTCACCGAGGAGGGTGTTGTTCAAGCGCTTGACGGTGTGGATTTGGAAATTTATGAGAAGGAGATTATCGGCTTAGTGGGTGAAACAGGGTCAGGTAAGTCTGTGACAGCGCTTTCAATTATGCAGCTTATACCTCAACCCGGATTTATCGTTGACGGCGAAATCATATTTAAAGGTGAGCCGCTTCATGCGATGGGTGAGGAGCAGATGCGTCAGATCCGTGGTAAGGAGATAACTATGATTTTTCAGGATCCTATGAATGCTTTGAACCCTGTTTTCACAGTCGGTAACCAGATAGCGGAAACCCTTATGCTTCATAATGATATCACATATAGGGAAGCGTTAAACCAGTCTATTGAGCTTTTGAGAAAGCTTAATATTCCGAAACCGGAGCGTATAGTTCAATCTTATCCGCATGAGCTGAGTGGGGGTATGAGGCAGCGTATTCAAATCGCGATTGGATTAGCCTGTCAACCCTCGCTTTTAATCGCCGATGAGCCTACTACTGCTTTAGATGCTACTATAGAGGTTCAAGTCCTTGAGCTTATTAAGAAGTTGAGAGATGAGTTTAATACATCTATCATGCTTATAACTCATGATCTTGGTGTTATAGCGGAGATGTGTGATCGTGTTGTTGTAATGTATGCGGGTAACATTGTTGAGAAATCCTCTGTTAAAAACATTTTTAAGAAGCCGCTTCACCCCTACACTCAGGCTCTGCTGGGGGCTATACCATACGCGGAGAGAAAGAAAAGAAGCCGGCTTACCACAATCCCTGGAACGGTTCCTAATTTAATATCCCCGCCTTCAGGCTGCCGCTTCCATCCGCGTTGTAAGCATGCGATGGAGGTTTGTAAAACACTGAAACCTGTATTATTCGAAGAAGAGTCTGGGCACTGGGTTTCATGTTTTTTGCAAGCTAAAAATAAAGAGTATGCGTTAAGTAAAGGAGGGAGTTTTGAACCTTTACCTGACAGGATGGTTTATTAGATTAATAGGGGTGTGAAAGTGACTGAACCTTTAATACGAGT
Organism: Candidatus Odinarchaeota archaeon; assembly: GCA_038826135.1. Classification (GTDB taxonomy): domain Archaea; phylum Asgardarchaeota; class Odinarchaeia; order Odinarchaeales; family Odinarchaeaceae; genus Odinarchaeum. The sequence goes on along the minus strand of JAWBON010000065.1, from coordinate 1,011 downwards.
AAAAAATTTAGTGAAGCATTTTCCAATATATGGCGGAGTTATTCTCAAACAGATCGGTAGTGTTCACGCAGTTGACGGTGTCTCATTTGAAATAAATAAGCGGAGCACGCTCGGCTTGGTCGGTGAGAGCGGTTGCGGTAAAACCACGGCAGGCAGGTGTATTCTCAGACTTGTTGAGCCGACCTCTGGTGAAATATATTATAACGGTCAGAGTATAATGGGCTTTAAGCGGAAGGAGCTTAACATGTTTCGTTGCAAAGCTCAGATAGTTTTCCAGAACCCTCACGCCTCCCTTAATCCGAGGATGAAAATAAAAGATATATTAGCTGAGCCGATTCGAATTCATAAGCTACTGCCGAAAAACGAGATCGAGGGTAGAGTACTCCAGTTGATTAACGAGGTTGCTTTAGAACCAAGTCATCTCATCCGATACCCTCATGAATTCAGTGGTGGTCAGAAGCAAAGAATAGTGATAGCTAGAGCGCTTGCTGTTAACCCTGAGTTTATAGTTTTAGATGAACCTACCTCTGCACTAGATGTTTCTGTTCAAGCTCAGATTTTGAATCTGCTTATGGATCTTCAGAGAAAATTTGATTTAACATATTTGTTTATCACGCATAATCTTAATATATGCAGGCATATAAGTGATGAGATCGCTGTCATGTACGTGGGTAAAATTGTGGAGAAGGCTGGGGCTGATGAATTATTCGAGGAACCGCTTCACCCGTACACTCAAGCCTTATTATCTGCAAACCCGGTTCCAGACCCTGAAGCTAAGAGGAGTAAAATAATCCTAACAGGTGAGGTTCCGAGCCCGATAAATCCGCCGAGCGGATGTAGGTTTCACCCTCGCTGTCCTAAGAGAATGGATATATGCGATAAAGCTGAGCCTTCTTATATTGAAGTTAAACCTGGTCACTATGTCGCTTGCTATCTTTACTCAAATAAATAGGGTTGATTTAAATGGAAAGATTGTCTAAAACTGAGCTTTACAGGAAAAAAAGACTATCC
>JAWBON010000064.1:0-6670 GCA_038826135.1 Candidatus Odinarchaeota archaeon | reverse complement strand
TCCATTCATACCTAAGCCTCACACCCCATTCCAGTGTAAGGCTCAGATGCCTATTAAAGAATTGATTAAACGTGAACAAATTCTTTTAAAAAATCTTAGAAGAGAAGGCTATAACGTTAAATGTTACGATGTTAAAACCGCTGTAATTCAAACAATCTTGTCAAGAGGGGATCAGAGCGTGGGTGACGTTATTGAAACAGCTGTAAAATACGGGGGTACATGGCTGGCTTGGAGAAAAGCGGTTGAAAAACATCGTTTTGAAGAGGGGGAATTTCTAAAAGAGATGGATGAAAATAATCTACCGTGGAAATTTATAAAAATATAGTCGGCCGCCTATAATAGCCGTCAAAACACTTAGATAAAATAGATAATATTATATTTTAGATTCCGTCTACGATTATTAGACAACTCCATCTGTTATTTCAAAATATTATGCGCGGCGGTGTCTCTGTTTGGATGAAGAGTATTTTAAAAAAAAGTTTCCTAAACTATTCCAGGAAGTTGAATCAAGTGAAGCTGTTTACTCAGTGGGCGGTGTAAGATGGAGTGAACAGGTGAGAGATGAGCTTTTTAACCCTGATGTTTTCAGTTTTCTCAGACGCTGTGACACGGATGAGCAAGGCCTAGAGATTATAGACTATCTTGAGAAGCGCGGTGAACTTGAAAAACAGGTAGCTGACGATCTCAGACAGCAGATAAAAACTAATGGAATACGTTCACTAGGTTCGAAAAAAGATTGGGGCTATTATGAAAGAGTTTACCGATAAAATTAGCTAAAACCTTATTTAAGGCTCTTAGCGCTCACTATTTTAATAAGATCCCCGTCTTTTAACTCATAGTTTTCCGCCACTCTCTGCTTAGTCCTCCCGTCGACCGCGTATATGAATCCATCCCCTAAATCTGTGTGAATCATATATGCTAATTGTCTAGCAGTTGTTCCTTTAGGAACCAGATACACGTCCGGTAGCACAAGATTATTATGATCACAGTAATTTTTAACATCCTCCACAGGGTAAACAGTTATCAAATCTAATACTTCAAATACTATCTTATCCAGTATTTGCTGGACTCCAGTGTTTCCGTAAACTTCCAGTATATCTGTTTTAATTCTTTCCAGGATTTTCTTATCGTTTTCAGATAACGCTTCAGGTTTTAAAACACTAAAATCGCGGTCACCTGGTATATATCTTATTATATTCTTCTCAGCCAGCTGTCTGAGATAATACTCTGCGAGAGCGCATGTGGGTATAGAATCCGGAAATATTTTTCTAATTCTCTCAATATTCTGTTTAGCAGTTGGTTTATCAATTTTATTCAAGGCTAGAATCATAGGTTTAGACAGCCTCCTCAACTCGTTGACAAACCTGTAGATATCTTCCTCACTCCACTTGTCAGCTTTATCTATGTTAAGAGATATCTTACCGCAGGCTGCTAAAATGTGAGTTTTAGTTATACTAAGACCGGCAAGTCTTTCACTTAATATATCTAAAAAACTTTTCTTGGACATTAAAGCTGTTCTAGATAGTTTAGGCCAATCCCTCTTAATGATTTGTAGCATCCACATAGCTATCTCTTTCTCAAGGAATTCTATATCCTTCATAGGATCCCATGACCCGGCTTCAACAGCTCTACCCTCATCATCCAGAGATCCTGAAGCGTCTACAACATGTATAAGCGCGTCAGCGCGTCTAAGATCATCCAGGAATTTGTTACCCAGCCCCCTCCCCTTCCACGCGTCAGGCACCAGACCTGCAACGTCAAGTAGACTTACAGGGATAAGCCTGACTCCATTAATGCATATAGAGTTACGTGGATTATCTTTAACATTAAGCTCTTTACACAGGCATTTACGCCTTACATAAGCTGTGCCGAGATTAGGCTCAATGGTTGTGAAAGGATAATCCGCTGTTTTAACAGATGTCATACAAGCCGCGTTTAGAAACTGGCTTTTACCCGCAGACGGCTTCCCAACAATACCGATCAGCAATTAAACCACCACGTCATTGAATAATTTAAACTTTAAAAGAATATTAATTTATCATTGATTTAAGATTTTTAACATTAAACTGTATGTTCTCTTAAAAGAAGGGTTTAAAAACTACGAAAATTTATTGCATAATACGTGTCAGAATTAAACAAGCAGATTACCGCTCTGGGGGGTGATTGGATTAAAAATTCTAGTAAACGATGAGATCGATGAAGAAGCTATCGCTCTTTTAAGATCGAAGGGCTTGGAGGTTGACGTGAAAGAGTATTCACAGGATGATCTTGTTAAAAACATTGCTGGTTATGATGGGCTTATCGTTAGAAGCAGAAGCAAAGTTGATAGAGCTGTGATTGAGGCGGGTAAGAATTTGAAAATTATCGCTAGAGCGGGTGTTGGATTAGATAACATAGATTTGGAAACCGCTAAGGGTAGGAATATCACTGTTGTAAACGCTCCTGAAGCCCCCTCAATCGCGGTGTGCGAGCTAGCTTTTGCTTTAATGCTCAGCATATCAAGGCAGATCTGTTTCGCATCCAATAAGCTTAAAGCTGGTGAATGGATAAAAAAGAAGCTTTTGGGATTCGAATTACACGGTAAAAATCTAGCTATTATAGGATACGGTAATATAGGAAGACAGGTTGCTTTAAGAGGTAAAGCCCTAGGTATGAACATTCACGTCTACGATGTTGCTGAAGCCTCCCTTGAGAAAGCTAAAGAAGCTGGTTTTCACACCTACGGCCCCTCTAAACACCAACTAATTGATATGTTGAAAACCGCGGATATTATAACAGTTCACGTCCCTCTTCTGGCTGAAACAAAAGGGCTTATAGGTGAGAAGGAATTCGAATATATGAAGCCCGGTGTCATCGTAATCAACACCTCTAGAGGAGGGATCATAGATGAGGAAGCGCTTCTTCAAAATCTTAACAGCGGTAAAGTGGCGGGGGCTGGTTTAGACGTTTACGAGGTTGAACCCCCTGTTTCAGGGATTTCTAAAAGCCTTGTTGAACATCCTAAAACTGTTTGCACACCTCACATAGGAGCTTTAACCGTTGAATCACAGCGGAAAGCTGGCATGATAATCGCGGAAAAAATTATTTCGATATTAAAACCTTGAAAAACGAAAAATTAATTAAGAGGTAATCAAAGTTAGCAATGGAATTTAATAAGTTTATTTCATCTAACCCATGGGATGTAGCCTATTAGGCTGAACCGTTTAAGAGGTGAATGCAGATGGGTGGAAGCTACACGTATATAAGTGAATTCTGGAAGAACAGCAGTGAACCTGCTTTTAAAGAGCTGATGAGAGAGAGATTAATAAACTGGAGGCGTGAACCCTCCGTCCTCAGAGTTGAAAACCCTACTCGACTCGACAGGGCTAGAGCATTAGGTTATCGTGCTAAACAAGGATATATAATAGTGAGAGTTAAAGTGAGAAGGGGCAGCTTGAGAAGAGAGAGACCGAAAGCCGGTAGGAAACCGCGTAAAATGGGTTTTAAAAAATTAACTCCGAAAAAGAATCTTCAATGGATCGCTGAAGAGAGGGCTGCTAGAAAATACCCTAACATGGAGGTTTTAAACTCATACTGGGTCGGTCAAGACGGATATCATAAATGGTTTGAAGTAATATTAGTGGATAGAAGCCACCCCGCTATTTTAAGAGATAAGAAAATAAACTGGGTTTCAACGACACCGCATAAGAGTAGAGTTTACCGGGGGTTGACAAGCGCTGGTAAAAGAGCCCGCGGTCTGTTAAACAAGGGCACGGGCGCTGAAAAAGTAAGGTAAACCAACCCCATATTTTTTACTGTAAAATAGTATATAAGCTTAGATAAGAATTGTAATCTAAGCCTAGAGGTGTAGTAGATGCCGGTTTCATTCGGGGCGGCTGATTTCGAAGTCTTATGTCATGCAACAGAGGATAAAGATAAAGTTATAGATGCTGTTAAAAACCTGATACCGGTTGAACTCCACCCTTCTCTTCAAATAAGCGAGGTTAAATTAGAAGGGCATTATCATAATCCTATAATTAAAATCAACATTACAGTGGAGGGTGATGCCGCCGTGCGTAAAACCCTCTCTCTAATTTCCAACACTTTACAACCTGTTGAAAAAAACGATTTAACTGAGAATTTAAAATTGTACGTAGATGAGACTGGTAACTTTTATCTGCGTTTAAACAAGAATATGGCTTATAAGAGGTACACCGCGTTAAAATGCGAGACAGGTGATGTGATCAGGCTTAAAGTGAAATTACACAAGGTGAAACCGCTCTCCTCAGATGAGATTTTAAATGAATACAGAAACATTTTAACTACATAGGCAAGTAATCCATCCGAGCAGAGAATATAATATAGTAAGGTGAAGTCGCTTGGTTAAATTTTACGATTTGAACATAGTTTACCAGAACAACACCTCTGACAACATAAATGAATTATTAAAACATTGTTTTAATATAGGCTACAACGGTGCTGCTTTATCAACCACAAGTACACTGTTAAATATAGGGGTCCCTAATAGTAAAGTAATTTTTAGAAAGAATATCACAGCTCAAAGCATAAGAGAGCTTAAAAACTCCATTAGAACAGCACGTGATAAAAAGACTCTAATCGCCGTGTACACTCAGAATAGTTCAGTGGCTAATTGGTGCGCCAGCACCGGCTTAGTTAAAATACTTTCATTAGACTTAGAAAACATTAAAAAACTGCAGAGAACAACAATAAAACTAGTTTGCGAGAATAATATTTTATTCGAAATATCCCTCCGCGAAATGATTTATAACAGAGACTACCCTCTTGTTAAAAAAATCAGTGTTCTCTCAGATAAAATCAGGGAGATTTTAGACCACAAGGCCGGTCTAATAATATCCTCAGGAGCCAGTAAAGTTTTTCAGCTTAGACCCCCACGCGACGTAATCGCGTTTGCAAATATTTTCAGCATTGAAGAGAAGGATGCTAAAAACGCTTTATCCACTCTCCCAGGGGAAATATTTAGAGAGTATGCTACTGTTGAGAAAGGTGGTGGGTAAAATAGGGGTAAAAATACGTAAACGATACCTGGGGTTCCAGGTATTATACGATAGGGAACTGGGAGAAAAAGACTTATTGAAAACCCTCTCCAATCAACTTATCCGATTATTCGGAGAAGTTGGAGCGAGTAAAACCCACTTCTGGATCCAATCATATAATCAAGCTTCTAAAAAAGGTCTAATAGAATGCAGACATAACTCTGTTCAACTGATTAGAGCCACATTAACATCTATAACCGAGTTCAACGGTCTCCCTCTCACAATTTACACCCTAGGTGTGTCTGGAACTATAAATGCAGCTAAAAGAAAATATTTAAACGCTTAGAAAAGTTTTTAGCTTTTAAAATAGAAATATAACCTGTAGAGGGATGAAATTCGCCAACCCCAGTCTGATTAAGATGATGAACCTGCGACGATTGGACCTCTACCTATAATAACCTAGCCCACCCTCTAACATCATCTTAAGTTTAGTAAGACTTCTCATACCCGCCGGGTAGATTTCAACCCTTAATACATTACGAGAGTATAATAATTCTATACATAGGTTGAGAGAAATATACGTTTCTCCACAGATTTTGTAAACCGCTCTCTTGTATATTAAATTCAAAAATGCGGATTTAAGTAAAGACAGCTTATTAAAGATAAATTATATATATTGATTTCAACATCGTTATGGTAATCGCATAATATCTGTTTGAAAAAATATTTATTAAGAATACAGTTAAATCTTAATTGAGATGCTCAAGATACTTTAATATTAGAGTATTCTAGTAGCTCAGTGATATGATTGGGGTGTTATCATGTTCGCGCAACCAGGTATGGGATATGATAGAGCGATCACTATTTTCAGCCCGGATGGTAGACTTTTCCAGGTTGAATATGCTATAGAAGCTGTTCGAAGAGGCACCACAGCTATAGGTGTTAAAACCTCCGAGGGTGTTGTTCTCGCTGTTGAAAAAAGAGTCATGAATCTTCAAGATCCTGAAAGTGTTGAAAAAATATTTTTAATAGATCAACATGTGGGTGCTGCAATAGCTGGGTTGACAGCTGACGCGAGGATTCTTATAAATCAGGCGCGCATAGAAGCGCAGATAAACCGTTTAACATACGATGAAATAATCTCTATAGAGACACTGACAAAAAAAATATGTGACTTGAAACAATTGTATACACAGCATGCTGGCGTAAGACCTTTTGGAGTAAGCCTGCTAATAGCTGGCGCGGATAGTGATGGACCTAAATTATTTATGACAGATCCTAGCGGAGCATACTGGGGTTATAAGGCTCAGGCTATAGGATCCGGCGCGCAGCCTGTGAAAGACATACTTGAAAAAGAATACAAGGAGGATTTAACCTTAGACGATTCTATTAAACTAGCTTTAAAAGCGTTAAAACAGGTTATTGAAACAGAATTCAGTCCTAATAAACTTGAAATAGCGGTTGTAAGGAAGGATGACCGCTTATTCAGGATTTTGGAGGTTAAAGAGGTTAAATCATATATAGAAACTCTTTAACTAAGAATGGTTTGGTGAGTTTATGTCACCTGAAATGCGCGGTGATAAATGGGTTGAATTCGGTAACCTTGTAATAGCTAGATATGAGAAAGGCGGCGACAGTTTTGAAATATTAGTTGAACCGAATAAAGCCTACGAGTT
>JAWBON010000063.1:0-6708 GCA_038826135.1 Candidatus Odinarchaeota archaeon | reverse complement strand
AAAAGAGGAGACTATTAGAATACCTGATTTTTGGTTTAGAAAACGCTCAGCCTCCTCCTCACCTTGAGTGAGAAACTTAAGTCTGACACCGCTTTTATCATAAACTTCACTTATTGCAGCTATATACGGGTCAACTATAACAGGGATCTGAAGATAATTGTTTACTAATTTAATAAGCTCCTGGCTTTTACCTAGAGAATAAGCTTTAAAAACAGGGATTTTACCTTCGCTAAGTGTTCGCAGACACCATTCCACGATTTCCACATATATTTCTTCTCTGGGCGGTAGAGCGTACTCGGGTCTACCGTAGGTTGACTCTAATATAAGAGTCTCCGCTTCTACGCTTTCCGCTTCAGGGGTAGTTAAGCTTCTAACACAGTTAATATCTGAGGAGTACAGGATTGACCCCTCTTCGCTTTCAATAAAGTACTGGAATGAGCCTAACACATGACCTGAATTATAAGGGGTTATCTTAAAATCCGTGTCTTCATATAATTGCCGACGGTTTAATTGAATATGTTTTTTAGAAGAGCATGCTACTCTTGCCTTTAATATCTCATATGTCTCTTTGCTTGAAATTAAAGTATGCTCCGGGTTTAAGCCTTGAATATGATCTATGTGAGCGTGTGATATAAGAGTTAAATCTGATCTAACATGCTTTATCTGAGGGTCTAAAATAACTCTCCTAGTTTCAGACTCTATTATAAGACCGTTATCCCATATAAGCTTCATTCAACCCGCCTGTTTAACAGGTTATACATAGTGTTCTATTTAAATAAAACTGTAGCTGTCTTAACCAATCACTTGTAACCTGTGATTGAGTCTTAAAATACTCAAGCTATTATAGTAAATACATTTATCCACCAGTATATATAGATTAATTTAGAAGCCCACTGGAATTATAAAGATGATGTGAAAAGTTAAAAGTGAAATCTGATTTTCAACGCTATTATTTCAGCCTTGAAATGATTTTATCAAGCTGTTTTTGACTCAGCTTCCTCTTTCTTACAATCTGCCCTTGTTCACCGACGAGTAGACTGTTACCGAAAGGATCTTCGAGAATAAATGTGAATTCAAATTCACCGTTAGCCGCTTTACTGAGTTTTAGTAAAAGTTGAGTGCAGCGCTCTATTTTCTTTTTCTCTTTTAACCAGTCTTTCATCATAAGAGTTACATCCTCTATTCTCTGCAGTATTCCTTCAATGTTTGTTATAAACCCTTGAGAACAGGCGCCTGGCTCCATTTTCACACCCAGTTCCGGTATTCTTATAGTGGCGGTTGAGCTTTTAACAACTTTTATCTTTAAATCCTCGGCTGAACGAATCTTAGCGTAGAAAGCTGTCGGCGGGTAAACTTTACTTAATATTATATCAGCTATCCGGAAACTACATTTCTCACATATTAAAGTTACAATGTAGGCGTGACCGTAGTAGGGGATCTCTATTTCATTGGATGATATTTTAAACAAGCCTTTTTCGCAAACCGGGCATTTAGAAGATGAAATCATATTCAGAGCACCTATTCTAAACTCGCGGATATACCGATGAAGACAGGCCCCCGGATATCTATCTTTCTCCTATTAGCTGTAATAAATCTGCGAACACTCTCAGGTATTCCTATGTTAACATCTGAGGGTTGCTTTGACATTTTAACTCTGATAACTGTTTCACCGCTGTTTTTCTCAATTAGTTTTTCAACAGCAGCCGCGGCTAAAGCTGCTGTAGCTTTCAAATAGGTTATGTTAGTTCTAACAGCCTTGGTTAAAAGCTCATCTGTCGGTAAACTGCCGATGATATTACCGTCTGAAACAAATACTTCGTTAAGCGCAGCCGGCCCTAATAGTTTAACCCCCGGGTCGGTCTCCCAGACGGTGACTTTTAACTTTTTCCCGTTAATAACCCGCTCATCAACTGTTATGGTGACAGGGGATTGCTTATCCTTGTTTTCTATGCTGACGTCGACTATTTTATTCATTAATTCAACACCCAGCTCTGTTTTAGGCTTCTCTATTAGAAAGATGCTTTTAGCTATATCCTGGTCTGTGAAAGCGGTCTCCTTGTAGAAATACGGGTAGACAAGACTTCTAATATCATCCTCCTGTTTTAAAATCATCACGAAGCGTTCAACACCGAATCCTATATTGAACACAGGAGTGTTGACCCCGTATTTTGCAAGGGACACTGGACTGTAGAAGCCACCGTCACCTATTTCAACCCAGTCTTTTCGGAAAGGATGATATATGAATATTTCAAACTCTGTCTTAGGCGCATAGTATTTGGATGTAGTCTTCTTCAACTCGAATTTCACGTCTTTAAAACCTAGACGCGTTAAAATCATTTTAGCGATACTCATACCATCATTTAAGCTAAGATTCTCGTTTAATATAACACAGGAGGCGGTGAAAGATGTGTAAAGATGCGTTGAGTCAAGGCTCTGCTCCCTCCTATATTTCTCGCCTATTGTAAACAATTGTATTGGCGGTAGACGCTTCTTTGAGAGTTCTTTTAAAACCGGGAACCATAAAGCCGTCATATGGGATCTAAGTGTAAGATTTGAAGGGGTTGGTTTAAGTTCTTTAAACTCGTAAAAAACTTTATCTATAATTTTACTCGCAACCTCTTCCGGAAGATTTAACTCCTTAACCATTGTATCAAGGAGATTATCAGCCTCTATCTCAGATTTTTTATATTTTCTCAGTATCTCCTGCAACTCGTTGAATTTTGAGAAGTCGGGGTATATTTTAAGAATCTCATTTTTTTTCCTTTCACTTAACCCTATGTCAGCTCTAGGTAAACCGGCTAGGTAAAAAACCCGGTCAAGTATTATCGGAGCCTCCGGACCGTACTCTTTATAGACTTCCTCTTCCGGAAGTATTGTAGGCAGTATCACTTCTTCAAACCCTAATTCTAGAAAAACGTTTCTAAAATTTTGTATGAAATCCATCACCGGATGGCTTACACCGTTTTTTTCAAGCCGGAAGCCTTTACTTTTCTTCGGTATTAAATCAGCTGTCTGAACCCATGCTTTCTCATAGTCCTCTTCAGCGTCTCTAAGTATTTTTTCAATATCAAATTTCACCATTCAAGCCCCTCCAGAATCTTCCAGTTCATGTTTTGTCGAAGATATTTTTTCAAGCAGTGATTTAACATGTTTCACTAGGCGACTGTTACTTGCAGCGGATGTGACATCACCCCTAGTTTTCTCTATAACTGATCTGGCGATATCGCATTTACGCCGCAGACCGTTTAGAAGAGATTTAGGGGATTCTAAAGAGTAGATGTTATCAAATATCTCCTCCATCACTTCTAAAGCATACTCGGCTTCTTCAAGCTTATCCTTTCTAATAGAATTTAAAACATATCTGCGCAGCTCCCCTATTAAATCCGCCAAGCCTAGAGCGTAATATTTTCCAGGTACCTGAAGAGATTCATAGTGAGGGTAAAGACGGCGTTCAATAAAATCTAGTAATAGTTTAGCTTCAACATACTCCTGGTACAGGTCGCTGATTATCGACATATTAGCAACCACCGGGTTTTTTTCAACAACACTGTTTATTTCCTTAAGCAGCATGAACGCTTCATCCAGTTTAGATCGTGATTTAACTAAATTATTTCTATGCGCGTGAACAATAGCTTCCCCGCATGCTTTTATACCCAGCCTTGCTTTATCAACAAGCTGCTCCTTCGCCTGCTCTTCGCCTTCAAGAGTAGAGCGTATTAGTTCAATAATTTTTTCTAATTCCAATTTGATCCTACCTTCAAATTAAATCATTGAAAAACTGTGTTAAGTTACACTGTGAAATATTTAAATTATACTAGTCTACTAGAGGATGCGGTTTTACATTCTTAATAAAAAAAGATTTAGCTTAATCTGATGATTTTTTTAGTTTTACTTAAGAGAACCACCCGGCTGTTAAGAACCTCATCCATTATGTAATAGCCTGTTAAACCAGCTATCTGCTCGGCGAATTCTTTAACCTCTGAGTGGCGTGGCATGTTTTCAAACCGCATTCTGAAAAGAGAGCCTCCTACAAACATCGCAGCTTTAACCTCAACATAGTTACAGTTAGATTTCAATATAGATTCGGCGTAACCCTGAGGGTCTGACATATTCACATCTCTGATTAAAGTAAGCCGTAAGGCTGTAGGGCATTTAAAAGATTGTAAAAGCTCTAAGCTTTTTTGAAGACGCCTCCAAGCATCCGAGTAGACTGGTCTACATGTGCGTTTAAACACTTCTTCGTTAGGAGCGCTTAAAGATATATACAGTTGCGTTGGCTCGGTTAAGTGTACTAGTCTATCAGTCTCCTGCCCGTTAGAGACTAGGAAAACAGTGCCCCCTCTTTCTTTAATATAATCTATTAAAGCGTTTATCTTACTGTATAGTAAGGGTTCGCCTGATAGGCTTATAGCGAAGTGTTTAGGATTCTGAGCTTCAATCCATTTTACCCTGTCAACCTTCGGATTACCTTCAGGATTATAACCTGAGAGAATCCTTTTCTGCTCGCGTATAACCCCTTCAAATATTACTTCCGGCTCATCCTCTTTAATTAAACGAATACCGAGGGGATCCCATTCAACTCCAACATCTTTAGGCATAACCCTCCAACAGTAAATACAGTAGTTAGGGCACCATATAACCGATGGCGTGCATTGAACACATCTATGGCTTCTAATACCGTAAAACTTCTCCTTATAGCATGCCTTGCCTTCGACGAGGCTTTTATGAAGCCATCTGCATTTCTTAACAGCCGAGTGAGCTCCTACAATATGGTATTTCTGCTTTACAAGTGTTTTTCTAACAGTTTCAGGGATAATTGGCAAACAACACACCTTTAAGAAAACTATTTTAAGATAACATTATAGTATTTAAAAAAGTTGGTGGAGCCTATATTAATGAAGGCTGACAGCTGGTTTAAACATGTTATTGAGGCGTTTAAAATGATCGGTGAAGATTTTAAGAGAAATATTACAGGTGTAAAAAAAGCGTTGGTTCTCGGCATAGGAGGCGGAGGGGATATCCTAGGCGCTCTCCCGACTAGAAATCTGCTAACATCTATGGGGATACAGTGCAGGATGGGGTCTGTCGCATATGAGAGAAGCCAGTTCGACCCTAAACCAGGGCCGAGATCCTTAGATGAGATGGAGAATATCGCAAAAGTGAATGACACTGTGGCGTTAGCTAACAGTGAAACTAAAACAACCTACGGATTAGAGTTTCAAGCCTCTGGAATGAGTCGTTTTCTAGGTGAGAACACAATTATTATTGATATAACTAAAGGTGTTAAAGGTGTAAGAGAGGGGCTTGAGGACTTATGTGGTAAATCATCCTTTGACCTAGTAGTCGGAGTGGATGTAGGCGGGGATGTGATAGCTGACGGCTATGAGGAGGGGTTGAGAAGCCCGTTAACAGACGCGCTTATGCTAGCCTCTCTTAAAAATCTCAGCTGTAAAACCATGATAGGCATCTTCGGAGTTTGCTGCGACGGGGAGCTTAAGCTAAACGAGGTTTCCAGCAAGCTGGCTAAAATTTATTCTGAAAAAGGTTTCCTAGGCGCTAAGCCGCTCACGTTTGAAGACCTTGAAATGATGCGGGGGGCTCTGAAATATGTTAAAACAGAGGCCAGTATGCTCCCGATTCGAGCGGCTGAGGGGAAAACAGGAGAAGTACATATAAGAGGCGGGTCTAGGAGAGTTGAACTTTCTTTTTTCTCTATTTTCACATACTATCTTAAAACAGAGATAGTTTTCAAAAATAATAGGATAGCTCGGAGTCTAGCCGGTTCAAGTAGCTTCCTTGCAGCCTATAATAGAGTTGAAAAACTCGGTGTGGTAACAGAGTACGGGCTCCAGTTAAAGAGAAGGGGGTTACTTTAAAGGCACATATAGTATGCTAGATCCGGATTCCCCTATCGTTAAAATATCCACACCTTCACCTGAAGCTATATCTCTCTCAGAAGCGGTTTTCACAGCTAGTAAAGCTAGGTCTTTACCCTCCTCTAATGTAATATTCCTCTTATATTTTGATTCTAAGACTCCTATAGCTACTTTAGCCCCTGTTCCAACAGCTGCGAAATCATCTTCAATCAGGGAGCCGACTAAGTCAAGTGTGTAAAGCTGCGGGCCAGCGCTGTCAACTCCAGCTACAATAGTTTCCGTTATTAGAGGCAACCATTTTCTTGAGAATAGTATAGTGGACATTAGTTTCGCAGCCGCACGTGTCGATATCGGTTTCTTTGCTTCTAAACTATACAGGTTAGCGTAAGCTTGAATAGTTCTCACAAGTGTTTGAAAATCGGATGAGAGACCCGCGCAAGCTGCACCTATATTCTCAGTTATCTTAAACACTTTTTTAACAGTTTTACTTATTATAAGACTGCCTAGTGAAAGCTTTTTCTCAGAGGCTAAAACCACACCGTTAGAGCAGACCATCCCCAGCGTGGTGGCTCCTATAACCCATTCAGGCAACTCCTGCGCCAATTCATTCAACTCCAAATTATCAAATATAAAATATTCTTATTCCCATGGTTATCTATAGAATGCTAAATATTTAGATTATCCTTTTAAGCCTAATTATCAAAACCATATTTAAATTAATACGTTGAACACACTCTCAGAGTTGTGTTTCAAGATGAGAATAAATGATTTACTTAACAAGTTAAGATGGGACCCCTATTTTAAAAATAAAATCGTTAGGATTACATACGTT
>JAWBON010000062.1:0-6869 GCA_038826135.1 Candidatus Odinarchaeota archaeon | reverse complement strand
GGATCCGAAGTCCGGGTTTAAAAGCTCTACACCGAATTTTGGGAGACTAGCTTCAGCTTGCTCGTGTCTTATCATTGAAAGCTCTTTATTATTGAATACTATGACTTTAATAGGAAGATCGTATTTAACTGCTGTTGTGAAATCAGCCATCACCATGGAGAAAGCCCCATCCCCTGTAATAACTATGCACTGCCTATCAGGATATGCTATCTGAGATGCTATTCCCGCAGCTAAGCCGAAGCCCATAGCTCCAAGGTACCCGGATATTAGTAACCGCTGAGTGTCAACCATTTTAAAATGTCTACCGAACCACCAAGAGTTATCTCCAACATCTATTGATATAATGGCGTTTTTATCCGCTAATAATTGAAGTGTTGAAAGAATTTTAGCAGGATGGATAGGTTTATTAGCGGTTTTAAAATCGTTTTTTAAAATATTATCCCAATCCGCTTTCATACTACGTATTATATTTTCAACTTCACCTATTGTTTTAGACTGAACTTTTTCAAGTATACCAGGTAATGTTTCTTCAACGCTCCCGTAAACTCCAAGTTCAACCGGGAAACGTTTACCTATGTTTATCGGGTCGAAGTCTATTTGGATTGTTCTAATATTCATGGGTATCCCAGTTTGCTTTGAGTATGAGGAGCCGAGTACAATTAATAAATCCGAGTTTTGAACAACCTCTCTTGCAAGCCTGGTACCAACACTCCCTAACACTCCTAAAGATAATGGATGATACTCTGAAATAATGCCTTTAGCTCTAAAAGTAGTGGCTATTGGAGCGCCTATTTTCTCCGCTAAACTTAGTATAAGACCGGTAGCGTTTCTAGCACCCCAACCCGCTATTATTACGGGTTTAACCGCTTTATTAATAATTTTAACAGCTTCATCTATCAAATAGTCGGGGGGTTTTATCTTATAATCTGCTATACGTTTAGAGAACGGAATTATCTTACTCGTTGACGGGCTTCTTTGAATATTAGTGGGTATGCTCAAAGTTGAAACCCCTCTGCCCAGTATAGCATGTTTAGCGGCTAAAACAACCATTTCCGCGGCTTCCTGGGGGGTTGTAATAGTCTTATTAAAATACGAGACGGATTCAAACAAGGCTTTCAAATCAATCTCTTGAAGAGTATGCGTGCCTAGAAATTGAGGTTCAACCTGACCTGTTAATGCTAACACGGGGGCTCTATCCATTTTAGCATCATATAATCCTGTTAACAGATTAGTAGCACCCGGCCCGGCGATGGACGTGCATACTCCTAGCAGACCGGTTAGTTTAGCGTACGCGGAGGCTGCTAAAGCAGCCGTCTCCTCGTGTCGGAAGAGAATAAACTTCAGATTCCCGTTAACACGGATAGAGTCAATAATATCCAGATTCGTGTGACCTGGTATTCCGAAAATATATTTAACACCTATTTCTTCAAGTTGACTGGCTATTATATCAGCCACTCTTTTAGACAAGTCATTCACACTCGTTTAAAATATTTATAGCAATAGAGGCTAGTTTAAGTCGCGGTTATCAGTAATGAAGTTAATTAACTGGTTGATAGTATTATTAGTTGAGGATGGTTTTAAACATTTATTAAATCCTGTTTAAAACTCGGATGGTTGTTTGAATTTGGTTAATGATGGGCTTTCAAATGAACGTTTAATTGTTCTAGAACGCCTAGTCAGAACGGGGTTTGTTAAGTCAAAGCGGGTGAAAGAGGCTTTCTTAAATGTTCCTAGGGAGGAGTTTCTTCCTAAAAAATTGAGAGGTAGAGCTTATGAGGATATGCCTCTGCCTATAGGATGGGGGCAAACTATATCTGCGATTCACATGGTTTTAATGATGTTAGAAGAGCTTAAGCTTTCAAAAGGATCGAAAGTTCTTGAAATAGGCACGGGAAGCGGTTATCACGCAGCTTTATGCGCTGAACTTGTTAAATCCGGTGATGGAGGCTGCGTATACACTATTGAGAGAATAAGGCCTCTTGCAAGATTTGCTTTAAAAAATATAATCAGAACAGGTTACAGTAAATGGGTTAGAGTATTCCACCGTGACGGCAGCAAGGGTCTTCCTGAAAAAGCCCCTTTTGACAGAATACTGGTTACAGCCGCATCTCCGGGTATTCCGCCACCACTAATAGAGCAGTTAAAAGATCCGGGTAGAATGGTGATCCCTGTAGGGGGGTTACACTTATGGCAGGATTTAATAGTCGTGGAGAAAATTAATGGGAGAGTGAACCAGATTAACCGCGGCGGTGTAGCGTTTGTACCGCTTATAGGCGAGTACGGTTTTAAGTATGATAACAGATTTTAATAGATAGTTAAATAAGAATGTAATGATAAAATAAACGTTCAAGATTAAAATCTTAAACAAGTAATAGGGTTGAGGGTTAACTGATAGTTTAGGAGGAAGAGTGTTTGAGAAACTTGGAGGAATTGATTTCGAAAACAAAAGAGATGGTTGATAAAGGGTTAACTACGGAGGAAATAGCTAATCGCTTAAATGTTCAGTTGGATACAGCTGCCTGGTTGAAGATGCATGCGAAGAAGGGTGTACTAGCTAAAGCGCCGCCGGAGCCTGTGGACGTTTACGCTGATTGGAGCCAGATAGGTTCAAGCTTCATCAGAGTTGAATACGCAGGTTTAATGCTGTCAGATCTAGCTATGGAGAACATTGAAAAAGGCGTCTTCCAAGAACCGGATATAGTTGCGGGTGTAGATGTAGACGGCGGGCCTATAGCACTTATAGTCGCCAGAGAGTTAGGTAAGCCTTTAGCTTTACTAAGACAGCAACATGTAACTGAAGGGGATAAATGCTATGAAACTGTAATAGAGGAGTCGAGCTTCTCCGAGATCAAAAATAAAAAAGTTCTATTAGTTGACGATGTTCTAACCACAGGTGCGCGAATAAAAATAATAGGGGAGTTCGCTAAAGAATGCGCGGCTGAGATAGTGGGCGCTGTGATTTTAATAGATAAGAAGGGGGTTGACGCGGTTACAGGTATACCTGTTAAAAGTTTAATAAAGGTTTTGCCGTTAACCCGTGGTTAGTCAACCATTTTTTTTAATAACGCTATAAAAAAGCCGGGTGTATCCTGCTTATCAGGATAGAATCGGTAGCACATAGATAAATCCGGGTAATCTTCAGAGAATTCTCCTTTTAAGGCGATTTTAAAAGGAGGTTCCTGTATTCGGAAACCGAGGTTTTCACAAGCGAATTTTACAATTAACTCATTCTCGTAGTAGGGGATAGTGCATGTACTGTAAACTAAGTATCCTCCTGGCTTAATTATCTTAGAGGCTGTTTTGAAAAGCTGAATTTGATAGTTTGAAAGGGCTTGAGAGCGTTTTATTTCAACAGAATCGTAAATCTTCGGTCTATGACCTAGACTCGTACAAGGAGGGTCTAGAATAACCTTATCAAATTTTAACGTGTACTCGTCACTTATCAACCTAACATCCGTGTTCAATAAATTTATGTTTCTAACACCCAGTCTAATAGCGTGTTCGTGCAGGGTTTTTAAACGATTATATGAACGATCGCAGGCTAAGATTTTCCCTTTATTATTCATAAGCTGGGCTATGTGTGTGGTCTTACCACCCGGAGCAGCGCACATGTCGATAACATGGTCGACTTCACTAGGAGATAGAATATGTCCGACTATTATTGATGGAAATGATTGATCGAATAATAAGCCTTCACTGTATAGTGAAAGTTCTCTAAGCCTCGGCATCTTGTAAACCGATTCTAAAACGTTAACAGCCAATCCTTCACGTTTACTGAATATTTTATCAGCGTCAAGCTCTTGTAAACCATACGCTACAGGTCCGCCTCTTGGCGGTACAATAGTAATATCATCCCCGGCTTTCGAATCCTCTATCTTAACCACTCCTTTAGAATAAAGGTTAGCACCCATCATAACGCTTTCAGCGGCGAAATTTATCAGCTATAATGATCTTCTCCGATTCTCGAATGCTGTATGGCCCTTTAACTTGAATGTAGATTACATCGTTAAAGCTCTTATCCACCTCTGCTTCTATTCCATTAACTAAAAGTTTATCGATAACTTCGCCGCTTGTGGTTTTAAGAGTGTTAACTCTTAGAGCGTATCGTTTTACTGGTGTTCTAAGAGCTGCGAGGATTGCAGTACCTTTTTTAGGACCGTACGTGTCGAGTAAAAATTCCACCATTGAGAATTTAAAATCATATTTGTCAGCGATTTGATATATGTCAGATACGCCGTACATGATAAAACACCGTTCACTCTGTTCCGAGATGATAGCTTGAAAGATAAGCTATCTGTTTCTCGGTAAGTTTATCTATCCTAACATTTAAAGACTCTAGTTTAAGTCTGGCCACCTGTTCATCTATTTCTAAAGGAACATTATACACATCCGGCTTCATCTCTCTACCATGCTTTATAATATATTCTACTGATAGAGATTGATCTGAGAAAGACATGTCCATAACTTCACTAGGATGACCTTCAGCGGCCGCCAGGTTAACTAACCGCCCTTCAGCGATAAGATATATTCTCCGATTATTCGGTAAAAGATACTCGTCAACATTCGGTCTGATCCTTCTTTTACGTTTAGCTGTTTTCTCAAGGTCGGCGACATCTATCTCCACGTTGAAATGCCCTGTATTACAAACAACCGCTCCATCCTTCATCTTCTCCATATGCTCGATTCTGATAACACTTGTGTTACCTGTTGCAGTTATGAATATGTCCCCTATCTTCACAGCCTCCTCCATTGTCATAACACGGTATCCGTCCATTAACGCTCTCAGAGATTTAACAGGATCTATTTCTGTTATTATAACGTGCGCGCCCATTCCCCTAGCTCTTGAAGCGACACCCCTGCCACAGTGTCCGTAACCGGCTACGACGAAGTTTTTACCAGCAAGTAATATGCTAGTCGCTCTTAGAATTCCGTCTATTGAACTCTGACCTGTTCCGTAAACATTATCGAAATCCCATTTTGTAGGTGTATCATTGACGGCGATCATCGGGTATTTGAGAACTTTATCTTTAGCCATCATTCTAAGCCTGATTACACCAGTTGTTGTCTCCTCGCATCCTCCTATAATGTTTCCAAGCAATTCTCGGCGGGATGAGTGGACTGTGTTAACTAGGTCGCCGCCATCGTCTAAAGTAATATTGGGTTGGAAATCTAAAACTCTGTTCATAAGACGGTAATAATCGTCTTTACTCTCATCTCTCCAAGCGAATACATTAATACCTTCTTCAATTAAAGCTGCAGCTACATCATCCTGGGTTGATAGAGGATTAGAAGCACATAAGGCTACTTCAGCACCTCCAGCTTTAAGCGTTTTTACTAAAACAGCGGTCTCCTTAGTCACGTGGAGACACGCTGCGATCCTGTATCCTTTTAAAGGTTTTTCATCCTGGAATCTTTTCTTTATTAGATTTAAAACTGGCATGTGATTTTCAGTCCATTCAATAGTTAGCTTGCCTTGACCAGCTAACTCCGGTTTTTTTATCTCGTACTCCACCATTTTAGACACCTATAGTTGGATTATCCGGTAATTCTATAAGTTTTAACTATTTATCTTTAACTGTTAGCGATTTATCAGCTAACTTGTTTTCAACCCATTTAGCTACTTTAACAATAACTTCTTCAACGTTTACTGTTTTCATAACTCTGTTCTCAACTATGAAACGGCCGTTAACTATTAAGCTTTCCACATCGCTTGATTTTAATGCGTAAACTAGATGACTATACTCATTGTATAACGGTGTCGCGTGGGGTTTAGATAAATCCACGATCAAGATATCGGCTTTTTTACCTTTCTCAACGCTGCCTATTTCACTGCTCCATCCGAGTGTTTTAGCAGCGTCGAACGTAGCCATTCTAATCACTGTTTGAGCAGGTAATATTGTCGGATTTAAATTCACTCCTTTATGAAGGAGGGCTGTGAGTTTAACAGTCTCGAACATGTCTAAACTATTATTAGAACACGGTCCGTCTGTACCCAAGGAGACGTTAACCTTATTTTTTAAAAGCGTGGTTACAGGACTTATCCCGGAGGCTAGTTTTAGATTACTAACAGGGTTGTGAACAACTTTAACGGATTTTTTACTGATTACTTCGATATCTTTACTTGTAAGGTGAACGCAGTGGGCTGCTGTAACTTCAGAGTCTAAAACATTTAAATGATTAAGATAGTCGAATACGCCTTCATAGTGATTGTTAACTAGCTCTTTAACCTCTGTATCCTCGTGTGAGGCGAAGGCTTCTCTCATTTTAGCCATTTCATCGCTGGTTTCCGCCGTGTGTATATGCCAGTGTATAGGTGCGGTAGGCGACCCGTATTTATTGTTAAGCTCCTCTTTAAGCAGGTAGAGTTCTTTTAAATATACAGGGTCGACTGTGTAGATTGAATGCGGGTCAACACTAACACGTATAAGCCCATCCTTAGAGTTATGCCATTTTTTAACTAGATTAAAAGTTATTGAGCTGTCTTGACGCTTATTATTCGAGAAGCATACATGGCCGACTACCCCCCTTAAACCAGCTTGGGAAATAGCTTCAGCTTCCATATCCATAAAGTAGTACATAGTATTTAGACATGAAACACCTGATAAAGCACTCTCTACAACAGCTAGTTTTGTTCCCAAGTAAATATCGCTTGGAGTGAGATTTTTCTCAATTGGGAAAATCCATTTAGTCAACCACTCGAATAACGGTAGATCGTCAGCGTATCCTCTTAACAGAGTCATGGAAGCGTGTGTATGACAGTTTATGAACGGCGGCATGATGATCTTATTTTTACAGTCAATTTTATCATAGCTTTGATACTTGTTTTTTAGCTCGTTGTATTTTCCAACATCGACTATTCTATCATCTTC
>JAWBON010000061.1:0-6912 GCA_038826135.1 Candidatus Odinarchaeota archaeon | reverse complement strand
TCATTCACTTCATCTATCTTTCCCTTATCTTTCTTAATATATATTCGGTTATCGTAAATTGTAGCAACGCCAACAGAATCATATCCACGATATTCTAGCCTTTTAAGAGACTTGCTGAGAACACCCCCCACCCCATCCTCCGCTGTGATAACTCCAACTATTCCGCACATAGCCACACCATGATATATTAAATCGGTTACTATTTAATATATACTATATGAAAATTATAATATTTGCTTTAAAGCTATTCCAACAACTTTAACTTTATGCTTGAATTACACTAAAAATCTGCTAATCGAATAAATTTATATATTTGCTTGTATCCTAACAATATAAGCGGGGTGCTCGAAAAATAGAAGTGTAACCCCACCACTCTAATCAACAAATATTGATGTAGAAATCAATTATAGTATAAACATTGTAAATTCCTAAATAAAAGAGTGGATTATAAATTAATAAAATATCAGTATGATAATAAGCTGGAGGGAAATTATTAGATGCCTGAAAAGAAACCCCATCTTAACCTAGTTGTTATAGGTCACATCGATGCTGGGAAAAGCACGCTAATGGGCCATATTCTGTATGCTACTGGCTCTATAAGCGACGCTGAAATGCGTAAAATAGAAGCTATGGCTGAGCAGATGGAGAAGGGTAGCTTTAAATACGCGTTCATAATGGACAGGCTGAAGGAGGAGCGTGAGCGTGGAATCACCATAGATCTATTCTATCAGAAGTTCACTACACCTAAATATGATTTCACGATAATCGATGCTCCAGGCCACAGAGACTTCGTAAAAAATATGATTACCGGCGCCAGCCAAGCTGACGCAGCGCTACTAGTCGTATCATCTAGGAAAGGAGAATTCGAGGCAGGTATAAGCTTAGGCGGTCAGACGCGTGAACACGCATATCTAGCTAAAACCCTTGGTGTAAATCAACTGGTTGTAGCTGTTAATAAAATGGATGATCCCTCAACCAATTGGAGCCAGGAACGTTACAATCAGGTTAAGCAAGCAGTGATAGATCTTCTTAAACCACTTTACCCGAATGCTGATAAAGAGATTTTATTCGTGCCGGTATCCGCTTGGACTGGTGATAATTTAACAAAGCCTAGTCCGAAGATGGCATGGTACAAGGGTCCGACTTTAATAGAAGCGTTTGATACATTGAAGCTACCTGAGAAACCGGTTAATCTACCTTTAAGAATACCCATCGAGACAGCTTTCACAATCACAGGTGTAGGCACCGTGCCATGCGGAAGAGTTGAAACCGGTGTATTAAAAGTGGGTGATAAAGTAATATTTCAACCAGCAGGTAAAACCGGCGATGTTAAGACGATTGAAATGCACCACGAGCGGTTAGAGAAAGCTGAACCTGGGGACAACATAGGCTTTAATGTTAGAGGAATTGCTAAAGGAGATGTTAAACGAGGAGATGTTTGCGGGCATGTTGAAACCCCGCCGACAGTGGTTCAGGAATTTAAAGCCAGAGTTTTAGTGCTTAACCATCCTACAGCTATAGCTGCAGGCTACACTCCTGTTATTCACGCGCATACAGCGCAGGTAGCTTGCAAATTCGAAGAGTTAATCAGTAAATTCGACCCTAAGACAGGTGCAGTCATCCAGGAGAAACCGGATTTCGTAAAGAAAGGGGAAGGCGTTATAGTTAGAATGATTCCTATACGGCCTTTAGTTATTGAAAGACTTAGAGATATACCTCAACTAGGACGGTTTGCAGTCAGAGATATGGGTACAACAGTTGCAGTCGGCATGGTTGAAGAGCTAGTTCCTAAGAAGTAAACCCTTTTTTTTATTTTAATAATTTTAGCCTATTTATTTAATGATAACGAGAGTATTATTTCATTATAGCATTCAGTGAGATCGCCTACAAGATTCCTCGTATTCACGCCAAAATCAGGGGTAGTGTTTACCTCGGTTATAAACAGTTGACTGTGTTCGAGGTATTTTAAACATTTTTTTCGAGCTTCAATATACTCCGCACTGTTTTTATATTCTTGGAATACTTTATCAATTTCAGCTATAATGCCTGTTTTTTTAGCCTTATTCAGAGTTTCAATATATTTTTTAAGTTTTCTCACACTATCGTAAACCTCATTTCTCTCATTAAGGTCCCGGTTAGCTGGTAGAACATCAACGCCTAAAAGATAATATTCCGGTTCCTGACCGTAAACTATCTCTATATATTTTTCAAGTGCTTTCACACAGTTAACTACAAGTTCGTTTACTTCGGAAGGTGTTTCGACACCTATTGGGACCCCTCCTAAAGAAGTATTCTTAGCGATTACACTCTCGCTTGGAGCGGCTCTAATAAGGCTGCCGAAAACCTTCAAATCTTTTTTAAAAGGTTTATAAACAACAACTCTTAAGTCAAGAGCGTGCGGCTGATAACCTTCTAAAAGCATCCCATCAGGGGATACTAGAGTTGGTTTAAAAGCCTCCGGTATCGCCTGAGTTTTCTCATATAAGTTAATTTTCTGTTCAATCTCGTCCTCATCATTTATAAAAATTATTGATTTCCCTCTGCTTCCAAGATCAGGTTTAATAATGCATGGTTTGAGCGATTTCACAATATTCTTCAATCTCTTTAATTCAGTTAATTGCTTAACGTATTTATCTCCCTTCTTTTTAAAAGGAAACCCTGGTTTAAAAACAGCGTTAACAGTGGGGACGCTTTGAAGGGTTAAAGCAATCTTAGTCTCAAACTTACTGTTACACACCTCTTCAACACTGGAGCGGTTAATAACCTTGCATCCATATGCTTCAAGAGTTTTTGTAAATCTCATCCGCCGGTGTTTAGACTCTATCCTGTTGACGACTATATCGTATTCGATGTTCTTTTTTAACCCTAAAATTATCTCGCCTGAATTAATTTTCTCTATATTACGGTTCGCTTTGAGGAAAAGCTCCTCTTCAACATCTAGGTGATCAAATAATAATCCAGTCTTCAAAATAACCCACCTACCCCAGATTCTAATATCAAAGCTTAAAGCTTTTAAACACTACTATTATAGTCTATCTTGGTGGTTAACTTTGGGTGTGTCTTTAAGCCGCGTGAATGAGAAGGAGAGAAAATTCTTTTTAACATTTCTATTCGCCTACATATTATGGATGTTAATATACGCTAGGTTTGAAAGCTCTGTTAAATGGGCTTACGGAGCTGAATACTGGGCGATCTTAGTATTCTCACATTTTACAGCTATTTCTATAATTGTTTTCACAGCTGCAAAACACTTTGACAGGGATGTTGGCGTGATTAAAGAGAGGTTTATCCGGCTGAGTCTTATTTTAGGCGGGATTGTGACGGCGGGATTCATGCTGGAAGACTTTCTAGCTGTAGCTTTCGCAGGGTTATTTAATACAGCGACCGGTGTTTGCGGCTCTGTGGCTGGCATACCATACTTGGACCCGCACTACGGGTACTACGTTGAACCCGCTCTTCCAACAGGGTATTTTCAAATAAACAGTTTCAAAATTCCATGGGCTTATCTGTATCTCTCTCTGATAGGTTTCATAATGATTTGTATCGGTAGTAGAATAAACGTGGATGAAAGAGTAAGATATTGGAGGAGGATCTTGATATCAGGATTTGATTTAGAAAACCACCATTTAAGCCGTAAGCTTAAATACGAAAAATTCTCTTCTAACCAAGAAATATATTTAAGTGAGCGCCAACTTGAATAGTTATCTTAACATAATTATGAGGTTAAAAATCCCCTAATCGCAATAAGATAATTGTATATCATAAAATTTAAAAGAGAGTTATTCTATTTCACTACTGCTGAATTAAGAGGAGACTTGTAGTATGCCGCAAAAGGCTCGTATTAGATTAAGTAGTACTGATCAAAAAACTCTTGAAAATATTTGCGCACAGGTTAAGGCTATAACTCAGAGGACGGGTGTTAATGTAGCTGGACCTATACCCTTGCCTACAAAGAGATTAAAGGTTCCGGTTAGGAAAACACCCTGCGGCCAAGGTTCGCATACCTGGGAGACATGGGAGATGAGAATTCATAAAAGACTTATCGATATAGATTCAGATGAGCGTACAATGCGCCAGATAATGCGTATAAGGGTTCCTAATAACGTTTATATTGAAATAGAGATTATTTAAGATTTAAAACTGTCAGCTAAGCCCGTCAACTAATATAAGCTTAGGAAAAATATATAAGTTTAAATAATGATTTAATTGTTGATTTCAACATTGTGGAGGTGTATTTAATGCCCGGTTCTCACGGCTCACTGACTAAAGCCGGTAAAGTAAGATCGCAGACACCGAAAGTTCAAGCTAAGGTTGTTCCTACACCTATTCCAAGAAGAAGAAATAGGGTAAACTATGTGAAACGGGTAGTGAATAATATACAACCCGGTCAAAAAGCTTGAATATCTTATGGTGTTTTACTAATTTATGTTTAAAATAATAACCTGTAGTTAACTGCTTTTAATTTTCAAATTAATATTTTATACAAGTTAGGTGGATGTTTTGAATATTTTCGCTGCAGCCTGCGAGGAAATACTGGAGAAAATTATGAAAGCGGGAGACATAGATAAAAAAGCGGTTGAAAATATAAAACGACAGGTCTGTGAGAAATATCAGCTAACATATGTACCGTCTAATTCGATGCTTCTATCCGCAGGTGATTTAAAGCAGAGAGTTCTTTTAAGAAGAATTCTCCTTAAAAAACCATCGAGGTCAATTTCAGGGGTCTCCGTAATAGCTGTTATGTCTTCTCCTGCAGAATGCCCGCATGGACGTTGCATATACTGCCCGGGGGGGCCTAGTACAAATTCACCTCAAAGCTATACTGGTAAGGAGCCGGCTGCGCTTCGAGGTGCACAAAATAGCTTCGACCCGTATATGCAAGTTCAATCGAGATTGAACCAGCTTCGGAAAATAGGACACCCGGTTAATAAAGTTGAACTTATCATCATGGGTGGAACATTCCCTGCAAGAGAGTTATCATATCAGATTGATTTTATAAAGAGCTGTCTTGACGCATTGACTGAAAGCAAATCTAAGAATTTCACTGAAGCTAAATTGGCTGCTGAACGATCCACTGTTAGAAATGTGGGGATAACTTTTGAAACAAGACCAGACTTTTGCAAAGCTGAGCATGTGGATCGAATGCTGGAGCTTGGAGCTACACGTGTTGAAATAGGAGTGCAAGCTATCTATGATGACATATATAATGTTATTAGAAGAGGACATGTTGTGGAAGATGTTATAGAGGCTACTAGAATCGCTAAAGACGCTGGGTTGAAGGTCTGCTACCATATAATGCCTGGTTTACCGGGAATGAATTTTGAAAGAGATTTAAAAATGTTTAAGGAGATATTTGAAAATAATTGTTTTAAACCAGACATGTTGAAAATCTATCCTTGCTTGGTCTTGGAGGGCACTGAACTTCACAATCTTTGGAAGAATAACCAGTATCAACCTTACAGTACTGAAGAGCTTATTGAACTTTTAGTTAAAGTTATGGGGGAGATTCCACCCTGGATAAGAATTCAAAGATTTCAGAGGGATATTCCCGCTAATCTAATCATCGCTGGTAATAGGAAGAGTGATCTTAGAACTCTTATACTTGATAGAATTGATGAGTTTAAGATTAAAACTAGGGAGATAAGATACAGGGAGGTGGGTCATCAGCAAGCTCGTTACGGTAAGTCTCCGAAACCTGATCAAATAAACCTAAAGATCCAATCATATGAGGCTTCGGATGGGCTTGAAATTTTCATATCCTATGAGGATGTTGTTGAAGATATTTTAATAGGGTTTTTGAGGATGCGGCTTCCATCCGAGAAATCTCATAGAAGAGAGATTAATGAGTGTAAGACCGCTGTTATAAGAGAGTTGCACGTATTCGGACCGGAGTTGGAGGTGGGTGTTCTGCCTGCCTACGGTTGGCAGCATAAAGGTTACGGTAGAGCTTTAATCGCTGAGGCTGAACTTTTAGCTAGGGATGTGTTAGATTGTAGTAGAATATTAGTAACCAGCGGTTTAGGTGTTAGAGAATACTATAGAAGGCTGGGTTATACTCTTTTAGGCCCATATATGTGTAAAGATTTCAATTAACTTCAGCCTCCCCCGAATGGTGGTAGAAATACAAGCTGGTCCCCGTCTTCTAGGTAAATCTTATCTACTTGAATATTATTTACCGTTTTTCCGTTAATTATTAGTTTAATTCGTCTCTGAACTATTTCTTCAAATATTTTTCTCTTATCTGCAAAGCTGATGTGATTTATCAACTCTAATAATTCTTTTACTGTAAGCTTGTTACCGGCTGCTGAAATATCTAGTTCACTTCTTCCAACCATCTCTCTAATAGATGCGAAGAAGAAAAGTTTAACTCTAATACTGACCACCATCTCTATTAATGTTATATAAGTAGTTTTTATAAGATTTATAGAATTTATTTTTAAATTTTTCAACTTAAATATAGTGAGTTTATCCAAGTGTCTTGGAAAAATTTAAGCTGTCCAAGTTCAACATATTCTATACTGCCCGCTATTTTTTCACATATTTTTCGTGTTTCAATGTTTTTTAATAAAACTCTAGCACCTGCACCTGCGAGGTTACCTAGATATTTTACTTTATAATCCTCAACCTGGGGGATTATGCCAAGTCTTCGACCGCTATCAAGGTTTATATGTAATCCGAAGGATCCTGCGATTATAACCTCTTCAATCTGTTCTATTTGAGTGTTAGTGTATTTAAGTAGTGTAGTGTATCCTGCTTGGATAGCTGCTTTCGCTTTCTGGAATTCTCTTATATCTTCTTGGCTGAGTGTGATTTTTTCCCCATTCGCTTTTTCAGCTATGATTACAGCTCTCCCGGAGTTGATTCTACTGGTAATTTTATGTTTTTCATCTATGCTACCGTCTTTTTTAACCG
>JAWBON010000060.1:0-6932 GCA_038826135.1 Candidatus Odinarchaeota archaeon | reverse complement strand
CTCTTCTGAACTTCCTCGCTTGTTAACTCTCGGATCGCATCGGAGGCAATCCATTTAGCGCTTTTCGAATCTATTTTTTGAATTTCTTTTGCAGTTTCAACAGCTTTCCTGTTCAGGTTAAGGTTTCATTTTCCGATGTTTCTTAACGCCCAGTTGACTGCTTTTTTAACGTAATTTCTATTGTCACCGGATTCCTGTTTTATCACAGGTAGAAATGCTGAAAAATTAGTGTCTGGTGATTTTTTATCGTACCATGCTAGACACGCCATTAGGGCGAAACCAGCGCGTTTTTCGAATTCTTTTTCACGCTTCGCCCATTCCACTGCCTTCTCCCATGCTATTGATGTTTTACTGAACAGATTCATGCAACACTGGTCGCAGACATCCCATGAGTTAAAATCGTTTATCCACAGTTCCATCTGTTTTTCTGTCACTTGATCCGGTTCATCTATCATACTTGCAAGTATACGTGCTTCATGAATACCTGATGACCAAAGCTGTTGAGCGAGAGAATGGTTCTTTCCAATTTCTTTTGCTATTTTTCTCAGGTTAGGGATGGAGACTCCGTAAGTATTCTCCGGGTTAATACCGAACCTTGCCATGCCTTCTACTGCCTTAGGATTGGATAATAATTTCAGTCTCCTAAGGATCTCTTCATATTGCATTTTTTCCACTTTCATGCTGTTTTCATTACCTGTCGTAGATATGATGGTAGCCCGGAGGAGATTCGAACTCCTTTTTAGCCTTTTTAATAAGGGGTCTAAGGGTTTCTTTACACTTTAAAGTGTTCCAAAGCCCTCTATGCTTGGCCGCTACACCACCGGGCTGTAGGTTAGGAATGATTTTAACATTTAAGTTTTTAAGGTTTTGTGTTCTCTACATATTAGTATCCTGTTAAGAGGTGAGTTTGTTGAGTGACGGTAAAACTGAGCTGGTGTTCAAGGCATTGTTTTTATTAGAGGATTTTCGGGAGCTTTTACGTGAAACAGCTCCTAAACACGTTTTCACAGGGGATGTTAAGGGTAAGGCGGAGCGTATTTTATCCGATTTGGAGAAGATTATAGTTGAATTGAAGGGGATGGTTTGAATGCCTTGGGATGTATGTGAGGTTGATAATGTTAGACGTGTGGAGGAGGATTATATTAATTTGAATCCTATTCAAAGAGCGGGTGTGCTTACCAGCGCGGCTAGGAAGGCGCTTATCTCTTACGGGGACGGTTACTCTACTTGTGATTTATGTCTTAAACCTTTCAGGCTTGATAAGATTAGTAAGCCTCCTATAGGAGAGTTTTACCAGGAGCTGGCTGAATGGCTTAATATGGATGTTGCACGTGTTATGCCTGGTGCTCGGCGTGGTTTTCAAGCTGTAGCTTTAACGCTTCTTAAACCCGGGGATATTGCTGTAGGCTCTGTTTTATCACATTACACTGTTTTTCTAGCTGTTGAGGAGGCTGGTGCTAGTCTGGCCGAGGTTAATGTTGATGAAAATTATGTTATGAGACCTGAGTTTTTAGCTAGTAAAATCGAGGAGATTCGGCGTGTTAAAGGTAAAGATCAGCCTAAACTTGTTATTTTAAGTCATGTTGACTATCTTTTCGGGAACATGCATCCGATACAGGAGCTTATTAAAGTTGCTAAAGAGTATGGGGTGCCTTTTCTATATAATGGAGCTTACACGGTTGGTGTTATGCCGGTTGACGGTAAAACACTGGGTGCTGATTTCATAGTAGGGTCAGGTCATAAGAGTATGGCTTCACCGGCGCCTACAGGGGTTTTAGCTATGTCTGAGGAGTGGGCTTCCAGAATTTTTTCAACCACGCGTATGAAAGGGGATGTCAGTGGTCGCAGCTTCGGTATTAAGGAGACTCATCTTTTAGGATGCACTGTGATGGGCGCGCCGCTTCTTGCGATGATGGCAAGCTTCCCTTATGTGAAAGAGCGGGTTAAGAGATGGGATGAAGAGGTTAAAAAAGCCCGGTTTTTTGTAGGCGAATTTGAGAAGATTGAGGGCAACCGGGTTCTCGGCCAGAAGCCTCGTATGCACACTCTTATGAAGCTTGACACGACAGGCTCTTTTGATAAGATCGCGCAGGCGCATAAGAAAAAAGGGTATTTCCTCTACCATGAATTAGATAGACGGAATATTACAGGGATTTTTCCAGGGGCTACGAGGAATTTTAAGATTAACGTTTACGGTTTAACATGGGATCAAATCCGCTATGTAGCTGAATCTTTTAAGGAGATCGCGGCTAACTATAATATACGTGTCTCAGGCTGAACTATTTACGAGGCTTCTTGTCTTA
Organism: Candidatus Odinarchaeota archaeon; assembly: GCA_038826135.1. Lineage (GTDB taxonomy): Archaea > Asgardarchaeota > Odinarchaeia > Odinarchaeales > Odinarchaeaceae > Odinarchaeum. Next base: position 4,629 of record JAWBON010000060.1, on the reverse strand, counting down.
ACCCGATTATCTTTTTATCTATGTCCTGTGATATTTTCATTATTTTCTTCTCCAGCTCCTCTTTTATTTTAGTGTAGGTGGCTGTTGTGATCCGTTTCTCCCTGTATCTGTATCTTAAATCTTCTAATTGTCTTTGCGTGTTATCTCTCTCCAGTTCAAGCCGTTCTAAGCTGCTTACTGTTTTACTATAAGCTGCGCCGGCTTTACTTAACTCCTCTTTTAACGGTTTTAATTCACGGTCAAGGCGGCCAAGCTCGTTAATATATGTAGTCTTTCTCTTCTGATAGTCTAATCTTCTAATCTTACCTTTCAAGTAGTCTACTTCTAACCGGTCAAGTCTTTCAATTATAGCCGCTTTATCCTCGTAGAGTTTACAGAACTCGCTGATTAACTCTTTAGGTTTCTCTCTCTCAACCTCTACAGCGTCTTTCTCTTTTCCTGTTCTGATCTTCCAGTAAAGGAACGCGGTTAATAATATTCCAGTTATCGCAGTGATAAGGAGGGGTCTTCCTATTAAGTCTGTGAATCCTAGTGTATAAGTGAACTCGACTGCTCCTGTATTATAGGCTGTTATGTTCTCTCTTGTAATAGTGAGTGTGTTAAAACCGGTTTGAACAGTGTATCCTGAAGGAGTGTTATAACTGGTGATGGTTGATGAAGCTGAGAGTATTATATTCAATGAATATAGTTTAGTAGTGTACTGGGGTGGATTTGTCTGTAGTCTAATACTATCCGCCGCAGCTCCACGGTATAGTTCAGTAGGCAGCCAGTATTCCACATAGAATATATAGCTTTGATTGCTGTAGACCGTGTATCTGAACTTCACCGTTATTACCGTGATATTTTCATTAACGTTTTGATCGAAGCTGAGGCGCCCCGCATCATCATATACTCTGAATCTTTGAGCATGCGGGAGAGTGTTTACAGGAAGCTGGGTTATTCCAGATGAGACTCCGGTGTTTAATATTGTAATATTATGTTTATCTGTTATTTTTAAACCAAGCCAGGGGTTAACCTCTAAACTTCTCTGGAATAGATTATATTCGGCTAAGGGTGTTCCACTGTAAGTGTATTCTATTTTAAGACTTGTATAATTGTAAGCTGTAAGGTTTGAAGCTGTGTAGGTGGAGTATGTTGGGGTTGTTCTAGCACCTGGAGTAGTGATTTTAGCAGATAGCTGGGTTATATTATATGGGAGGATTGGGTAGCGGGGGATAGTTAAAGAGTACTGTCCCACTCCCTTAGAGATTATTAAGCTACTGTAGACTAAGGTAACGGTTATCTTAACGGTTGATGTGGGTGTTAAAGCCTGCGGTAGTATGAGAGCGTACCCAGAGATATTACTGTTAATAGTGAATCTGTCTGAAACCTGTAAACTAGTGCCGTCGGATTCTCCTGATATATAATACAAGTAATCATTAAAATCAGCATGATTGCCTATGATAATATAATTTGTTTGTGTGCTTCCATTATTCGCTATTAACATTGTATCATTTATTATTATTTGACCGTATGTGTTCACGTTGATCTGGCGGTTCAAGGTTAAAACTGTAAGATAATCTTGCGGTGTGTAAGAGGCTTGCTGGGATAAGTTAACAGGTACAGTTATGAAAACTATGAAAGCTAATAACGTGAGTATAGCGAGTTTTTTATTCAAACATAAAACCCCGGACATCTTACATAGCTGGTTATAGTGTGAAATATTAGTTTTTTATTATCTGAAAGCTACATATATAAATATTTAATTTCGGTGTAAGATTGTGTGAAAACTTATTAAGTTAAATTTGTTTAATAGCTAAAATAAAAACCCTTAGATGTGAAGGTGAGATGTTTGAAAGAGTACCCTTATCTACCGAACTTTCCTGATAAGGTGAAGAAGGCTATGCTGGATGAGATTGGTGTTAAGTCAATAGATCAACTGTACTCTGATATACCTAGCAGTGTTATTCTTAGAAGAGATCTGAACCTGCCTGAATCAATGTCGGAGAGTGAAGTTTACCGTGAAGCTATCCGGCTTCTCAGAAAAAACACAGCAGTCGACTACTCTAAGATATTTGTAGGCGCCGGTGTGTGGCCTCATCTTATTCCTTCAATAATACCTGCTCTGCTAAGCCGTGGGGAATTCCTAACCGCTTACACCCCATAGCCGCTTCACCGTCAGGTGCGGCGGGGATATCAAGCGGAAGCATCACAGGGAATTCTCCAAACATTCTACGAGTATCAGAGTATGATGGCTGAGCTTTTAGAAATCGATGTTGTTAATGAATCTATGTACGACTGGGCTTCAGCTTTAGGCGAAGCCGCGTTGATGTGTAATCGATTAAATAAGAGGAAAAAGTTTCTCATCCCTGAAATAATTCACCCTGACAGGTATGCTACACTTCGTTCATATACTGAGTGTGCTGGTATTGAAATTCAGAAGATTAAGTATATTCCAGATACTGGTAAAATCGATTTATCCGATTTAAAATCTAAAATGAACGGTGATGTATCCGCAGTATATGTTGAGAATCCGAGCTATCTTGGAGTTATAGAAGACCAGGTTGATGAGATCTCAACGATATGTAAGAATAATGAATCTCTTTTCGTGGTAGGGGTTGATCCAACCTCTCTTGGTATAATTAAACCTCCAGGCGCTTACGGCGCTGATATAGTTATAGGTGAAGGTCAACCTTTCGGGTCACCGTTAAACTGCGGAGGCCCCCTGCTTGGAATATTCGGTTGCAGAGATGATAAGAAGATGGTGCGCCAGCTGCCGGGTCGCCTAATAGGTATGACTACAAGCCTGGAAGGTGGTGAAAGAGGGTACGTGATGACTTTAACATCTAGAGAACAGCATATAAAACGGGAGAAAGCCACGTCTAATATTTGCTCGAATGAGGGTCTTCTAACAGCAGCGGCTGCAATATATATGGCGGCGCTTGGTAAAAATGGGATTATTAAACTTAGCAAGAATATTTTCTATAATACTCAGTATTTAATAAAGAAGCTTCAAGGCTTCCGCGAGCTTTCATGCCCTGTTTTTCACAGTGTTCACTTTAAAGAGTTCACGGTTAACATTGACCGGTTGAAGATTTCATGCATAGGGCTTCAGAAAAAACTGTTAAAGAAAGGTTTAATCTTCGGCAAATCTTTGGAAGAAGAGTATCCTGATCTGGGTAAAACAATTCTCCTCTGCACCACTGAAGTGCATATGAAAGAGGATATTGACTTTCTTGTAAACAGCCTCCGGGAGGTGGTTGAAAAATGATGGATAGAAGAACATATAGACAAGCTAAGTGGAGTGAACCGCTTATCTTCGAGTTATCGGAGGAAGGCAGAGTTGGATATAGACTGCCTGAACTAGATGAAACTGTTGAAAGAGAGGTGGGAGACTATAAGAAGCTGATTCCGACTAATATGATTCGCAGCAAGCCGCCGCGTTTACCGGAAGTATCAGAGGTGAACGTGACCAGGCACTACACGCGCTTATCCCAGATGAACTGGGGTGTTGACAGCGGCATTTACCCCTTAGGCAGCTGCACTATGAAATATAATCCTAGGATTAATGAAGCTATCACAGGTTTAATGGAGCTTACTAATATTCACCCATACCAGTCTTCTGAAACAATGCAAGGATTACTAGAAATATTATATACTCTTCAAAAATGGCTTGCAGAAATAACAGGGGCTGCTGCTGTTTCACTTCAGCCGGCTGCTGGAGCTCACGGAGAGCTGTTAGGAGCCCTGTTAATAAGAGCATATCATAAATATAACGGTGAACTAGATAAGAGAAGTGAGATGCTTATACCGGATTCAGCTCATGGAACTAATCCTGCAAGCGCTCGAATGGGCGGTTTCGAAGTTGTAGTATTACCATCAGATGAGAACGGTTTAATAGATATGGAAGCTTTGAAAAGCAGCGTATCAGATAAAACAGCAGGGTTAATGCTCACTAATCCTAATACACTAGGGTTATTTGAGAAAAATATTGTTGAGGTTGCTAAAATAGTGCATGACGCCGGCGCTCTATTATATTATGATGGGGCTAATCTTAACCCGATACTGGGGAAGGTGAGACCTGGAGATATGGGTTTCGATATAATTCACATAAACACTCATAAAACGTTTTCAACACCTCACGGCGGCGGAGGCCCGGGGGCTGGTCCTGTAGCAGTCTGCGAGCGTTTAACGAAATTTCTACCAGTACCGGTGGTGGAATACGATGGATCGAAATATTATCTTAACTATGATCTACCGTACTCTATTGGTAAGATAAAAGGATTTTACGGTAACATAAGCGTCTTAGTGAGAGCGTACTGTTATATTCTATCTATGGGTTTTGACGGTTTAAAAGAAGCCGCTGAAGCATCTGTTTTAAACGCTAACTATATCAAGGCTAAACTAGAGAAAACAAGAGGACTCTCCCTTAAATACTCTCCTCAAACACCTAGGAAACACGAGGTTGTGTTCAGCGCTTCACCTTTACTGAAAGAAACCGGGGTATCCGCATTAGATATAGCTAAAAACCTCTTGGACTTAGGTGTTCACGCACCCACTAATTACTTCCCGTTGATTTTAAGCGAGGCGCTTATGATTGAACCCACTGAGACAGAGTCGAAAGAAGAGTTGGATAAATTCATTAACAGC
>JAWBON010000059.1:0-7091 GCA_038826135.1 Candidatus Odinarchaeota archaeon | reverse complement strand
TTTGGTTAGTCTTTCTTTTAGTCCTGGGAACATTGTTGAGCCGCCGGATAGGACTATGTTGCTGTATAGGTCTCGTCTTAGGTCTACGTCGCATTTTTCGATTGTTTGGACGATTACTTCGTCTAGTGGTTGGGCTTCGAGTCCTATTACTCCTGGGTTGAAGAAGACTTCTGGTGCTAGGAATCTTTCAGCTCCTATTGTTAGGGGTGCTCCGTCTGGTAGCATGTAGGTTTTTTCCATTTCGCTGACTTTTTGTGCTAGTTTGAGTTCTTTTTCAGGGTCTAGGGCTACGTAGCAGAGTTTTTCTTTTATGTCTCGGACGATTTCTCTTTCTGCGCTGGATTGTAGGGTGTATCCTCTTTGTCTGAGGAGTCTTCTTAGGTATTCGGTTATGTCGCGTCCGCCTAGGTCGACTCTTGTGATTGCGTGTGTGAGGGCGAATCCTTCGTATATGGGGACGATGTGGGTTACTCCGTCTCCGGAGTCGATTACGAGGCCTGTTGTTCGGCCGGATGCGTATAGTGATAGGACGGCTTGCATGGCTACGTATATGGCGGGTGCGTTGAAGGTTTCGAACATGATTTCAGCCATTTTTTCACGGTTTGTTCTGGGGTTCATGGGTGGTTCGGTTAATAGGATGGGGTGTTCGGATGGGTCTATTCTCATGTCTGTGTAGAATGTGTAGTGCCATATTTTCTCCATGGCGGGCCAGCTTTTTATTATGCCGTGTTCGACAGGGTAGACTAGTTTTAATACGCCTCGGAGTTCGAGGGCTTCCTCGCCGATATAGTATTCTCTTGTGTAGTGTTCTACGTCTGTCATGATTGAGGTGTATTTTGGATAACCGATGATTGTGGGGAATACGGATCTGGGTCTGTCTTCGCCTGCGTAGCCGTTTTTAGTGAGGCCGGTTCCGTTGTCTACTACTACGGGTTTGCCGGTTACCATTTCCTCTATCGGCGCGGGTTCTACTTCAGTTTTGGGTGCTTGCGCCATTTTTTTCACCTTTATTTATTTTTATTTGAGGTTTTTAACCTCCGCGGGCTAAATTTATTTTTTTCGTAATTTAGCTACATAATATTTGCGAAAAATTATTATTTAAGGATTTTTTTGGATAAATATTATAAGTGATATCGACTATATTGTATATGTAGTTGACTTGTAATGGGTGTTTGCGTTGAGTGCTGTTGAGGTTATAGAGCGGGCTATCGGTGGGGTTGAGAGCCGTCGGGTTCTTTTAGAGGAGCTCTTAGAGGGGGAGAAGACTGGTTTACAGTTAAGGTACGCGCTGGCTAAGAGTTTCGGGGTTGGATTGGATGAGGTTAGTGATGCTAGGCTTTATCATAATATCAGTCAGCTGGAGGAGGCCGGTCTTATCCGTCGTAGAAGGGAGTGGAAGGATAAGTTCGCTGAGATCATTCCTCAAATGGTTCAGCCTGTTCGGGATTACCTTGGGATTAAAGCGCCTGTGATGTATATGGGGGCCTTAGAGGAGGATCCTTACGTTATTAGAAGGATTCGGCAGGTTCTTTTAGATAACAGTAGGGTTAAACCGGTAAATTATATGTTTCTGGGAACGGAGTCTGTGAAGGGCAAGGTTTCAGGTTTGACAGAGGATGTTCAAATAATGGTTTTACCGGATCGGATTATTAACTACAGTTTCGACGGCGTGTATGAAGCGGTTCGAGTGGAGGTGGAGAAATATCTGCGTAAAAATGAGATCGTTTTTGATGTAACCTGTGGCAGCCGGTTTACAGCGATGGCCTTCTACGGGTTAGCTCATGAATACGGTTGCAAATGCTTCTATATAATGGATGACAGCCGCCTGATCTGGATTAAGTAAAACCAGAATATAGTTTTAAAACATGTTCTTTAAAAATCGGTAAATCACGTGTTATCACATTCAAGATGAGCTCAGTATCTATGCCGAAATATTCATGCACTAGTACATCCCTCATACCGGATTTACCTTTATAGAATGTTAGGGGTAAATTTTTTATTTCATCTCTTAGATTTTTAACAATCCCGCCTGTAATTAATAGTCTTCGAATTATAGCATACTGTTTTTCGATTGACGCTGTGATAATAGCTGCTCCAGCTGTATACTGCCTGAAATAATTAAACCCTAACTTTCCATTTTTGTTTTTTCAGAATTCAATATTTAAAAAATATAACGTTAAGAAAAACTATAAATTTAGATCATTTTTAAGTAAATTCTCTAGCAAGATTTTAAGGGCTGGCAAATCAGATTTCACAGTCTTCCATACTATTTCCAAGTCAACTCCGAAATACTCGTGTATCAATCTATCTCTCATACCAGTAATTTTATTCCAAGGTATTTGAGGATATTGACTAGTTATTTCTTGGGGTATTTTCTTAGCCGCCTCCCCTATTACCTCCAAGCTTCTAATAACCGCATTACTGGTTCTCTTATCTTTTTTAAATTCCTCCATATCCATATTTATTATGAAACCTTCAATATCTTCTATGTTCATTATAATATCTTTGAGATAGTTTTTGTAATCACGTTTTTTCATACATAAACTACCTCATTAAGTATTTGCTCCCCGATATAGGGGTTTAAACCTTTTTTTGAAACAACATCAACTTTAATTTTAAGAATCTCTTCCAAGTATTCTTCTAACTCCATGAATTCAAATAAACTTATAGGTTCTTTAAATTCAACTAAAATATCTAAATCGCTTTCTTCACTTTCTTCCCCTCTAACATAAGAGCCGAATAAACCAATTTTTTCCACGTTAAATCTATTCTCTAACTCTTTTCTATGCTGTGAAATTATTTTTTTAAATTCCATTATACCACCCATAAAATCTCACCTTTCTTATTCTTATTCATATGCTCCTATAATATTAATAGATTTCATGTTAAGTTAAAGCTTATTGCATTAGGATTAATTCAAAGCAAATTTTAGTTTAATTAATGTAAAAAATACTTATTAGTTGAAATTCTGAGAGCGATGAGCTAACTGATGAATTAAGATGTAGTATGAGTAGGTGGGGTTTATAGTAAATGCTATAATTTTACTATTGTTTTTCGGTGAGTTTTGCAGTGTTGGTGAAATATGAAGTTGTTAGTTGACTCCTTTTTTACTTAGTTCGGTTTTTCTCGAAGTTGGATTTCTATAAATATCGAACTGAACATTTATAAATAGTCTTAATTATTAAAATAATCGTAAAAATAAATATGGTGATCAAAATGAAAAAAACAACCAGAAATATTATGGTTTTAGGATTTCTCATCATGGCGTTATTAACGGTCTCCCCCATTATAGCCAACACATTAGCGCAGCCTTCACCTATATCTTATAGTTACCAGAGCGGCCAGCTTACACTTCAAACAGATAAAATAACTGTCAGAGTCACAGGCTTGTCTGGTACCGGTTCAGATAACATGCCCCATATTATCTTCTGGAACCCGGATGACAACAACACCATATATCATCTTAAATTTATACAGTTAGTAGAGTTCATAGATGAAAACGGGGACCAAGTTTTCCAATATAATGAAACCGCTACAGGAAACCCTGTATTCTCCTTCGCCTCCTCTCAATGGAATTTCAGCGGATTCGTTGAAGAGGAGTATGGTGTAAGCTGCAATTTCACCTTAGACTCCAGTAAAATACCAGTAGGCGGGTTGAATCTATCAGATTTTACAATGATCTTGACAGTCCACATATATAGTATAGATCAACAAATCACAGTTAATGGGGAAAACACTACTGTCCACGGCTTATATGAAGTAAAAGTAGATATAATAATGAGCGGATGGGACTGGCAGACCAGCGATCCAGCCACTATGCTAGCTCTACGGCTTGATCTCACATGGCAGACAGGTGCTGAAGCACAGCTCAGAATAGGCTTACCTGGAGGTAACAGTGTAGATGTGGGAACAATAATAAATCAAGGAGAGGAGCAGAAAATAATTAACACAGCTGAAATACAAGAGCAGCTAAACTTCACAGGAACAGACAACTCAACCTTAGCGTACTTCAAATTCGTTGATGTAGCTCAGGATGACCTCGGTCCATTGAACGTGACATCATCCTACTCAACAACAGATTCAGGTATAAAACTGTACCTATGCTATCCTAAATGGAATGGAACACTAATCCATGACCCGACAATAGGTGTAACCGAAAACATATTAACAACTGTACCGTTCTTCATAACATTGGTTATGATACTGGGAGGAGTAATAGCTGTCTCCGTAGTCGGGGGTTTGCTAATCCTTAAAAAGAATGGAAAAATTTAACTCCCCATTTTTTTTATTGTAAATGCGGATTATAGGTTGATTGAAATGACAGGCGAACAAAAAGGCAGTGAAGATGAGAAAATCTATAAAATTCTATCACATAAAATTCGAAGGAAGATAATCCAGTTAATAGGGGACTCTGGCACAAGCACGTATACTGAAATATCCAAGGAAGTTAATCTTGAACCGGGAACACTGTATCATCATATAGATTATCTTAAAGAATATGTGGAACAGGACCAAGAGAAAAGATATAGGCTAACTTCACTCGGTAAAGCCGCCTACCGTCTAATACATGACGGCGATTTTGTGATTAAATCCAGTTTCAAAACTAAGAGTAAATCAAGTAAATTATTTGATGTGGTGAGTCTCAGCCCGATGTATAAATATGTTGCCGAGAATCCGTTGCGTTTTTTACCTGAAGCCCTAATAGTTATCGGCTTATTATCTTATCTTACAATCCAGAGCGGCTTGGCTAACTTCGGTTTGTTTTATTCAGATATGATTTCATTAGAACCATTACTAAAAATAGTTATAGTTCTAATAACATGGCTTGGATTAACACTTTTCACAGAAGCTTTCTCAAGAATAGCATTGCATACATCAAAAAACTTAAGATTACTTATAATAAACACCGCGCTGTCAATGACGCCATTTATCATATTTTTAATCATAGTCACCATACTAAACCAGTTTATAACTTTTCCGGACCCGCTTCACAACCCGGTTACAATGAGTGGGTTAATACTAACTCAGATATGGTTTCTCTCAACATTTACCCGCGGTATACAATATGCCAAGAAAGTAGCAAGATCATACGCGGCCATGATTGGCCTAATTTGCTATTACATCAACGTTATCGCATTGATTTTAATAGTATTTTAAGCAGTAATTTATGTTGCACTGCTACGAAAAATATAAATACTGGTTTGTATTAAATACATATTGTAAATACTAGTTTTAGGCCCCCGGTCAAAAAACAACAACTCCCGCCCACCCGGGGGCCGAACCCTCCCTTAAAATACGTTACAGTTAAATATATACGGTTAATATTTCTAATCAGATTAAATAATCAATATTAACTCAAATTTTAAAACAGTTTTAATTTACTTGTAACATTTTAAACAGTGGTATGGTAAGATGAGAACTGCTGAGCGAGTGAAAAAAGAGATAGCTAAAAAATATAATAAGGACCCTGAAGGCTGGAAAGCCTGGGCTACAAAAGACTCCCAGCATAATTTACAATGGGTTTTCCAACACGATCAAAACCTGTGGATGATTAAAGAATACATGATTAACCCTTACAAGACTATAGGTGTCGGTGGGCGGACAAAGGACAGCTCTGTGTTAGAGCACCCTAACTATTTAAGCTTCGGGTTAAGACCGATACCTGAAAGAACAGCGCTGGAAATACTTGAAATACAGGATCCCGTTGCAAAAGCTTTAAAAACAGCTAAAATAATGATGAGTATCCCCCCTCTATCTTTAGAACGCCTCGATGAAGATTACATCATACACGGACCGGTAATATTAACACCCAGAAAACTAGAGGATTTATCATACAAGCAGCGGATTCTCCAACAAAAGCTGGATGATGAACTAGCCCGTTTGAAGTATAAGAGTTTAGCTCACTTATACGGCATGTTCACATAATTTTAATTTTAGAGTAAAATTTATATTTGCATTTTTAATATTTAATAGTAATTTTTTTGTTGTTGTATTACATAATAAATGGTGAATTGAATGAAGAAACCGTTAGCACTAGCTATACTAATAATTCTAGTATCGTTCACATTCATATCCGTTTCAGCCGTATCCGCCCAGGAAAATGAGTATCTTCAAGTCAAATGGAATGATAAAACCAGCTCTGACTCGTTTAACAGAACTTGGTATGAAGCGAATTTTATTTTCGGTCCTTTACCTAAAGTACAAATAACTCTTTCAGAGGGTTCACCGCTGCCAGATGATGGAACAGGAGTCATATCATTAAATGAACCGGTTAATATAACTATTATAGTACCTAAAGCAGGGATAAGATCAGGAACAATCGGTACAGCATGTATTGTATTCTCTGGATGGATTGATTATATAACAGCCCAGCTTGAATTATCATACGATTCACAGAAAGGCTTTACAGCTAAAAGCTGGAAGTACGCTACATTCGAATACCAGGGCGGGCTGGATCTATCCCCGTTCTTTGAACTCGACCAAGACGAGTCTAGAATAGAGTCAACTGACGAAAACTATTATATAACTTTCAGAGGAGTGTTTAACTCTTCGACAATATCCGCTCGATACCAAATTCGGTGGGAAGTCTATGATACAGATAATGTCGGCTATGAATCAGCCGGTTACTCGCTTTTACAAGGACAGCAGTACACTACTTATATAATAGGGGAAATCGCCAACGTAGACTTTGAAATCAGAACACCCAGCGGGCAGCTAATACCGGAACATATGATCCGCTGGGGTGAAGAAGTCTGGCTGCACATATTGTCAGATAAAAACTTGGAAAAAATCGAGTTAAAAATAGATATTTTCAAGAGTATAGATGTTGAAAATCAAACACTGCCAGTATATATTTACATGATTTATAATAGCAGCGGCGTCTACATGGCGGAAGGATACGAGTACTGGGTTAGCCAGCCCTCTAACAGTTATCTTAAAAGAGTATTCTTCGATAACTATACTTATTTCACACCGACAGGAAACGATACAAGTAATCCGCAGGATATTATATTTAAAGCTGTTTTCAACCCAACGCTCTCTGCAGGCCAATACGAGGTTAAACTATATATTAAACCTGAAGGGAACATAGT
>JAWBON010000058.1:0-7286 GCA_038826135.1 Candidatus Odinarchaeota archaeon | reverse complement strand
GGTGATGGCTGATTTCACAACAGCAGTCAAATACGATCTTCCTATTAAAGTCATAGTATTCAATAATAAAGAGCTTTCAATGATAAGACACGAGCAAGCTGAAGCTAGTCTCCCAAAATTCGGTGTAGAGCTTTTAAACCCGGACTTCGGATCCTTCGCGCGATCTTGCGGAGGTCTCGGTCTCAATGTTAACGACCCGGCTGAACTCGAAGGCGCAATAGGGAAATTATTAGACGCTGATAAACCCGGATTACTAGATATAGAAACAGACCCCTCCTATTATTGGGGTTTAAACGGTGTTTTAAAATAGTATTTTTCATCAACACGTTCAGGTGGTGTTATTTGAAGCTGTTTGAAGAGAGGTTAACAGCTAGAGGTCATCCTAACATCACTGCCACGCATAAAACAACCTTCGAGTTCACTAAAGAGGAGAGTATCACTATTAAAGCTACCTGTATTGTAGGTGTGAAAGCCTCTAAAGGGTTACCGGATTTTTCTGAAAAATTCAAGCAAGCGATTCGAAGAGACGGGGCTGTTATTAAACTCATTATTAAAGCAGGCCCCTTGGTGGAGATCGTGGAGGGTTTCGGCTCATCTAAGCTGGGTTTAAATCACCCCACTGATATGGTTTGCAGAAGGAGCTTGTATACATGTGGTAGAACTGTTATGATAGGTTGCAGTAAAGCAGCATGCGATCTATCACCGGAATTTAAGCGGCTGCTAACTAGTATGGATACCTTGCTTAACATCACTATTCAAGTTATTCAGTGAAGGGTTAAATCCACACAATACATGTATCTGTAGGGCGCGATCTCCCTAACTCTTCTAGTAAGCATCTGTCTAATCTTATAGCCTACTTCACTGATATTTTTATCAATAGATCGAAGTTTTAAATCAAAATCTTTTTCACCGCTGAAAAAATACAGGTGGATCACCCCGCCTCCCTCTTTTAAACCTTCACAAGCATATTTTAGATAATTAAGTGAATCGGCTGGTAGATTCATAATTATTCTATCCGCTTTTCTCTTCAAATATTCAGTAACTATCTGTTCAGCTCTGCCTAGGAAAACATTTACATATTTTTCCACACGGTTTTCGATAATATTTTTTTTAAGGTAAAACACAGCGTCAGGGTTAGAGTCTATAGCGTTAACCTCCACTCTTTTTTTAGCTATTAAAATAGTGAAAGGTCCAACTCCTGCGAACATATCTATCACAGTCTCATTAGGTGAGATTTTTTCAGCGACTCTAAGCCTCTCAGAGCCTAATCGACTGTTAAAATAAACTTTTGTTAAATCTAAATGATACCTACATCCGTTCTCTAAGTGAACTGTTACAGGATTACAGTCTCCGCCTATACATTCAACCTCTCTAACTCTGAACTCTCCTTCAACAGAGCCCTTCTTAGCGAACACTCCGCGTATATGCTTAAAGTTTTCTTTAATTATAGCCCCGATCTTAAACCTTTCACTCCACAGCTCTTCTTTTAATTCAATCAGCATTAATCCACCTATAAGATCATAGGATTTAGGCAGTCTCTCCTTCTCGTATACGCCTAAATAAGATTGCAATACCTCCCTGAGTCCACGAGTGAAAACTTTATTCTTAAATTCGAAAAAATCATCTATAAGCTTCGCGCCTGGGAGTTCTTTAACTACGCGTTTTAATTCAACACCCGGTTTAATTGGAAAACACACTCTTTCACAGTCGCTTTTAATCTTATATCTATCATCCAGTAAACCGTGTTTTACCAAAAGTTCACGGGCCTTCTCCCCGTCTATTCTTCTAACAGATAGGCATACCACCATTTTTAACACTTCATTTTTCACTCATTACGCCTATTGTAAACAGATTATTAGATTTTAACCCGATACTGAGTGTTACTATAAAGAGCATGCCCTGGAAAGCGGGTGGTAAAAGCATGTTTCTTCATATTTTATAGTGTGGAGAAGCGGGCCCGGCAGGACTCGAACCTGCGACATCTGGCTTAGAAGGCCAGCGCCCTATCCTGGCTAGGCTACGGGCCCAAGTCTTCCTATCCGAATTTACTATGTTTTGAAATAATTTAATGACTAAATTATTAAAATATTATCCTTATTTAAACGATATTACGCGGCCGCTATAAAGGTTTAGAAACACTTGCGCTAAATCAGTAACCTGTTTCGCTTTACTTATTATAATGTGATCGCTGCTAGCTACAACATCTTTTGAAAGCAGTTCACTATCAACATTTTTAACAGCTGAGGCTTGGCCTGTGATACCGTAGTTTTTAAAATACTCGTTTATAAGATAGGCTAGTTTCCCGCTTTTACTTATAGGGCTGTCTAGGTAAAAATATGTGTTTTTAGGTTTTTTCTCAGATAAGGTTTTAAAGATAAGATTTAAGGCTTTAAAAGTCGTCTCAGTTGCTTTAAACTTTTCGAATACAGCGGATATATCCCTTATAAAGCCGTCGTCGCATAGAATTATCACTTCCCCTTTTAATATTGATTCGATAGTAATGATTTGATTAAACCCGTCTATCGCTAATTCCTTATTCGTAAGCTGGTTTACTGTTATAGATTTTTTAACCACCGCTTCAGCTATATCCGCTGGATAAACACTTCTATATATTACATGTCTTTCCACTTTGTCCAGCTGGTAGCGGTCTCCGACAACCTTTAATGTACTCTCCCTATTATATCCTCTTGAAAGTAGGAATCTGAAGTCTTTAGCAGCCTCCTCTATAATCTCTAATCTCATCTGACTCTTACCTTAAATTTAATTTATTTCTTAGAATATTTTTAACAGTGTAAATTATACGTTCAATATCCGAGTTTAAGGGGGCTGTTCCTTGACCGAGTTCAGGTTTTCCACCGCCTTTTACCTCAAACTCTTTAAGCTCCTCTTTTATAATTAAACCCGCGTTAATATTTTTAGAAATATTTTCAGGCAGCATTAACACCACATTTAGCGAATTACTTTTACCGAAAAGCAAAAGTACAGCGTTTTTCAATCTACCTCTCAAACCAGCGCATATATTGATCAAGTCTTTTATCGTAGCTTCTTCAACCACACCTGTATAAAATTCGTTTTCACCTAGACGGTCAACCATTTTTATATTTAGGTTTTCATCGCTTATTGTTTTCTGAATTCGCTCCACTTTTTTCTTTAATTCCTTTGATAGCTTATAGAATTTTTCAGTCGCAGCGTAAACTTGGTTGACAGGTACATCTAATAGCTCCGCGATTTTACGCAGTTCTTTCTCCTGGTCTTGTATGTGGCTTAAGGCAGCCTCCCCTGAAAGATATTCTATTCTAACCACACCATCTTGGATTCTTTCAGCGCCTACTATTTTCAGAACCCCGATCTCGCCGGTTCTTTTTACATGAGTTCCACCGCATGCTTCAGCATCCCAGCCTTCTATTTCCACTATTCTAAGTATTCTGCCTGGTACAGCGCCGCCTTGATATATTGTAAACCCGTATTTTTTCTCAGCTGTATTTCGCTCTAAATTTTTTACTCTAACTTTTCTATTCTCTAAAATTATCTTATTACAGAGTTTTTCAATAGCGAATATTTCATCTCTTGTTAAAGGTTTATAATGTGTTACATCGAGTCGGCTTCTATCAGGTGTTTTCTCCGCGCCTGCTTGCCATACATGTTTGCCTAGTATGTGTCTTGCTGCACTGTTGACTATGTGGGCGCTTGTATGATTTCTCATTAATTGCAGTCTTCTATCCCAGTCAATCTCACCTTCTACCTGTTCCCCCTCTCCTATTTTAGCGGGGTTATATAATTCGTGAAGTATTACATCAGAAACTTTAAACGCTCTTATAATTTTTTCACCTTTTATAACGCCGCTGTCACCTATCTGGCCTCCTCCCTCAGGGTAGAAGAGTGTTTTATCAAGGACAAGATACTTGTTTAGAATGTTTCTGACAACCTTAGCCTTAAACCTCTTAGCGTAGGGTGTTTCATAATATAATTTTTCAGTCGGCTCTAAGTTTTTAACATAATTAGTTAAATCCTCTTTCTCTTCTTTAACAGTCTCCTCTACGTTTTTATTAGATAGCTCTAGGTAGAAGCAGGAGGGAATTGTAACGTCTTTATTCAATTCTAAAGCTATTTCTTTTACAGTCTCCGGTGTTATACCTCTTGAAACATATATTTCCCTCATTTTATCCGCGTCTATTACGCCCTCTTTCTCCAGTAAGCTTTGAATATATCTTTTGCCTTTCTCAATAGTATTTTCATATCTTTCCAATTCTATTTTTAATATGTCTTCAACAGTTTGATACGTGTTCTCAACCCGCGGATAGGTTCTCTTAAGCATGTTTATATGTTCGTAGCATATTTCAGCTAAGTCTATGTTTAGAGAATAAGCTTTCTTCAATGAGAAAACCCTTCTTAAGAGAACTCTTATATTGTATCCTCCCCCTACGTTGGAAGGTATAGCGCCATCCGCTAATGCGAATATGAATGTTCGAAGATGGTCGGCTATTGCGTAAACAGCCTGTAATTTTTCAATCTCCCGCTCGTAATCTTTAATTAACATGGTTGTTTTCGATTGGTTTATTATATTATTCTTCTCGGCCTCCCCTCTATCTACGCGGCCTGACAGCATATTATATTCTAGTAAAATTTCTGGTGGTATGTTTACTCCTGCTGTTTTTTTAAGCTGTTCCACAATTCTGTCAAAAACAGCATCGTATACGTTAAATGTTCTTCGACTTAACCATGTTAATCTTTCTAAACCCCAACCTACATCTATGACTTTAAAATCCATCTCTCTGTACGCGCCTTTACTGTTAAACTCGTACTGCATGAAAACATTGTTAACAATTTCAAGACCGTTATAGAATACCTCTAAACTCGGACCGAAATTACCGCCGCCTTGCCAAACATCTTCTTTATACGTTATTTTCTCTTTTGGCAATTTTAGATGGTTGACTAAATAATCATAATTAAGTTCTATGCATCTATCCATCCAGTACCCGTTTATTTTTTTAAGCTTGGAGTTAAAGGAATGCTGCCCCCCCATTATGAAAAGGCTTAGATGCCTCCCCGTTCTACCTACATTATCAATATCGCAGAATCCCTTCCCCCCGAATCTTATACACGGCTGAGGTACTATGAGGGAGGGTGCGGGTGGCTCAACGGTACCGTTTAAAACCCAGGGTTGGAAATCAGTTATCGACGCTATTGTGAAAAAAACATCATCCCTCCACCTAGCCACCACCGGGTAATCTTTTATTCTAACATGATCGTTTTTAGTGAAGTAATTCGCCCAGTCTTCTATGGTCTGATGTAAATTCATTTTTCTCATTTTATAATCGTCTTTCAAAAACATGTATCCGCCCATGCAACCTGTGTCGCCGCATATTTCTCTTCCACTATCAAGGCTCCAAAAATAGGCACCGCATATTTTACAGCGTTTCCTGGTGAACCCTTCACTCTTGAATATCGCTACCCTGTATTTCTCCTCAGTGAATAGTTTTCTCAACTCTTCTTTAGGGATCATGTTAAACTCCATCCTGTTTAATGGTTTGTGCTCGTGGAGCTGTTAGATGACTTGGTTTCACTTAATATTTAGAACGTGAACTCTACTTTAAAACTATTCTGCTCTGGATTTCAACCTATAACTGTAATTTGAAAAATAAAACAAGAAGTAATCTCTTCTTCAAAAATATTAAAGGAAAAGAAGTCGCTTAGCCGAATAATGCACCTAATCCGGCTGTAACTTCTTCTTCCGATTTCTTCTCTTCCTCCTCCTTCTTAGCAGGTTTACCCTTCTCTGCTGGTTGAGCTGCTGGGGCTGGTGCTGCGGTTACAACAGGGGCTGCTGCAGCTTTACTGATAACCTCATCTATGTTAACCCCTTCAAGCGCTGCTACTAGAGCTTTCAACTTAACATCTTCAACCTTAGCACCGGCGGCTTTTAGAACATTGCCTAAGCTCTCCTCAGTGATCTTTTGACCTGCTTTATGGAGCAGCATCGCGGCATATACGGTCTCCATTAATCGCACCTCCAACTTTACTTTTTATTAGATTATATATTAGGGTTTCTCTCTCTTACAATATTATATAGAGTGTCAGCTTCATTTTGAGCACTAAGTAGTATTTCACCCACGGTCTCAGGTAGTATTATCTTAGCGTTTCTTGAAAGATTATAGGCTTCAGTGTATGCTTTAGATATTAACTGGTAAATGTTCTCCTTCATAGGATACGCTATATTAAATGAGAGATTATAAGCGTACGTGTATGCTTGTTGTAATTGATTTTTAATCTCCTCCACATTTATGTCGAGATCTGTTTTAGCGAATATTAATCCGTTTTCAAAGACAGCGGTTAGGTCTAATCCCACGCTTACAGGCTGTATGTTCAGTCTAGTTAATAGTAGAGCTATCTTGCGGCTAATCTCTTCACCCGCTCTAACAACTAGCGTGTCTTGTGCTATCCATATTGTGCCTGAAACTATTTTAGTCTTTAAGCCCATATCGTTAAGTTCTGTTATCATCGGTCCCGGTTGGAACCCTGTGTTACCTGCAGGTATAATAATATCTGTATCCGCTTTCATCCCTGGTTTAGCATAAGCTTTACTCTTATTTTCTTTAATAAACTGCATCAGTTTAAACCCATTGATCTCAGATAATATGATGGCGGTTGGGCCTTTAATATGCTCGGCTAGTTTTTCTAAGCCCGGTTTACCGCTGTTTACGAGCGCTAATTTGATAACGCTGTTCTTAGCCATTTTAATAGTTGCTAAACCTTTAAGCTTCTTCTTTATATTTTGCAGTTGTTTTAACCCTATATTCTCCATTCTCATTAAGCCGATTATATTGTATTTATTGATGAGCTTAATTAAGTCTTGAACTAAGTTTTTCTTTCTTTCCAGGGTCGGTCTTTGCTTAGCTACTAAACTCATTTTCAATCCCCCTATAACTCTATTTTCACCGGCTCTCCCATCGTAGTTTTTATGAACATGTTTTTAATATTTTGTTTGCCACGCTCCAGTTTTCCTTCAATGAAATTTATTACAGTAGCAGCGTTTTCGGCCAACGCTTCCTCACTCATCTCTCTATCACCGATTTTAACATGTATTATCGGATCCTTCTTCATATTTAGTCTGACGATTTTACCAAGTTTTTCAACAATCGGTTTAATATTGATTCCGGGAGCAACTATCCCTGTTCCAGGCTTCGGCATTTTACCCTTAGGCGCTATTGCAGGGCCTAGAAACTTACCCACTAACGGCATTAGATCCGCTTGAGCTATGAAAAAATCATTTTCTGCAGCGAGTTTTC
>JAWBON010000057.1:0-7480 GCA_038826135.1 Candidatus Odinarchaeota archaeon | reverse complement strand
AGTTAATATGATATTGATTAAACTGGTTGAATACGGTCTGGCTAAAGTTGACTCAAGTTACTCACATGGGAAAAAATATTATTTTCCAGCTTTTTTAAACAAGTAACTCGTTAATGCTTTATTAAAATAATATTTTTATATGCGCGTTTTTCTTACTGATCCAAACAGCTCTCTTATTTTTAACTAGAAGACTGAAAATTTTTTTCAAATCCTCTTGCGGCAGCCTGTGAAAGTTATCAGTACTCTCCTCTAAGTCGATTATATCGAAAAGTGTGAAATCAACCATGCCATTTTTTAAAGCCCAGTTATATATTAAATCACCCCAATCCTCGTATCCGCGCCAAAACACTCGGATACTCCTGCCGTCTTCCCCTGTATACGAGCAGAATTTTCTAGAAATCAGTTTTTCAATGATAAGTTTTAGAGAATCAATCTTATTCTGAAGATAGATGAAGGGTCTTTCACCCATAAGCTCCGCGAACGGTATAATATGTATCTTGTTAGCTTTAAACCATTGAAGAGTGAAATCAGACCACTCGTTCAACCAGCTTTCAACATCCTCGTTTTTAGACGGGATCCAATACATCCAAGGATATTTTTCACGGTTAACAGCCCAATCGAATCCTTCAGAAGGTATTTGACGGCTTAACGGCTCCTCTTTAATCTCCTCAATCTCTTTTAAATTGATCATTCGAGGTTTTAAAACACTCTCCTTTGTTTGAATCATGTCAGATGTTAAATCCTCTTTCAGCTTATCTATCGTTTCCATTAACTCTTCTTTTTTACTCTTTGTTTTTTCTAACTCCCTGCTAGAACCCAACCGTTAACCCCTCTCACTCCTATTATTCAACTCCGGTATTCGGAAGCCCACTCTTCATATCTCTTTATTTCGCTGGGTGTGACTACAGGTTTTATCCTAGTAAGCGAGCTGATTAGATCACTCCTGTTGACAGGCCGCGGTTTACAGTCAACGTTTTCAAGTAATCCCTGTTCGTCAAGTTCCCGTATAGGTGTCATCGCAGATTCACGGCATATTAAAGCTATATCGGATGAAGTGAACCCCTCTGATTTCTCCGCTAACTCATCTAAGTCCACATCTTCATCTAAATCTATTCCTTTCAAATGATACTTGAAAACTTCTTTTCTAGCGTCTTTATCTGGTAGGGGAATATATATTCTTCTTTCAAATCTTCTCCTAAAAGCTGGATCAATATCCCATGGTCTATTAGTAGCCCCTAAAACCATAAGCTGCTTGGACTTGTACTCTTTTACACCATCCATTTCAATCAGCATCTGTGTTTTCAATCTCCTTTCACCGCCAACCTCATCCTCATCCCGTGTACC
Organism: Candidatus Odinarchaeota archaeon; assembly: GCA_038826135.1. Classification (GTDB taxonomy): domain Archaea; phylum Asgardarchaeota; class Odinarchaeia; order Odinarchaeales; family Odinarchaeaceae; genus Odinarchaeum. The sequence goes on along the minus strand of JAWBON010000057.1, from coordinate 6,136 downwards.
AGCTATCGCGTCAATTTCATCGATAAATATAATTGACGGAGCGTTCTCTCTGGCGGCGTTGAAAAGACTTTTGATAGCTTTCTCTGATTCACCAAGCCATTTTGAGACAAGTGTAGCAGCATCCGCGCTCAAGAATGTCGCGTTAGACTCATTCGCCACTGCTTTGGAAATAAAAGTGTTATGTGAAATAAAACCCTCCCCGATTAGATACGTGTGATTTCTCACTGTTTCAAAATCATAAATATCCTGTTTAAAAACTTCTATATCTATAATCTTCGGGAACTTAACCCATTTATTCACGCATCTTTCACGGCGTTTACTAATATTCTGAATATACGCCACTCGGTCCCCAAGTTGAAGCATGCTTCCCCTAACCCAGGTGTACCCTTTCTCTTTAGCGCATAATAGTGGATGGTTTTCACCTATTTTTATATCGCCCCCGTATTCTAATCTGAGTCTGAGGCATTTAGCATCTTTTTTAGTGTAGAGGAATGAAACCCTGTCAGGCACTATTTTTCCCGAAATATTTACCGATAACAGATTCAAGCCTCCCTCAGGTGTATAAACATACTCCCCGACTCCTCCTGTTAATAACCGTTTTTTCACTTTATGGAAGATCTCCGCCGCTGTCTCCCTCTCACCTGTCTCGGTGATTACGGTTTCATCCTCACACACGCACTTGCCGCATCCTGGTGGGCCGAATAAAAGTATTCCACGCCAAGGTACCCTTGCACCTGTGAAAAGGTCAGGTCTGAGCATTGGCAGTATCACTGCTTCTCTGAGGGCCTGCTTCGCCTCCTTCAGATCGGCTACATCACTCCAGCGGACAGAAGGCTTCTCTGTTAAAATAATATCTGAAATATTTCCAGCTAATTCAACTTCACCGGTATCTGCGCTAGAACCCGTATCCTCTTTGAAATTACCTCGGGCTGTTCTTCTAAGCTCTTTAGCTCTTTTAATATATTGCTCCGCTGTTTTGAAGCAAATATTTTTAAGAGTCGAGTTTTCCGTCACTTTAGAAAGTTTAATAAGAACATCTGCGGCTTTAAGATATTTTTCAGCCGCCTCCCGCGGGTTATTCTGCTTATCTAACTTAACAGCCTCCTTAGCTATCTTAGAAGCAGCTTCGAATAGTTCATGGCTCATATTAAACCCCATAATTATATTTAATAAAGTATACTTAAATAAACTATGTATTCTTCTTAATATTTTTATTACAGCGTAATGGTTTAAATGTTTAAAATGAATAGTATATTATTAGTTGCTTTAAAGGTGCTTTAAATGCCATTTCTGGATAGACTCGTATCTTGGTTAAGAGGGCCTAAACTATCTGAGTTGAATAGGAAACTTGAAATCGTTTGTAGAAAGCTTGAAATTGAAAGTTCAAGGCTTGATAAACAAGCTAAAAACAATAGGGTGAAAGCTAAGAAAGCACGTTTAGAGGGGGATGAGGAGGCTGCTAAAACATATATAAATCACTATCTTAAATTTAAAAATTCAGTGGTTGAAATAGACTCTTACCGTCTCGGTATAGAGGGTCTTCTAGTTGATCTTAAAATGAATGAGGCTGTAAGCGATGTGTCGAAGATTCTAGGGAGTCTCAAATATGTTATAGGTGTTATTAAAAATCGGATAAGGATCCCTGATTTAACTAAAACATTAGAGGAAATTGATCGGAGTATGAAGCATATAAGCGGGGCTAAAGATTTAGCTGAAGGACGTATATTATCCATGACTAAAGTGAGTCAGATTCAGCAAGATGATGTTCAAAAAGTTTTAAATGAGATAGATCAGGAGATAGCGGTGGAAGCTGAGAAGTCTTTGCCGGAACCTTCAGGTAAAATCTCAGAGTTGGAAAAAGAAATTGAGAAAATGAGGGAATCTAACGTTTAAAAACGGTGGATGATAATTTATTTAGTAGGGTGGTGTGTGTGGGTATTTGGAGAAAACTTTTTCCGAAAAGAAAAGAATCTAAGGATGAGACAATAGCCAGTCTCAGGTCTACTATAAACCAGTTTACGCTCCGGACTAGAAACTATTATAATAAGGCGCTTTCCAGCCGGGAAACGGCTAAAAAATATTTAAAGCAGGGGAATAATGATGCTTCTCGCAGTCAGCTTAAGCGCTGGATTAAATATAATACTCTTTCTAACACGTACCAGAAGCAGATAGATCTATTAGAGGATACGATTGAAAGCATTCAGTCAGCTGAGGACACGGTTGCTATGAATAGGGCTCTTAAATCAGCGAATAGACTGCTTTCTAACGCTACTAAAATCTTAACAATCGAGGATGCTATTGATACACGAGTGGAGACGCAGGAATTAGTTAGTGAGATTGAAGCTAAACAGAGCGAGCTCGCGCAGGCTCTTGAACTGGGTGAGGCTGATGAATCAATGATTGATAGAGAATTCGAAAAATTGCAGAGTGAAGTTGCTGTTGAAGAAACAGCTATTCTACCTGAAGCCCCCCGTGAGACGCCGGAGGAGTTGTCTAAGCGTGAGAGGGTTAAACGAGAGGTTGAAGAGTTGAAAAAAGCCTTGTCAGAGGAAGATCTGCGGGAGAAAGAGTAGTGTTATTTTATATAGTGATTTTTAACGTAACGTTTATATGATAGTGTCTGTTAAAATAGGATGGATGCGGGGATTACGGCTCTAAGAGCCTGCTGTATGAAGCCTCCGTTGGATAAGATCTGGAAGCTCATTTTAAGCGGGAAGCCGTTCATAATCACCCGGTCGCTTATAAAAATCTGCGCGAAATTAACTTATAATTTTGCGTTAAAAATCTATATGAGTTGAGTTTGAATGTCTGAAGAAAACGAGAATGTGGTACAGTTTATAACTGTTGAAGAGTTAAAACCTAACTCTAAAAATGTTAATTTAAAGGTTAAGGTAGTGTCTAAGACGGAACCTAGAGAAGTAGTGTCTAAACTATCCGGTGAAACACTTAGAGTTGCTGAAGCCTTAGTCGGTGATGAGACAGCGTCGATACTTTTAACACTATGGAATGAGGATATAGATAATCTTAAAGACGGTGGAATATATCAGATTAACAATGGTTATGTTACATTATTTAAGGGTTCTATGAGGTTGAATACTGGTAAATACGGTAGTATTGAAGAGATTACATCTGAGGATTTTGGAACAGTTAACTCTGATAAGAACCTGTCTGATCAAGTATTTGAGCAGCCTCGGTTTAGGAGACCATTCAACGCGCCGTCTCAGAGAGGATACGGCGGTAGGGATCAGCGTAAACGCGGTTTTAGAAGAAGATAAATCTTCTATGATTTATGCAGCGCTGGCGACAACGCTGCTCTCTTTTTTACTTGCTTTTGAAAGTTCATCTATTTTTTCGTTTATTATCTTTAGAATATCTCTTCTATATGATGGATCTATAGCTACGAAACCATATGTGGGGGCGTTAAGTAAGTCTTCTATTATATTCGGTTTTATCGCTTTCGGAAGATCTTGTTTATTAGCTATCACTATCACTTTTGCTTTAGGGTTCTCCTCCTCTATCATTTTCATAATTTTTCTCCTTGTTCTTAACAGGTTGATCATTGTAGAGTCGACAACAACTATTATCAGATCTGTCCCTTTTATCAGCATTTTCCAGAGGCTTTCAAATCTTTCCTGACCGGCGAAATCCCATACTATCAGCTTTAAACCTGAGATATTTATTTCTTTAAACGGTTTTATATCTACGGCTATTGTAGGATTATGTTTCAGTGGTATTTCCTCGTTTTTTAAAAGTTTCAGTATGGTGGTTTTCCCAACGCCACCGTATCCTATTAATGAGACTTTTAGAGTTCCTGATACTATGTCCTCTAAATCTTCTTCGAACGGTTTAAAAGGGCTTACATCCCCTGTCCAGTTTTCAAGGTTTACTTTAAATTTATTATAAAATATTTCAGCGATTTTCTCAACTTTTTCCTGTATTTTTTTCTCATCATCTTCCTGGTCTGCTACAGCTACAACTATTATATCATGGATGATATTATAGATGAATTTAACGTTCCCTGTTTTTATAGTTCTTATAACATCGCCGCTGCTTACCTCTGAAACAAAGTTTTGAAGCGCGCTTAGGAACCCTGAAATCAGATTATCATCTATGCTGCTCTGCTCGTATTTTTTCGTATATATGTTTTCACCAGTTTTCCGCATTATGTATATTGAATGGATCATTTCTAATCATCTTTGTGTAGCTTCGCTACATAATATTATCAATTATATTACATAAAATCTACCTTATTAACCCTTCGTTAACTCAATTAACAGAACCTAAATATTAATATTATAGTACCAGCCAAACCATGTTAAATAATTATGGATTCAATTCAACATACTAGAGTAAAATTACTTAATGCTAAAGCTGTAAATTATAGTGGGCGCTATATACTTTACTGGATGCAAGCATCTCATAGATGTGAATATAACCACGCTCTTGAATACGCGATAATAAAAGCTAATGAAATGCATACTCCCCTGATTGTTTTATTTACTTTAACAGAGAATTTTCCGCGAGCTAATGAACGCCACTATTATTTTATGTTAGAAGGGCTCAGAGAAGTTGAAAGCTCTCTCAAAAACAGGGGTATATTGCTTATAATCCGTCAGGGGAACCCTCCCTCAATTATTAATGAATTCGCTGAAAACGCTAATTTGATCGTAGTTGACAGAGGTTATCTCAGAATAGAGCGGGATTGGCGTGAAAAAGCAGCAGCATCTGTGGCTTGCCCTCTAATCCAGGTTGAAACAAATGTAATAGTACCTGTTGAAGAAGCTTCTAATAAAGAAGAATATTCGGCAGCTACTTTCCGACCTAAAATCTTCCGTAAGCTTCATGAGTATTTAATCCCGCTTCCCGAGTTGAAGCCGAGATTTTCCTCCCTTAACATGGATTTCCAGTCACTGGATATAGATGACATCAACCTTACACTCTCCAAGCTTAATATATTAAGAGATGTGAAACCTGTAGATTCGCTGAAGGGGGGAACAGGTAAAGCTAAACATTTTTTAAAAAGTTTCATCAGGGAGAAACTGGATGATTATCCTAATTTTAGAAATGACCCTTCTATTAATTGTTTATCTGGTATGAGCCCTTATCTTCATTTCGGACAGATCTCACCTTTATACATAGCACTCGAAGTTATTAAATCGAACAGTCCTGGTGTAGACAGCTACCTTGAGGAGTTAGTGGTGAGACGGGAGCTTTCTATAAACTTTGTTTATTATAATTCTAATTATGATTCAATTCAAGCGCTTCCGGACTGGGCTAAAAAAACTTTAACCATACATGAGAGAGATTTAAGACCTTATATTTACTCGCTTGAAGATCTGGAGAAAGGTCGAACTCACGATCAACTTTGGAATGCTTGCCAAATTGAAATGGTTAAAACCGGGAAGATGCACAGCTATATGAGAATGTACTGGTGTAAGAAAATAATCGAATGGTCTGAAACAATCGAGGAAGCCTATAACAGGGCTGTTTACTTAAATGATAAATACGAGGTTGACGGTAGGGATCCTAACAGCTATGCTGGTATCGCTTGGTGTTTTGGAAAACACGACCGCCCCTGGCCTGAAAGACCTATATTCGGTAAAGTTAGATTCATGGGTCTGACTGATAGAAAAAAGCGATTAATTTTCAGTAAATATATTGATAAAGTTAATTCTTTGAGATAATAATTTTTTCTTCAAACTACCTAAAGCTTTTAAAGGAGGATTGTTTAAAGCTGAAATTTAATTACTCGATTACAATTTTAGGGAGTCACATATATGTCTGAGAATAAACCTTTTAAAAGATGGATTGTTGTAGTCGGTGCTGTTATAATTCAACTAGCTTTAGGGACAATTTACACATGGGGTGTAATGACTATATTCGTATCACCCTACTTAGGTATGCCCCGTGAATTAACAGTCTTCGTTTTCGGTGTCGGTCTTCTAGCATTCGGTTTAACAATGATTTTCGCCGGTCAACTGCAGCAGCGTATAGGTCCGATTAAAGCCACTATAATAGGTGGCATAATACTGGCTATAGGGGTTATGTCCTCAGCAGCTATGACAACTCTTATAGGTCTTGTTATAACATACGGTCTTTTATTCGGTATAGGCATCGGTATATGCTATGTTTGTCC
>JAWBON010000056.1:2287-7665 GCA_038826135.1 Candidatus Odinarchaeota archaeon | reverse complement strand
TTTGAATATTTAATCATCTCTATGATTTTATCTGTTGAATCTAAACCGTCAACTTCTATAGTTGTTGATAAAACATCTTCTAAAATCGAATTACCCCTGCAAATAACACCCACCAGTCTTGTATGTGTATCCGCTCTAAGCTGGAACGGGCAGTCGTCTATTCCTAAAGCTCTAATGTGTTCTTTCACCATTTTTTAAACGGTCCTGTTATTAAATTCTCTCGTTAAAATTATATCTATTTTTTCCAATAATTTTTTAAACGCTTTAACAGTAACTTCAACACCACCACCGGTCTGCAAGCCCTCCCCCATATTTTCAACCAATATCTCAACCATGCTATCTATTGTTATCGTCTTTTTAAGCCAGCAGTAGCCAACTAAGGCTTCAACAACATCCGCTAAACCATGGGCGTCCCGTCGTCTCCCAGCGTACTCTCTTAAACGAGTCCCCCTGAGAGCGGATGACAGTATTTTTCCAGGAACTTTTTTTCCAGCGCTTTTATTAGTTGATATAAAAACAGCTAATGAATACGCTAGGTTAACTACATTATCCCCTATCCTAGATAATCGTTTATCCTTAGCTATCTTGTAAATATTTTCAAAGGAGCTGAAAAATTCATGAATATTATAAGAGTTTTTCCCCATTTTAAGCACTTAATCTGTTTTAATCTCTAAAAAATCTTCTCTAAGATCTTTAACTTTATCCTTCAAGCTGTCGATAGCGTCTATAAACGCTTCTTTAGCAGTCTTAGTACCGTCTGTTCGAATTAGAAATCTAGTTCTCCCTATCATAGGATGTTCAATATGGTAGCCTGCAAAAACCACGCTTTTATCTTCGAATAAGATTTTTCTAATCGGGTTGAACAGGGTGTGCCCTTCCCCGTCAACTTCTATTTCAAGCTCCTTCTTAGTTTTCTTAATATAACTAATCTTCAACAAGATACCTCCTAAGAATCGAAATCGCTGGCTAGTTTTCTTGTTTCAACACTGCCGCATGAATCGCATTTTAATTGTTTATTCACCCTTCTAAGCGTATTACCGCATTTAGCGCAGTAAGCTTTTATCACACCAAGCTCTGAATTAGCTGTTGATAGCTGGTAAACCTCCTCCCTATCATCTATAACACTAGCTCTTATAATATCTCCTATTTTAAACATCTCGTCGATTGAGTCTAAGTAATCACCGGTTACCTGTCTTATGAATACTTGACCTGTAAAAATCGATGAAAGTACTTTATCCTCAACCATAGCTATTGCAACAACAGCTTTCTTACCTTGAACAGTTATAACTTTCCCTAGAACTGTATCGCCTTTTTTAGGTATAAGCGGTTTAGTTGTTTTAGGAAAAACAGATATTTTTTTAGCTTTATTATCTATGAGAACGATTCCAATCCTAGATGAGTATATAACTCCGTCTTCTTGAAATGTTCCAGAGCCTAACACATACTCTTCTATTACTCCCAGTTTATCTCCAGGTAATACTAGATTCCCAGTTTTCACTTCACCACCCATTTTAATATTCCTCCAGTGAACTTAATACTTTTTAAAAACAACACTATCATTTAAAAACCCTGTGATTAAACATATTCTAAAAAGGGGGGGTACGCGCATAGTCAACCATGTAATCGTGTAGATTCCTACGGTGATAGATATCAATCCTACAGCACCATCAAACTCCCCGACTGAAGTTATGATATGATGAAATTAACAAATAAATCTTATGCTCACAACATTTAAGATAGATACGAATTTACTAACATAAAAATCATCGAAAAAATATTTATAATTTATAATCCCGAATCTTCTAATACATGTTTAAAGGTGTTGGAAATGTATTCTAAGCCTATACATATAAAGAAAATACACGCCAGACAAATACTAGATTCTAGAGGTAATCCCACAATCGAAGTCGACGTGGTAACAGAGACCGGTTCGCTTGGTAGAGCAGCGGTGCCCGCGGGCGCCTCTAAAGGTAAATATGAAGCTTTAGAGCTAAGAGACGGTGATAAGAAAATCTACCACGGTAAAGGCGTGATCAAAGCTGTAAGAAACGTAAACGAAATAATCTCAACCAAACTTTTAGGATTTAATGTACTAGCTCAGAAAGAAATAGACACTCTCCTCATAGAGTTAGATGGAACTGAAAACAAGAGTAATCTGGGGGCTAACGCTATATTAGCGGTTTCACTAGCTGCAGCTCATGCAGCCGCTTGCTCGCTGAATATCTCTCTGTTCGAGTACCTACATATCAACTCTGATAAATATGTGATGCCGGTCCCTGTGATGAATATAATAAACGGCGGGTCTCACGCTGGTAATAAGCTTTCAGTACAAGAGTTTCTAATAGCCCCTATAGGAGCACACTCATGCACTGAGGCTATTAGAATGTGCTCTGAAGTCTATCATACTCTGAAAGATATTTTAGTTAAGAAATACGGGGTGATAGCTAAAAATATCGGTGATGAAGGCGGTTTCGCACCCCCTATGAGTTTCACCTATGAACCTCTTGAAGTAATTGCTTCAGCAATAGAGGAAACCGGGTATAAATTCGCAAAAGATATTTGTTTAGCTATAGACGCTGCGGCTAGCATATTTTACAAAGATGGTTACTACGATATAGACGGTGAGAAACTAACCGCTCAGCGGATGATAGACTTCTATAAACAGCTTTATAAAAAATATAAAGTGTTTTCAATAGAAGACCCTTTTGAAGAAAACCAGTTCGAATCTTTCAGCGAGCTTACAAACGAATTAGGAAGCAAGGTTCAAATCATCGGCGATGATATTTTCATAACTAATGTTAAAAGACTTGCTAAGGGTATCGATATGGGGGCTGCTAATAGTTTACTACTTAAAATCAATCAAGTGGGGACTTTAACAGAAGCTATTAACGCTGCTTTAATGGCGTTTAAAAACAACTACTCTGTTATGGTAAGCCACAGATCGGGTGAGACGGAGGATACCAGTATAGCCGACCTAGCAGTCGCTCTTTCATGCGGTCAGATAAAAAGTGGAGCTCCCGCTAGATCTGAAAGAACCGCTAAATATAATCAGCTTATCCGAATTGAGGAGAAACTTGAAGGTAAATCAATATATCCTCGGCATAAACTAGGTTTAATAGAGTGTTGACAGTTGCCCTTACCAGATCAGGATGAAATAATTAAATTCATAGTTGACAATTTTAAATCGCCTAGAAAAATAGTGGAAGTTGGGATAGGTTTTTACCCGGATATCGCGTTGAAATTAAAAAATCTATATCCTGAAACTGAAATATTAGTTATCGATCTCTCGGAGCGGGTTGAAAAATTCATTAATAAAACAGGCGGATTAAAAATAAGTGTGGACGATGTAACCAACCCTAATATCGAATACTATTATAACACTGATTTAATTTACAGTATAAGACCACCTATAGAGCTCATCCCGGACCTGCTTAACATTTCAAAAAAAGTTAACTGCAGTTTAATAATCAGATGCCTCTCAGGAGAGTTTCCGTCCGATATTGTTTTAAAATATTTCAAGATTTATAACACAACCAGAGCCATGCTACTAGCTTATAATATTTGAATGCATCATCTAGGTGAGCTAACACTCATCTTCCACAATTATTGATGAAAAAACCATCATCCTATGAAAGACTACACTTTACTAGACTGGTGAACGGATTTTCTTTCACAGGAATTGTTTCAAAAGATTTTGAAATTAATTTTAATTAGTTATATATGAGCATAGTAAAAAATATATATTGGTGTACAGCAATAAAATAGGTATTTAATTTAAGGGACGGGTTTTATAATGACTGATAAATCACAGAAACTCATATTATGGTTTGATGAGTTGACAAAATCAGATATACCTTACGTGGGAGGTAAATGCGCGAATCTAGGCGAACTCACAAGGGCGGGAGCGCCTACGCCGAAAGGTTTCGCTGTAACAGCTTACGCTTATAAAAAATTCATTACAGAATCGGGTCTTATAAATAAAATAAAATCTGTTTTAAAACAACTGGACTTATCAGACCTTAATAAACTTAATAAAATTTCACGTGAGATAAGGGCTTTAATAGAGTCAACTCCCATGTTTCCAGAGATCCAGAAAGAGATAAAAGAGGCTTACACCCGACTTGAGACTCTGACGGAGAAGAATGTGCGTTTATCTATAAGGTCGAGTGCAACAGCCGAGGATCTTCCTGGCGCAAGCTTCGCAGGTCAGCAAGACACTTTTCTAAACGTTGATAAAGAGCATTTAATCGAAGCTGTCTCTAAATGTTGGAGTTCACTTTACACCCCGCGCGCAATATCTTACCGTCAAGAGAAGGGGTTCGAGCATGAAAAGATTTTGATAAGCGTTGCAGTTCAGGAGATGGTGGCGCCAGACCCGGAGGCGCAGGGTGTAATGTTTACTATACACCCTGTTACAGGCGATAGAACTAAAATATTAATTGACGCCAGCTACGGTCTCGGGGAAGCTGTGGTAAGCGGTTCAGTTACACCCGACACGTTCATAGTTGATAAAAACACTATGAAAATAGTTGAAAGACAGGTTGGTAAAAAAGCTACAAAAGATATTATTGATGTTAAAACCGGGAAAGTAATAACGGTACCCGTTTCTAAAACAGAGCAGGAAAAATTATGCATACCCGATGAATATGTTTTAGAGCTGGCTAAAATAGCTAAAAAAATAGAGGAACACTACGGTATCCCCATGGATATTGAATGGGCTATAGATAGAAAAACACATAAAATATATATTCTGCAAGCGCGGCCTGAAACAGTTCATGGTGAGAAAACGGTTAAACCTGTTGAAGAGAAAGCAGCCGACGTATCAGAATATAAGTTACTTGTTAAAGGTCTTCCTGTAAGCCCAGGCGTTGGTTCGGGAAAAGTGAATATAATTTTAGACTCGGGTAATATTGATAAAATTCAGAAAGGCGACATATTAGTTACGAGAATGACCACCCCGTCATGGGTTCCAGCGATGAAAAAATCGGCAGCCATAGTTACAGATGAAGGAGGCTATACATGTCATGCTGCGATAGTTAGTAGAGAGCTTGGCGTGCCCTGTATTGTTGGTGCGGGTAATGCAACAACTGTTTTAAAGAACGGTCAACTAGTGACAGTTGATGGCAGTAAAGGCTTTGTATACGATGGTATAGTTAAAACAGTGGAGGAGGAGAAACCCGGCGTCCATGGCGCTGTAACTGTTTTCGAACAACCAATCACAGCTACAAAAATATATGTGAATCTTTCAATACCTGAAAAAGCTGAGCAGGTCGCCCGTGAGACATTAGCTGACGGTGTTGGATTACTAAGAGCGGAGCATATGATGCTTTCAATAGGGAAACATCCTAAACTTCTCATCGAAGAGGGTGGCGCTGATC
>JAWBON010000056.1:0-2277 GCA_038826135.1 Candidatus Odinarchaeota archaeon | reverse complement strand
GAAAGTATAAGAACCGTAGCGCAAGCTTTCCATCCGAGACCTGTTATTTACAGAGCTTTAGATTTTAAACCAGATGAGTTCCTGGCCTTGGAAGGCGGTGAAAAATACGAGCGCGAGACCGGGCATATAGGTCCTAACCCTATGATCGGTTACAGAGGGCAATTCAGGTACACTAAGGAGCCGGATATTTTCAAACTAGAATTAGCAGCTATAAAAAAGGTTAGGGAAAAATTCAATCTTAAAAACGTTCATTTAATGATACCGTTTGTTAGAACAATAGGGGAGTTTAAAAAAGTTAAAGAAATCATTTACGGTGAAGGTTTAAACCCTGAAAAAGACCCTGATTTTTGGCTGTGGATAATGCTGGAAGTCCCATCCGCGGTTTTCATAATTGACAAACTATGCGCTGAAGGGATCAATGGAATAAGCATAGGGTCAAATGATCTTACAATGCTAGTATTAGGCGTCGACCGTAATGATGCGAGTGTTCAGGAAATTTACGATGAACGGGATATAGCTGTTCTAAGAGCGATAAATTACGTGACTAAAGTATGCAAGAAATACGGTGTCACAGTCTCTATATGCGGTCAAGCTCCAAGCGTTTACCCCGAGTACGCTGAATTCCTAGTCAGACTAGGTGTTACAAGTATAAGTGTTAACCCGGATGCTGTTATATCAACAAGAAGACATGTAGCTCAGATCGAGAAAAAAATAGGATTGGAGAAGGTTACAGGAAAATCTAAACTAAGAATAAGCGGGCTAGCTGAAGACGAGTTAGATTTCTGGAAAATACTTTTATAATACTCTCTCAAAAGGGGGGTTCAGCCCCTTTATTTTAAGCTTAGTATTTAGAGCTGTTAATACTGTTATTCGCTAGCTTTACTTACCACAATTGAGCATGGTAGTGGCAGTTTTGTAGCAGCTCTTTTAAGAGCGGTTTTAGCCGTATCTATAAATTGGGTTGTAACCCCTATTGTTATAATCTCCTGTTCAGGTTTAACCCTCGCAGCGGTCCCTATAGGTTTACCGAAAGCTCTTCTCATACCGTCTTGAAGACGATCAGCTCCAGCGAAAGCCATCATTTTATTTTCACGGAGGACGTGATGAGGGTAAACTCTCACCTTTAAATAATAGTTTTCTTTTGCTATAGCCTGTTTCTCAAGTATTCTGTTAGCTGATATGCGAGCGGACTCGAGAGCGAAATGTCTTATCTGCCCCGCCTCTTTCGCTATTAGGTGAACGTAAACTGGGAATTTTAATCCCTTGCCCCCCATGTCGAAAACCTGAATCTTATTATCAGGGACTCCTCTAACAAACTCTTTTTTCTTTCGCGATTTCTTTTTAACATACGGTCTGGGCTCTAGTTTACTATAGCAGTGCCCTGGTCTTTTAGGCATATTAAATCCACCTGTATTTATTGTTCACGCTGCTTTAAAATAGTTTATTCTTATTTATTTGAGCTTCAACCCGAACTGTTAAACACTGCTCGAGTTGAGTATTCTTTACGATATTCATTACAATATTTAAATCTAATCCAATTATAGCTATATTCATTTTCGGTTACCGCGGAAGGAAATGCGGAGTAACCGAAACACTTATATTTTTTTAAAATGTGCTTATCTTAAGCATCTTAGGGATTGTATGAACTGTCTTTAAGTAATTTCAGAGTTTTCCAGTCTAAGTCTCATTAACGGTTTAGAAATCTTAATATGGATTTAATAACTTGTAAATTACAGTTTTAAAATATTAAGTAAATCCCTTATGTGATTGAAACAACGGTATTAAACATATTTAAGTTTAGAAAACATTAGAAGGTGTTTATTAATGGTTTCGAAAGAAGAGGTTATAGAAGTTTTAAAAACATGTTACGACCCTGAGATCCCTGTTAACATAGTGGATTTAGGTTTAATATACGATGTTCAAGTTAAGGATAACCGTGACGTCTACGTTAAAATGACGTTAACAGCACCCGGCTGCCCAATGCACTCTATAATAGCTAACGATGTTCGTAATAAGCTCAGTAATATGAAAAATATTGGTAAAGTTAGCGTTCAAGTTGTTTGGGATCCCCCCTGGTCTCCAGATATGATGTCTCCTACAGCGCGGAAAATATTAGGTTTTTAACTTTTCTATTATTTTTAAAAATCGGTTAAAAAATATTTCCGCTTAAATTACTCTAAAATCTAATTGCTAGATTTTTTCAACTGGTGTTTGAGCGCTGATGATGCTGTTAATAAGCCTCGGTTTAATTTTTCTGTAATCTTTAATCGAATCTGA
>JAWBON010000055.1:0-7718 GCA_038826135.1 Candidatus Odinarchaeota archaeon | reverse complement strand
CTATAGGTGAAGGTGTGTTCGGTGTTGATTTAATGGAGACACCTAACGGTTACGTTGTCCATGAATTAAATCATACAACAGAGTATAGAAACACGGTTGCAGCAACTGGGATAGATGTCCCAGGTGCTATAATAGATTATTTAGTTGAAAAGGTGAAAAAATAAAATGTTAAAAGCAGGAGTTATTGGAGGATCAGGTTATACGGGCGGAGAGCTGCTTAGAATACTGCTCTTCCACCCAGAGGTTGAATTAGTATATGTTACTTCTAGACAGAACGCGGGTAAACCAATCAGCTTCATACACCCGCATCTTAGAGAGATTACGAAACTTAAATTCGAAGACTATAATGCTAGTAGAGCAAGAGCCTGTGATGTTATATTTCTATGCGTACCGCATAAGGCTTCAATGGATAAGGTTCCTGAACTACTCTCTTCAGGTTTAAAAGTTATAGATCTTAGCGCTGACTTCAGACTGAGAAGAAAAGAATTATATGAGCAATATTACTGTCCCCACACAGCCCCCGAGTATCTGGAGAAAGCAGTATACGGGCTTCCAGAACTCCACAGAGAGGAGATAAAGAAAGCTGATTTAATAGCATGCCCGGGATGCCTGTCGTCTTCGATAATACTTGGTTTAGCACCATTTATTAAATCAGGCATAATAGACACAGATCATATAATAGCTGACTCTAAGATAGGTTCAGACGCGGCTGGCGCAAGTTTCAATTTTATGACGCATCATCCTGAAAGAGCGAACGTGGTAAGACCTTACCAGGTGACTGGCCACCGTCATCTAGCTGAGATAGAGCAGGAGCTTGGATTACTAGCTGGAAAAGAGGTAAAAATAGGGTTCACCCCCCACGCTGTAGACATGGTTAGAGGAATACTATCCACAATGCACACATTTCTAACAAGAGAGGTAACTGAACTAGAGGTTAGAAACATAATCAGAGAATTCTATAAAGATGAACCCTTCATTAGAATACTGAAAATGTCGAAAGGATACTACCAACTACCAAACCCCAAGTATGTTATAGGATCCAACTACTGTGATATAGGTTTCGAAATCGACACTCATGTTAACAGGCTACTGGTATTCTCAGCAATCGACAATCTTATCAAGGGTTCAGCTGGACCTGCTGTTCAAAACTTGAATATAAGATACGGTTTCAAAGAGACAACAGGCTTAGAGTTCCCCGGCCTTTACCCAGCTTAAGGTGAAAAATATGAGAATCGTAGTCAAAATAGGTGGAGAAATTATTAAAAGAGGGCTTGACGCAATAGCCGCAGACACAGCTAAACTAGCCGCTAACAATGAAATAGTATACGTTCACGGAGGAGCTAATATAGTGAATGAAGTTTCGGAGAAGCTTGGTAAAAAACCTGAATTCATAATCTCACCGACAGGCTCCAGAAGCAGGTACACTGATAAAGAGACAATGGAAATCTTTGAAATGGTTATGTCAGGTAAAGCTAACAAGAAAGTGGTTGAGGCTCTACTAGTAAAAGGGCTTAAACCCGTAGGCTTAACAGGTATAGATGGAAGACAGATGATAGCTGAAAGAAAGAAAGTTCTCAAAGTTAAAAAAGATAATAAAATAATCAAGATAGACGGCGGCTACACTGGGAAAGTTGATAGAGTCGACCCAACCCTACTAGAACTTCTTTTAAAAAACGGGTATATACCTGTAATAGCTCCAATAGCTTTAAGCTATGAGAATGAACCTCTAAATATAGATGCAGACCGTGCTGCAGCTAATGTAGCGGGAGCTGTTAAAGCAGACACATTAATTTTTCTAACAGACGTGGAGGGTGTACTCGACAAAAACAAGAAACTAATAAATAAAATATCAAAAAACACGTTAGCGACGCTTAGAGAGCAGGTAGGATTCGGAATGGAGAAGAAAATCCTAGCCACAAGCGAAGCATTAGATATGGGAGTTGGAAAAATCATAATAGCTTCCGGTAAATCCGCTGAACCGTTAACGAATGCTTTAACTGGAGAGAACTGTACGGTGATATCTAATGAGTGAAATAATGAGCCTTGAAGATAAATACACAGCTAACGTGTATGGGAAACGCGAAGTAGTTATCACTAAGGGGAGAGGAGCGTTAGTCTGGGATATAAACGGCGTGGAATACATAGACTGCCTTGGAGGACACGGCGTATGCGTACTAGGCCACAGCCATCCTAAAATAATCGAAGCTATCAGCAACCAAATATCGAAAATCATAACAGTACCTGGAGTATTATACAGCGATATCAGAGCTGAGGCCGCTGAGAAACTTGTTAAAATAGCACCTAAAGGTTTAACAAAGATTTTCTTCAGCAATAGTGGGGCTGAAGCCACTGAAACAGCTATAAAACTTGCTAGAAAACACACAGGTAAAAAAGAGATAATAACCATGATTAAAGGCTTCCACGGGAGAACACTAGGAGCACTCTCAGCTACATGGAAAAACGAGTACAGAGAACCGTTCGAACCGTTACTACCAGGATTCAAATTCGTCGATTACGGAGACGCGGAGAAAGTAGAAAAAGCTGTAACCGAGGATACAGCGGCTGTGATAGTGGAGCCTATTCAAGGCGAAAGCGGTGTGATAATTCCCCCACCAACATATCTTAAAGAGCTTAGAGAATTATGTAATAAAAAAGGTATTCTACTAATATTCGACGAGGTTCAAACCGGATTCGGAAGAACTGGAAAAGACTTCGCCTGCCAGCATTGGAATGTAAACCCGGACATCCTAGCCCTTGCAAAAGGTATAGGTGGAGGCGTCCCCGTAGGGGCTACACTGGCTTCGGATGAAATATGGGGTTCTATGAAGCCTGGAGATCACGGCAGCACGTTCGGCGGTAATCCTTTAGCTTGCGCAGCCGTCTCAGCGGCTGTCGACATTCTTAGAAATGAGAGATTATCGGAGAAAGCGGCTCAGACGGGAGCATATGCCCTTCAACAACTGCATAAACACTTAGACCAGAACAGGCTTATCCGTGAAATAAGAGGTTTAGGACTCATGATCGCTGTGGAGCTTAAAACTAAAGCTAAACCCTACGTAGTAAAAGCTGTGAAAGAGCGCCTACTAGTGTTAACATCCGGCAATACCATACTCAGATTACTCCCTCCACTGGTGATAACAAGAGAGCAGATTGACCAAGTTGCTGAAAGACTTAGCAGAGTGATACAACCCCTAGCGTCAACGGATTGATGAAAATGGATGAAATCTCATTTCTAAAAAAATTCGTAGAAATATACAGCCCCCACGGTGAAGAGGAGAAGGCTTCAAACTTTCTCCACGATTCTATGCGTAAACTAGGTTTACGAACAGTAAAGACAAGAATAGGAAACGTGATAGGGGAAGTCGGATGCGGGAGACCTAAAATCTTCTTATGCGGTCACATGGACACTGTTAAAGGAAAACTTCCTGTTAAATTAACGCAGACCGGACTGTACGGTCGCGGAGCTGTAGATGCTAAAGCCCCCCTATCAGCGATGATAATGGCTGCTGCCAGATTCGTTAAAAAACCTTGCAAAGGCTCTATTACGGTTGCCGCCGTAGTTGACGAGGAGGGGCATTCGAAAGGCATAAGGGATCTTATAAATACAGGGGTTGAAGCTGATTACGCTATATTCGGCGAGCCGAGCCATCTAAAAAACATCACAATAGGATATAAGGGGTGTTTAAGCATTCATATAGATGTGAAAACCCGTGGCGGACACACATCCAGCCCGCTTACCAATAATGCTATAGAGGGAGCTATTAAACTGTGGAGCGAAATTAAAAAAGACTTTGAAAAATACGTTAAAAAAAGCCTTAGAAACTCTATCACAACCACTATCAGCGGAATAAGTAATATAGGGGTAAGCCACGCTACAATATATTTGAATTTCCGTTACCCTGAATCAAAAGACATTAACAATATTAGAAACAATTTAACTAAGATAGTTGAAATCTTCAATAAAGAAGAAAGTGTTAAAGCAGATATTATAGAAGACGAGGTTTGCCCGCCTTATACAGCTGATAAGAAATCGAAACTGGTTTCAGCGCTCCAACAATCTATTAAAAAAATTACCGGAGAGCCTGCGCTTCTCATCACTAAAACAGGAACAGGGGATATGAACATATTCGGAAATACTTATAAAACACCTACTGTAACCTACGGTCCGGGGGATTCAAGATTAGATCACACCGTTGACGAGTACATTGAACTTAAAGAGTATCTTACCTCAATAGAGATCTTAGAGGACTGTTTAAAAACACTTTTAGAAAGCGGTTAACCTAGATACGTAGGTTTAAGCTCTATTTTAATACCGCTAAGCGACTCAGCTACCTTCTCATACTGTTTTATAAGTTCAGGCGTGATACTCGGCGTTATCTTACTTAAAGCCCGCTCAAAATGCTTCATCGTAACCTTAGAATTACCCATATTCTCTCTCACAGCCATCATACCAGCCTCCCTGCACAGGTTCTCAATATCAGCTCCAGAGAAGTTTTCAGTCCTATTCACAAGCTCATCAAGGTCAACATCTTCAGCTAAAGGCATCTTAGCTGTATGAACCTCGAAAATCTTCCGTCTAGAAGCCTTATCAGGAGCAGGAACAAGTATCAACCTGTCGAATCTGCCAGGTCTTAAAACAGCCGGATCAAGTATGTCAGGCCTATTAGTGGATGCGATTACGATAACCCCCTTAGTCTCCTGCATACCATCCATCTCAGCTAATAACTGGTTAACCACACTCTCATACAACCTAGTTCCCTCAGTTATACCCCTCCTAGGCGCTATAGCGTCAAGCTCGTCAAAGTATACAATAGCAGGAGCTGCGGTCCTCGCTTTACGGAAGATCTCCCTTATAGCCTTCTCTGATTCACCAACCCATTTTGAAAAGATTTCAGGCCCTCGAACAGATATGAAATTAGCCTGGCTCTCATTAGCTATAGCCTTAGCTAGCAAAGTCTTACCGCAACCCGGAGGACCGAATAAGAGAATACCTCGCGGAGGCCGTATCCCTATTTTACCGAACACATCAGGGTATTTTAAAGGCCAATCAACCGCCTCTATAAGCTCCTGCTTAACATTCTCCAATCCACCGATATCCTCCCATTTTACTTTAGGTATTTCAATCAAAACCTCTCTTAGAGCTGAAGGCTCTATTATTTTAAGCGCTTCCTCGAAGTCTTTTTTACCTACAAACAACGTCTCTAGTATTTCCTTAGGTATCTGCGGCGCGTCTAAATTTATCTTAGGCAGAATCCGCCTCATAGCGTTTATAGCCGCCTCCCTGCACAGAGCCGCCAGATCCGCACCTACGAAACCGTGAGTTATCTCAGCCAGTTTATCTAAATCCACATCACTTGAAAGTGGCATACCCCGCGTATGAATCTCTAAAATCTGTTTCCTACCCTCAGTTGTAGGAACACCTATCTCAATCTCCCTGTCAAAACGGCCGGGTCTTCTTAAAGCAGGGTCAAGAGCGTTAACCCTGTTAGTGGCTCCTATAACTATAACCCTACCCCTCCCTTTAAGACCGTCCATCAAAGCCAGCAGCTGAGCTACAACCCTCCGCTCAACCTCTCCTGTAACCTCCTCCCTCTTAGGAGCTATAGAATCAATCTCATCAATAAATATTATACTAGGAGCGTTTTTCTCAGCCTCTTGGAAAACTTCCCGAAGCCTCTGCTCAGATTCACCGTAAAATTTACTCATAACCTCAGGACCGTTAATCGCTATAAAGTGAGCGTCCGACTCGTTAGCAACAGCCTTAGCAAGCAGCGTCTTACCAGTCCCAGGGGGACCATGCAGTAACACACCCTTCGGAGGATCAATACCAAGACGTTGGAATAACTCCGGGTATTTTAAAGGCAGCTCAACCATCTCTCTAATCCGTAAAATAACATCATCAATACCGCCAACATCCTCATACGTCACCACTGGTAAGGTAGGTGCTCTAACAGCACGCTCTTCTACAATAATCTCTGTTTTAGAAGTTATTTGAACAATATTACCTGGAATAGTCTGCAAAACAGTTAACCTTATCTCACCGAGAGCGAACGGCACCCTGCTTCTGAAAAATGAGGCTAAAGTTGTTATATCAGGTCGCTGAGGAGCCATAGGTCCAGTTATACTTAAAATATCACCTTTAGTTACAGGACGGTTCATTAAATTCTGTTTTATAACTTCTCCTTCAACTACAAGTCTCACATCATTCTGAATAGGGGCTAAAACAACCTTCTCAGCAGGGCTTGTTTGAGCTTTACGAACCTTAACATATTCACCTATCCCCACACCTGCATTAGCTCTCATCAAACCATCCATTCTAATAATATTCATACCAGCATCTTCAATACGCCCTCTAACAACCACAGCACCCGTCTTCTTCTTAGAACCCTCAATCTCTAAAATATCCCCTGAAGAAATTTTCAAAGCATCCATAATAGAGGAGTCTATCCTAACTATACCACGCCCAACATATCTTTTATCCAATTCAGCAACTTTTAACTCAACTTCCTCACTCATCAAACTACCTCCACTGTAATAAACTTGTTAACATTCACACACTCAGTAACAGACAGGTAACTAGCACAAGCCGTATTAACCCGCTTCGAATATCGTAACATTTAGTAATCACGCGACTTAATAATTTTTACCCTGACAGTCTCTTAATACACTATCAACCAGATGCTTTAAACTTATACGAAAGCCGAACATATTATAACTGGTTTACACTCTAAAATTAGAGTAGTGCGTTCTTGCTTTTAAATCTAGACTTAAGGAGGGGAATAATTTATAAATGAGAAGTGTCAAATATAACACTGTTATAAGGTGTTGAATATGCATGAAATAATAAGCCTTCAGGAAAAAAAGAGGCAAATAAAAACCCTCCTAAAAGAATTACATAAAAACCCTCAGTCACCTCAAATAAAAAAAGAACTTAGAAAAATAGTATGCGAGCTTAAACCGCCTGAAATAGCCGCTATAGAGGAAGAACTGGTAAACGAGGGGATGAGTAGAGAAGAACTACAAAAATTCTGTGACATCCACTTAGAAGTTTTTAAAGAAACGTTAGAAAAAGAGGAGGCCATAGCCCCTGAAGGCCATCCGATAAGAATCCTAATGGAAGAACACAAGATAATGCTACAATTCCCTGAAAAACTTAGAAAAACAATCGAAAACAGTTTAAATAACAAGATTAAAAAAGAGCAAACACTAAACGAGATAGAAAACATAGTAAAACACTTCAAAGAATCTGAAAAACATTATCAGAGAGAGGAAAACACTTTATTCCCGTATTTAGAAAAAAAAGGGGTAACCCAACCACCTGCAATAATGTGGATGGAACATGATAAAATAAGAGAGTTGAAAAAATCAATATATAAAATCGTTGAAGAATATTCAAATAAAGATTCCAAGCAATTTTTAAATCAACTTGCAGACGCCAATATAAAATTAAATGATATGTTGTTAAGCCACTTTACAAAAGAAAACAAGATCCTGTTCCCAACCGCTTTAAAAGTGATTGAAGAAAACGAGTGGAATGAAATAGAGGAGCAATTCCAGGAAATAGGATACTGTTGCTTCACACCCCAGAGAACAAAAAAAGTTGAAGAAAAGCAGGTTAAAAGCATACAACAAGTAACGGAAGGCAACCTTTTATTCGAAACAGGCAAGTTAACTTTAGAAGCGGTTTCAAGCATATTCAACCCACTGCCAGTGGATAT
>JAWBON010000054.1:0-7760 GCA_038826135.1 Candidatus Odinarchaeota archaeon | reverse complement strand
TTCTATTTGAGGAATACGGTTAACAGCCAATTTCCCATCACGCCTGTATTGTGAATATTAAACTTTCAAACATTTTAAATAAATAATTTCATGTTTATTCAGTTTAAAACAATATTGTTTAATATTTATTGAATGTAAGGATGCTTATACTTAATATTTATTATCCAATTATTTATAAGTCCTATAGATTAGGAATCTATAAAATATTTATTAATCACGCTCTTTGAAAGGTGAAGGATTTGAGCCGAGTTGAAACAGGTGAAAAAATCTCCAAGCAGGAGGAATTAGAGAAATATAAGAAAGCGGGTAGTATACATCGCGAGGTAGTCGATTATATAAAACCGAATATAAAAGTTGGCGCTAAGCTAATTGACCTATGTGAAATGATTGAAAAAAAGATATCAGAGTTAGGGGGTAAATGGGCTTTCCCAACTAACATATCTATAAACAATCTTGCAGCGCATTACACATCTCCACCCGGGGATGAAACAGTCATAGGTGAGGGAGATGTTGTAAAAATAGACTTCGGTGTCCACGTAGACGGGTACATCGCCGACGGGGCTTTTACAATATCGTTTAACCGAGATTATAATAGATTAGTTGAAGCTTCAGAGGAGGCGTTAAACAAGGCTATTGAGGCGATTAAACCGAAAGCTAAAACCAATGAAATAGGTAGAGTAATAGAGGACACTATTAAAAAATACGGTTACAGACCAGTAAGAGATCTTTCAGGCCACATACTCGGTCAATATGATTTACACGGTGCTAAAAACATCCCTAACATAAAGATTCCTTTCGGAAAAGAAATATTGGAGGGGGAAGTTTATGCTGTTGAAACATTCGCGACAACAGGTCAAGGATACGCTCATGAAACACCTTATGTTTACATTTACAGTTTTATCCCTTTCCGAGCACCCTTACGCTCACAATTAGCGAGAAATACTTTGAAAAAAATAGTTGAAGAGTTTAAAACCTTGCCGTTCGCTCAAAGATGGCTTTTAAAAGACATCCCATTAGGGTCGATTAAACTCGCTTTCAGAGAGCTTGTTAACAGCGGATTACTCCACCAATACCATGTTTTAGCCGATATCAAAGGAAGCTATGTATCTCAGGCAGAGCATACATTGATCGTCACACATGACGGCTGTGAAGTTACTACAAGGTGAAATTATTTATGCGTAAAATTCTAGTAACAGGCGGAGCTGGCTTCATAGGCAGCCACATAGTAGACCGTTTAATCAAGAGAGGGGATAAAATAATTATTTTAGACAATCTTTCATCCCCAGCCGGAGACTATTACAAACATCTTACTGAAAAAAAATCAGTAAACTTCATAGAAGGGGATATAAGAGATATTAAAACTGTTTTAAACGCCTCTCAAGGTATTGATGAAATATTTCATTTAGCAGCTGACCCGCGTGTAGACGTTAGCGCTGAGAACCCTGTTGAAAATTTTATGATAAACACTTTAGGAACATTGAATATTCTTGAAGCTGCTAGAAGGAGAAATATCAGAAAAATTATTTTCGCAAGTTCAGGAGGCACCCTATACGGGGATACTGATATTCTACCAACACCGGAGACCAGTCTACTTAAACCTGTAAGCTGCTACGGTGCTTCAAAAGCTAGCTGTGAAATGTATTGCTCAGCATACGCTCAATCATACGGGTTGAATATAATTTCCTGCAGATACGCAAATATTTTCGGACCGAGATCAACCCACGGTGTAATATATGATTTCTATAATAAGCTTGTTAAAAACCCACGGGAGCTTACAATACTGGGAGATGGAAGCCAGAGAAAATCATACTTATATATCGATGACTGCGTTGATGCAACGCTCTTTTTAGAAGAGCGGGATATTAGAGGATTCGATTTCTTTAATATCGGTTCAGAGGAGTGGATAACCGTAAAGGAGATTGCGGACATAATAACCAGCATTCTCGAGTTGAAAAACGTTAAATATTCTTTCACAGGTGGAAAAAGAGGTTGGGTAGGTGATGTTCCTAGAATGATTCTCGACATTAAAAAAATAAAAAATCTCGGATGGCAGCCTAAAATAAATATTTCAGACGGGATTAAAAGATTCATAAATTATCTTCGCGGCGGGCAGGCTTAGAATTCCCGGAACTGTTTAAATCAGATTTTTTAACCTCAACCTCCAAATACAATGTCCCAGAGTACCCGCACTCCTCGCAAATATATTGAAGCTGAGTGTACCAGCCGGATAATGCGTTAAACTCGCGAAGCTTATCAGAACCGCATACAGGGCACAGCCTAGTTAGCGTATACCCTTCCTTGGGGGACTTACTTCTTTTAAACAATCTCAGTCTCCTCTTCACTGATTAAATCTATCTGATATCAATCTTATCCTCGGAGAACCCCCATGATATCAAAAGATCCTTAACCTTGTCTTTATGAGTCCCCTGCAACTCTATCTGATCGTTTTTATATGTTCCACCGCACGCGCAGCTAGCCTTTAATTTACTAGTTAAATCATCTATGTTAACTTCTTTTTTATCAAGGCCGCTGATAACGGTGACGTCCCGCCCCCACTTCCGCTTCTCTGTGCGTATCTTTATACGCTGCTCCTCTTTCCCGATCTGCTCACAAACACACAAGTCTTTAGGCAAACCGCATTTTGCACAAATCTCTAAACCCATTCGAATCTTTTCCTCATGATTTACGCTTTATTCATGAATTTAGAAGAATTAAGATATAAAACTTTGCTTAGTAAACCACTACTTCAAAGAAAACAGTCTCCTAGTTTAATAATATAAAAGTTTTCGAAAACTTTGTTTAACGCTTAATAGAAACGTAATTTTTATATTAAAGAAATGCTTTTCAATTAGGGAAGGGATTAAGATGAGTTACATTTGCGGAAGCTGTAAGAAAGAGGTTACGATTGAAAATCTTAAAACAATGCCTGGCATAAAATGCCCGTATTGCGGTTACCGTATATTATATAAAGTGAGACCGCCTATAGTTAAGAAAATAATATGCCGTTGAAGCTTTGATTTTAAACCTGAAGCGTCTTTTTTAATCCTGCATAATCCAGTTTTAATAAATTTCAAAGATGAAGATAGGTAAGAGAACTGGAGAGTGTAGACTCCCCGTTTAAAACATTTTACTAAAATCTCAGGATATAAATATAAATATATGCTAATATATTTATATGCTAACTATAGGAGTTGAACGGTGATCACATGGAGATAAGAGAGCTTCTAGTAAACGATTTAAATTTAATATTAGACCCCTCAGCTGTTAAAATGACTCCATCCCAGTTTATAGCCGAGTACGGTGGGAATCTTTCAAAAATCGGTCTTTTAGTGAAACCCCCTTCTGGACGCGTATTTTATGACAGCAAAACCGCTCCGAAAGACCCTGTTTACGGAGATTTCCTAAAAGAATTTGTTAAAATTTCATCAGATATTTTCGACGTCTACGCTGTTGTCAACACGTTATTGGACATTTACCTTGCGGAAGATCCTAAATATTCTAGTGTGAAATCCGGCGGGGAGAAGAGCGCCACACACATATGCCCATCTGAGATAACTGTTAACTATCTTAGCGAGGTTTTAAAAGAGATCGCTAAACACCCTGTTAAAGGAGTTATACTAGTAGGCAACACTTTTATAAACAGGAATTATTGTTTTTGCGATCACTGTAAATCCGAGTTCAGTAACTTAGCCGGGATCCCTCAATCATTCGACTTTAACAGAATAAATGTGGACAGTGACTTACAATCTAAATGGAAAATGTGGCGCACTGATAAACTAGCAAATATGATAACAACCCTTGCAGAGCGGGTTAAACAGGTTAACGATAAGCTTGAGGTTTACTCTGAGATTTACCTGGAGCCTTCGACCAATTATATTAGTAATATTGAATTAGAGTACGGTCAAAGTATTGAAATGTTAAGCCGTGAAACTAAGATAATATTTAACATTCACCCATGGACTCCCGTATTACCTGAAGCTAACAGTATGGAGTATAATACACTCATATCATCGATAACGGGAGCTGAATCATTCAAGCGTAACGGTGTTAAACCATCCCTGCTTTACTGGAATATAACCGGTGAAGATGAGTTGAATATAATCAAATCAATAAGCAGCAGAGTCTCAGCTGAAGAAGTATACACATACAATGCATATCCTAGTGGATATAATCAGCTTAGAGAAACTCATCTGGGCAGATAACTAATCTAGCAAGCTCACCCTCCCAGTGTATAGATCGTATACCGCCCCCATTACAGCTACACCGCCATCTTGAACAGTTTTTCTAATAATCTCAGACTCATCCATAATTCTACTCACCGTTAACTTAACATGATAGAGCACAGTTTTATTAACTAATTCATCATGAGACATGGGGGAAGCGCCAGTTAAAGCTTTAACAACAGCAGGTTTTATCCCATCTATAACAGCGTTTAACCCACCTTCCTCTTTAACCCCGCTTACAGCAGCTTTAACCGCCCCACATCCAGTATGCCCTAAAACCAGTATAAGAGGGATTTTAAGATGCTTACACGCGTATTCTAAACTACCTATCTCAAATTCGCCTACAACGTGACCGGCTGTCCTGATAACAAACAGCTCCCCAAGACCTTTATCAAATATATGTTCAGGCGGAACTCGACTATCACTGCAACCTAAAACAGCTGCGATAGGATTCTGCTCATGCGATATACTCGCCCGTCGAAGAGCCGACACATCGCATAATCGAAGACCCTCTAAATATCTCAGATTACCGTTAAGAAGCTCTTTAATAATCTTATACGGATCTCTTTCCTTTATAGCATCCATACATCAAACCCTTTAATGTTTATAGTGAATATTAAGTGAACATATTAAACACTAATAATATTTAAGATAATTTATAACTTCATAATAATTTTCAACATTGTTTATTCAAATAATAACTCTTATTTCACTATAAATTATAATAGTAGGATATACTAGGCGATGTTAACATTACCGTGGCATTATATAATTAAATCTAGAAAACAATGTTGAAAATTAAGTTAAATAAATTATTTTAAGTTTTATACGGGTAGGCCGCAGTTAGGGCAGAATCTGGTAAATGCGTCGATACTTCGCCCGCATCTTTTACAGTACATTTCTTTTTGTTTTTCAGCGGTTATTTCTCCGCTTAAAGCTGAGAAGAAGTTGGATGCTTCCTTTTCAACTCTTTCCCTGTCTGGCTTTATACTTTCATAAGGGTTTTCAGGTTTAGATAGCGGTGAGAAATCCCAGTCCTCTAAACTATCGCGTGAACCGCTTCTACTATAAAATATGTCTTTAACGGGCACGGTCTCCTCGCTGATATTAGAGTTCTGAAGGTTTTCTAGGATTTTTCTCTCAAGTTCTTCTTTAAGCTCTTTATATGTTTTTTTACTTATACCTAGCAGTTCTAGCGCTAGATCCCTGTTAGAGCAGGGTTTATCTAGTGAACAGCAGTAGGATAATGCTTTGAAGCAGAGGAGGTTTCTAACTATATTTGGGAGAGGTTCATTTAACTTATTAATCTTGTAGTTGTCGATTACCAGCTCCCCGCTACTAGTTAAAGAAATTTTTATATGTGGGTTATTAGCGATGGCTTTCAGTATTTCGGCGGCGGGGTATATGTTTCCTTTTAGAATAATGTATCCTTTAATCTCCATTATTATTCATCTTACCAGGGGTTTTATTCACAGTTTATATTGATTATTTTTCCCAGCGGCTATTTATGGTTTTACCTTTTTACAGGAGCAGGTTTTTTGGGTAATTAGTCTTTTTTTATCTTATTTGGGCTTAGCTATGTTTCCAAATGGGTTTTAACAGCTAAGGGTTAAATTTAAAAAGATACGTGCGAAATGATTTTTTGCTTAAAGTGTGATGGTTTGTATGGCTGGATTGGTTAAATGCCCTAATTGCGGTTTCTCGTTTGATATATCGTATGCTAGGGTGTTTGCTTGCGGTGCATGTCCTAGTAGATCTTTAGGTGACTGCGGCTATTGTAAATGCCCTCAGTGCGGGCATGAGTTTCCTGTTAATCGTTGAATATTTTTAAGTCAGCCTGTTACGTATTTATCTATCATCTGCTGAGTGATGTTTTTGAAAGCGTCGTCAACGTCTGTTCCATCCTTGGCTGAGCACTCTACGTATTTTATTCCAAGCTCCTCTGCTTTTCTCCTACCCTCTTCAGGTGATACTTTTCGATCAGCTGTTAAATCTGCTTTATTACCGACGAGGATGGATGGTACCCCGCTGCAGTTTTGTTGTAGGTCATTGTACCAGCTGTTCAGGTGCTCAAATGACTGCCTGTTTGTTAGGTCGAATACTAGAATGGCGCCTCTAGCGCCTTCCAGATAGTGTTTTCTTAAAATCCGGTATTTCTCCTGTCCACCTAGGTCCCAGATAATGAGGTCAACATTATATTTACCTACCTCTACAAGTTTAGCTGAGAAATCAATTCCGATTGTAGGTTTATAGTCGCCTAGGAATCTTCTCTCAGTGTACCTGAATATTAGGGATGTTTTCCCTACTCTTTCATCTCCTAAAACTACCAGTTTAAACACGTATTTTTTACTCAAATTATTGTTCCCCCATTAGTTCATTTATTCGCTCCTCAGCAGGTTTTGTGATCGTTAATAATTTACTGGCTAAATACTCTATGGGTTTCACATATATAGGGTTTCTTATCCAAAGTCCTAAATCATAGCTTATTAAAGGAGCCCACTTACCTATAAAAGTTATTAAACACTCCTTACCGTCAGAGCAGTATATCCCCATCGGGACCTCGCCGAGGCTCCAATGATAGACGGTGGCTTTATTCATAAGTTCCTTAGCTATATGGATATCATCTCTGTTTATAGGCCACCCTATTATTAAATTCAAGCCCATGTTCACTCTCTTAATCAGTTTTTCTAAAAAGATTTTTTTCTCTTCAACTGTTTCCTGTCCGAATAGAGGTGGAGATAGGATTATCAGCTCTCTTTCTGATTTAACTATTGATTTTTCTACTAGCTTTTTTATTTCTTCAACACCGTTGACAAGCCACATTGTTTCGCTAGCGCTTACTATTTCAGCTGGCTTAATCTCTGTGATGAGTGTTTTTAGCTCTTTAACCGCTATTTCTTTATCTTTAAGTCGCTGCTCTATTTTCTCAGCCACCTCTTCAGGGCTTACTGCTAAGTATCTTGCACCTCTTGGAACAGCTTCCCGCCTAGCGTATCCTTCAGCTTCCAGTTTTTCCAGAACACGGTACACGTTTGGTCTAGGAACACCGGATTTATCAGCTATCTCTGTAGGGTTGAGTGAACCTTCTGTGGAGAGAACTAAGTATACTTTAGCTTCATACGCTGTGAAACCCAGTTCTACTAGTTTTTTAACTATATTATTAGCAGTTCCGTGAAGCGGCATATAAGGACTCCTGTTTATTTATTAACTTAATATGTTATTTAAATATTAAAAATCTTTCTATAATTTTCGTAGTTTAACTACGAAGTTAAATTTTGATGGAATAACCGCTGCAAACTGTTTTCAACCGAAGAAATCAGATAGTTTTCTAATACCCATAACCTCTTTAAAATCAATGTTAAGAGAGTCAAGCACCTGCTCGAATGTTGATTCGATAGCTTCCTTGTATTTTTCAGTATCTATATCGTTTAAACTGGCGATTGCTAGTGGTTTAACTCCCAGCTCATCCTTGGTTTTAACGAAAGTTATGATACCGCCAGGTTTCACTTCACGGCCTTTCCCTTCCAGTAGTTTAGC
>JAWBON010000053.1:0-7945 GCA_038826135.1 Candidatus Odinarchaeota archaeon | reverse complement strand
CTTAGTTTGGAAACCATTCGCGTCAGTTCAAACCTTCCCTCAGATAAAACCTGCCTGATACTTTGTTCTAAGGCTTCTTTACGGTATACGGCGAAAAGTGGTTCTATGAAGCCGTTAGGCCATCTGCGTATAAGCGGATTGTGATCCCCTAATGGTTTAATTAACATATCTACTATGTTTAAATCAACCAGTGGCATGTCACATGATAATGTGAAGAATACGCTTTCACTTATTTTCTCCACAGCGGTTAGAAGCCCCAGTATAGGAGCCTGCTGATCTTTCACCGTGTCCTCTAAAACTGTAACGTTTCTTAAAAAAGCTTTAATTTTTTCAGCATCTTCGGAGCTCTTAACAATTATGAAAATATTTTTAAAATATTTTTTAACCCTATTCACAACGTATTCGATTAAAGTAGTGGATCCGAGTTTTAGAAAGGGTTTACTAGTTTTTAACCGATTTGATTGACCACCACATAGTATAATAATAGTGCCTATATTTGTCACCATACGTTTAATTAATATTATATTCGTCGATATGTTTTATATCGAGTAACTCTATTTTTTGGAAGCTACCTTTTAACGATTTGATTACTGCTAACGCTTTTATTTTTAATTCTTTATCGCTTGAATAAAGCGTAGTTTTTTCTAATAAGTCGAGAACGGTAATTATTACTTCGATTAGAATTGCTTTATCTGTTTTATCCTTAAATATAATCTCTCTTGATAATTCATTAATTTTAGAGACTTTTTCTATATGATCTTCATTTGTTAAATCGATATAATGAATTTCTAATTCACCGATAATATCATTAATAACATCAAAAGCGATCCTAGATAAATTTTCTGTTAATTCTACTAAGTATGTGAATAGACGGGAAATATCGAGATTTTCTATTATATATTCGTCTATCTTTTTAAATAATAATTTATAAAAATTAGTAAGAAGTGTTTTTTGATTTATCTTTCTATTAAATAATTCTACTAAATTCCTCTTTAAATCGAATCCTTGTTCTACGTCTTCAATTTTTCTTAGCTCCTCTAATATTTCTCCGATGGCTTGATTTAATTTTTTCCGAAATGTTAAGTTAAATTCTCTTACCGCAGTATAAACTAAAAAACATTTATGTCCTTTTCTATCTTCACCTGTTATTAATGAAAGAGATTTTTCATGCAATTCATCTGTTTCATTAGCGACACCTATTAGTATATTTGTATCGAGAGTAAAGTAGTTCAAGCATTTAACACTTCCAAGACACCCTTATATTCCTCTGGTAAAACATATTTTCTGTTTGGTTCTAATGGTAGACCTGCTAATGTCTGCTCCAGCTCATCGATGGTAATTTTACCCCGTCTATAAGCTTCAATTTTAAGAATAAGTATTAATGCGACGGTTAAATTCTCTTCTAAATAATCTTCTTTCACCTTTTTAGTTTTAATTTTTTTAGAAGACTTGGAAAGGTATTCAGTAATTGTATGTATAGTTTTTCCTAGTATCATAGTGTTCTGTATACTAGCTTCCTTATCCCAAACACTTTTAATTACAGCCTCTTTTAATCCGTTAAAATACACTAAGGCTTTATCTATTGATAATTTTATTAAGTCTTTCTTAGTGGCTTCGTCTAAAGAATTAAAATAATTAGTTAAATTAGAAAATTTAGCTCCTATTTTTTTAATTTGATTCATTTTATCTTCAATTTCCTCTTTTAATTTGATGATTTCTATTTCAGTAAGCTCTTTATTGATAACTAGATCCGAAAGAACATCTAGTAATTCCTCTTGGTCTTCTTCACTTATCCTGAGAATTTCATCAATTACTTTTACGACAGATTGCCTGCGCATCTTCTTTAACCTGTTTCTACCCGATACTATTGGTTTAGTTAAAATGATAGTACTATCATATATCCAATCCTGATGATCATTTAATCGCTCAATTTCTATGGAGGTCATTTCCTACCCTCTTTTATTATAGTAGTAATAAAAATTAGTTAAAAATATTTTATATTCTTTTCTATTATAATTATATATAATAAAATATTAAATCTAAGGCGTTTAGTTTAAGTTTTTGGAGCAAGGGAAAGCCACTTGCAACGGTAAAACCTATAACAAAACAGTAGAAAAAAGTTAAGTTGTTTACTCTACTTTTATTTTTCATTTAGTCTATGAATTTTACATATTTCTGATATTGAGATAATTCACTTTTAATATAGGACTCTTTTGCTGTTGAGGTGCCATGCAGCAATCTTCTTTTTTTATTTTTATAGCGCATGGTGTATAACATAGAACTATTTTTTATAAATCAAGATAGGTTAATATAATATTAATTTTCAAATATTTTTTTATTAGAACAAGTTAAAGAGATAAATAAGCGTGGGATCATCTAACTGCTAATGTGTTTAAATAATAGACAACATTTAGTTGACTAATTAATGTTAAATAAGAAAGTAAATATCAATCAAGCCTTTTAAGCTTGCTAGGTGAATCAAAATGAATCTTCCTAAAATACTTTTGATTGTTTGTGATGGAATGTCTGATAGACTGGTATCAGAGTTAGGGGGCAAAACTCCATTAGAGTACGCTAAAACTCCTAATCTTGATAAAATTGCAGAGTTGAGTATTACAGGAGTTTTAGATGTGCTCGGACCTGGTGTTGCTCCTGGAAGTGATTCAGCTCATCTTGCTTTATTCGGCTTTGACCCGGCTAAGTATTATCCTGGCAGAGGTCCTATAGAGGCTTTAGGTTCAAATATACCCGTTAAGGAAGGGACTTTAGCATGCCGTTTTAATTTAGCCACAGTTGTTGAGAGAAAAATTGAGGGGGGCATATCACTTATTGTTAAAGATAGGAGGGCGGGCAGAATTAGCACAGAGGAGGCTAAAACTCTGATAGATGATTTGCAGAAACAGTTGAATAATGTTAACGGTGCTAAAATAAAGATAATACCTAACATTGAGCATAGGGGTATACTAGTAGTGGAGGGTGAGGGGCTTTGCGGAGATGTCACCGACAGTGACCCGCATGAGGTGGATAGCTGCGTTAACAAGTGTGAAGCTTTATCGAGCACTGTTAATTTCACCGAAGCTGATAAAACAGCTAGAATAATCAACGAGGTTGTTAAATCATCTTATCATATACTTAAAGAACATGAAATTAACCGGTTAAGGGTTAAAAATGGTTTATTACCTGCTAATATATTGCTGCCTAGAGGAGCGGGTTTAGTTAGAATAATAGAGCCTTTTTCTAAAGTTTGGGGTATGAAAGGAGCGTGTATAGCTAAGCTTTCACTTTACCGTGGGGTGGCTAGGTATATTGGAATGGATGTTTACGATGTGCCTGAAGCTACAGGTACTTTAAACACTAATGTGGAAGCTAAATTTAGGAAAGCTCTTGAATTACTGGATAAATATGATTTTGTATTCGTACATGTTAAGGGAACTGATTCAGCCAGCCATGATAGGAAACCTTTAGAGAAGGTTAGAATGATTGAAAAAATTGATTCCGCTATTAAAATAATACTGGATAGTTTAATCCTACCCGGTAAGGCGGTGGTCGCAGTTACCTCGGATCATTCAACATCCAGTGAACTGGGGATACATATAGGGGACCCGCCGGCGTTAACCATATACGCTCCGAATATTGTTCCCGATAGCGTAAAACACTTTAATGAAAGAGAGGTTTTGAAAGGCGGTCTTGGAAGACTGAGAGCTGTGGATCTTATGAGTGTTCTTTTAAATTACGCTTCCAGAGCTATGGAGTACGGGTTAAAACCTAGCAGGGAGAGTAGACTGTACCGTTCAACCGAGTGTTCCCCTTTAGTAATATAATAATACTAATAAGTTTAAATTTCAGTAGTGTTTAATTAACAATCAGTAATCTTCTAAAATCATTAAATATAAGCTAATAAAAAAGAGGGATATGTATGCTAATAGATGATGTGGACCAGCGGATAATTGAATATTTAATGAAGAATTCCAGAGCATCTTATAGTGAAATAGCATCTTCTTTAAAAGATATGAAGATAAATCTCACAGAGGGCGCTGTGCGAAAACGCGTTAAACGGCTTGTTGACAAGGGAGTGATAGAGCAGTTCACTATTCAACTAGGCCACGGCATGGGTGTTAAAGCCATAATACTTGTACGCTTGTCACCTCAGAAACCTGCTGCTGATGCTGCTAAAGAAATTATGAAGATCAAGGGTGTTGAGAAAGTTTACGACATAGCGGGCCCGTATGATGCACTTGTCATTGTTAAATTCGCAGAGGTTCAATCCCTTAACAGCTGCATTGATTCTATGCGGAGTATTGAAGGAATATCATCTACTACTACTTTCTTAGTGTTGAAGGAAAGACAGGTATTGAATAAGGAATGATAAGGTCAAAAATCGAATAATAATGATTAAATAAATAATTTTTTAGAACTTTTTTTACCAAATAAGAAAGTTTAAATAGGTAAACATAATATCACATAATACTAGTTCTTATAAGTAGAGGTTCACGCATTTGAATAATATCAAATGGTCCCCTAATATTGATGAAACATATCAACTGATTTTTAACACCATCGGAAAATATAATAAACCTAAGAAGCTGGGAAAAATAACAATCCTAGACACCACGCTACGCGAAGGAGAGCAAGCTCCCAAAGTCGAGTTCAAATACGATGATAAGATAAAAATAGCCGACATGTTAAACGACTTCGGCGTAAACATGATCGAAATATCACCTTTAATATCCAAAGAACATGCAAAAGTGATAAAAACACTCTCCACAAGAGGCTATAAAAGCGAGCTCATATCACACATCCGAGCTTTAAAAGAAGACATAGACCTAGCATTAGAATGCAATACAAAATGGATAGCGATGTTCATATCCACTTCGGACATCCAACTGAAAAGCAAGTTAAAGCTTACACGGCAGCAAGCTGTTGAAAAAGCAGTGGAAGCTATAGACTACGCTAAAAGCCATGGTTTGAAAATAAGAATGACCGCTGAGGATGCTAGTAGAACAGACCCTGACTTCCTAGTCCAATTCTGTAAAAATATAGAAGAAGCAAAAGTTGATAGAATAGGAGTCCCAGACACTGTAGGAGTTCTAACACCGAACGGCATGCGCAACATGATCAGCACAGTTAAAAAATATGTTAAAACACCGTTAGAAATCCACTGTCACAACGATCTCGGTTTAGCCTTAGCCAACACCATAGCAGGAATAGAAGCGGGAGCTGAGACGCCGCATCTTTCAGTCAACGGGCTGGGTGAAAGAGCAGGCATCACATCACTGGCCGAGTTCGTTGTCACACTTAAAGTCTGCTATAATATACAGCTCCCTGTAAAAATGGAGATGCTCACACCTCTCTCTAAAACCGTAGCAGAAGCTGCTAAACAACCCATACCTGTTAGAACACCGATAATAGGTGAAAACGCTTTCAAACATAAGGGTGGAACACACATCGCTGCAATAGTAAAAAACCCTGCAGCCTATGAAATAATATCCCCTGAAACAGTAGGCCAGAGTAGAAAAATAATATTCGGAAAATACTCTGGTAAAAACGCGGTTAAACTATTATTCTCAGTGCTCGGATTACCTAACAGTGAAAGAGAAATCCAGTTAACCCTGTCCAGAATCAAAGAACAGGGAGAGTTTAAAGACCTTGAAATAGATCTCAAAGATCCTGCAGCCGTCTTCAATAAAAGATTCCTAGCTAGAAAAGAGCACGACGAACATATGTTCAACATGCATTAAACTCTTAACATCAAACATTATAACACTTTTAAAGGTGAAATATTAATGGGTTTAACACTAGCTGAAAAAATACTATCCGCTAAAACAGGCTGTAAAGCGGAGGCGGGCGAGTTCATAGTCGCAAGCGTGGATCTTATAATGGCACATGACGGAACCGCCCCCATCGCAATAAACCAGCTTAAAGAACTCGGTTTAAACGTATTCGATCCAAGTAAAATAATACTAGTATTAGACCATGCAACCCCCAGCCCTAAAGACACTGTGAGCAACCTGCATAAAACCATAAGAGAGTTCGCCTGGAAAAATAATATTAAACTATACGATGTAGGATGCGGCGTATGCCACCAACTACTAGTTGAAAAACACGTAAACCCTTTAACACTAGTTTTAGGAGCTGACAGCCACACCTGCACATACGGAGCCCTAGGAGCCTTCGCAACAGGCATGGGAAGCACCGACATCGCTGTAGCTATGGGCTACGGTCAAACATGGCTTAAAGTCCCCCAAACCTATAAAATAAAAGTCGACGGTCAGCTTCCCCCACATGTTTACTCGAAAGATCTTATACTCACAATCATAAAAAATATTACATCTTCCGGCGCAACCTACATGTCAATGGAATTTCAGGGAAGCGCCTTAAAACAGCTTACAATGGATGACAGGTTCACCATAGCAAACATGGCTATAGAAGCAGGCGGTAAAACCGGTCTTTTCCCCGTCGATAACGTGACAGTCAAATACTTAACTGAGACAGGCAGACACCAAAATATTAGCTTAGAACCGGATCCAGACGCCTACTACCAGAAGGAGCTTGAAATCAACGCTGCTGAACTACAACCAGTAATAGCCGCCCCCGACCAGGTTGACAACGTTCACCCTGTAAATGATTTCGAAGGTCAAGAGGTCGACCAGGTTTTCATAGGAACCTGCACAAACGGTAGACTATCAGATCTGCAAGCTGCAGCTCGCATATTAAAAGGAAATAAAGTCAGCAGCCGTGTGAGACTGATAATCCAACCAGCTTCAGCTACCATATACCGTCAAGCTCTTAAAACCGGTTTAATAGAAACCTTCATAGAGGCCGGTGCAACAGTGAATCCCCCCGGCTGCGGACCGTGCATCGGCAGACACCTAGGCATACTCGCAGACGGAGAGGTTTGTTTAAGCACCCAGAACAGAAACTTCAAAGGCCGGATGGGCAACCCTAACAGTAAAATATATCTTTCAAACCCGGAGGTTGCAGCCCTAGCCGCTGTAAAAGGCTATATCACAGATCCTAGAAGCTAGGTGAAATAAAATGATATTAAAAGGACGAGTATGGAAGTTCGGCGACAACGTGAACACGGATGAGATAATCGCAGGTAAAAGACTGTTAACATTAAACTTCGAGGAAATAGCTAAATACGCTTTCGAAGCCATCAAACCAGACTTCGCTGCAAAAGTTAAACCAGGGGATATCATAATAGCAGGAGACAACTTCGGCTGCGGCTCAAGCCGTGAACAAGCCCCCATAGTGATAAAAAAACTCGGAGTAAGCGCCGTTATAGCCAACTATTTCGCGAGAATATTCTTCAGAAACGCTATAAACATAGGCCTACCCTTAATAGAAGCCCCGGGAGCACACCAAGCAATACGAGAAGGAGATATTTTAGAAATAAACCTGACCGCGGGACTAATAAAAGACCTAAACTCAAATACAGAAATACATTTCAAAAAAATACCCCAATTCCTCACAGAAATACTATCAGAAGGCGGAGTCATAAACTATCTGAAGAAAAACGGAAAATTCAAAATCTAAAATAAGATACAGCTTTAAAATTTTATAATTGGCGCCGCGGACAAGACCCGCGAGTAGACTTAAAAAAGCTTTACAATAATTAATAATTGTGAGTGGAACAGCGGATATTCACAACTATATTTCTAAGCTCAGAAATGAAGAAGAGAGAATAGCGGAGTTAAACAATAATAATGGAAGGCTGATTTTAAAATTTAAAGATTATTTAAGGTCTACGGGTTTAAGCCCTTTTACTAGTAGAGCCTCACCCAGCACTCTCAGCCCCACACCCTCATCCCGGCTAACAAGCTCCAGCGCGAGATCCCGAATCTCCCTCTCAACCCGTTTCAACTCCTCGCACAGCTTCAACCCGAAACCTCCTAACATAATACTCTATAATAGCCTCATCCTCCTCCCTACTACGCTTTAAACC
>JAWBON010000052.1:0-8029 GCA_038826135.1 Candidatus Odinarchaeota archaeon | reverse complement strand
ACAGGTAGTGTATAGGTTCTGGTTTAATACTTGAAGCATAA
The DNA here is from genome assembly GCA_038826135.1 of Candidatus Odinarchaeota archaeon. Classification (GTDB taxonomy): domain Archaea; phylum Asgardarchaeota; class Odinarchaeia; order Odinarchaeales; family Odinarchaeaceae; genus Odinarchaeum. The sequence continues at coordinate 7,988 of JAWBON010000052.1, read as the reverse complement.
GTGAATTTTATGAAATACTCGACCACGAAAGGTAAAAATACCACCACAACTCCAATAGTGGTTAAAGCTAATAACGATAAGAATATGATAATTATCTTCGTCTCTTTATAATGTATTGCTTCTCTATTCGTTACTATATAGTATAACCCGTATATAAAAAGAGTTATTATAATAAGCATCGCTGAGGGACTGTGGATAATATAAACGCCGACTATTAGAAAAAATCCTTGAATTCTGGTTAATCCACTTTGAGAAGCGAAAAATAAACCCGCTGGTATGAGTGCGAAAGCTACATTTTGCGGTAGACCTAGCATGCCGTAACTGGCTAAAAAATATGATGATGAAAAAATCAATCCACCAAATAATGAATATATTTTATTGTTTTTCAATATTTTATTTGATAGACATATCACTGTAATACAGCCTATTATGAAGTATAAGCCGACTGAAATAAGCTGAATGAATAAATATGTAAGTTCTAGGTCGAATAAACATGATATTCCTGTGATATAGGCGTAACCGCTAGGATACAACGGTTTAAATCCTATAAGTGAGTGACCTTGATAAACAATGTTCTTAGATATGTTTAACCAATGCCATGGATCCCAAGCCATTAAGATCTCGTTTGCAAGCGGCACGCCAACTCTTATAACCAATCCGAACGCGAGCACTAAAAATATAAGTATTAAACCTTTATAACGCTCAGCTGTAAATTGGAATCTCAACTGTTTAATTACATATTTTCTTCGAAAAATCAACGCTGCCAAAATAATAGCGCATGTTGGAATTATAATATTTATTAAATTTATACCTATTGTCCAGTCTAAAATAAAACCTAAAATCGTTAAATAAGCAGTGCCGAAGCAAAAAGAATAAGCGAATATTTCTAAAATGTTAAATTTATTTTTAAGATCCCTGTAAAATATCAGTAATATCGACCAGCCTGGTATTAGATTAGTAAATATGAGCCAGAACCACCACAATATTACCGTAACAGTCCAGAGCATTCAGGGTTATCCTCCAATATTATTGAAAAAACTATTATAACTGTCAAATAGTTTATTGCAGAATGAACCGAATATAGTTGATATAATTATCGTGGATATGATTACAATTTTGGCTATCAATGGGAACTGTAATGAATTATCTAAAATAAAACTGAGACTCGTAATTATTGCTATTATAATAAAGGATGATATAATTGAAGTTTTAGTTTTTTTTAATAAAAAGCTTACAACACCAGCGGAGAGCGCAGATACAATTGCATAAGTGGTGAATGTATAAATGTTAAATGAATCAATCATAAGAATAGTGTTTATGCTAATTATTATACTACTATAACCATAGGCTGCTATGATTGGAACTAAATTAACAGGAACTAAAATTAAAAAATAAATAATGATAAATATACATATATCTTTTAAATTTTGTTTAAACTTCATCAATCTAAACGCCTTTCAAAATGAATTAAGTAATAGTTGTTAATGTTAATATTATATAAAACAGTGTTCTAATATTTATTTCAAACGGTGAAGGAATTGAGATTGCTAATGATTGCTAATATAAGTCTACCGGCTATCACAGGTGATGCTGTTCATTTTCTTGAATTAGCACGTCACTTTCATAAACAAAATGTTAAGGTAACTATTATTGCACCTGAACCGTTAAAAAAAGGATTTAAAAATATTTTAGGTGTCCGTTTCCATTTTTATAAGAGATTCTTTACACCATTATTAGGAAATTTTCTGAACATGCTAAACATGGTTTTAACTGTTTTTAAAGTTTGTAAAGCTAGCAAATTTGATGCTATATACCTCCGTCAATCAACTTTCTTTTTTATAGTCAATATACTTGCTAGATTGTTTAGCCTACCAGTCTTTTTCGAGATAAACGGATTATACTATTATGAAGCGCAACTTAGAAATGAGCGTTTCCTTAAAGTTGGACTTTATAAACTGTTAGATACTGTTACTATTAATAAAGCTAAAGGCGTGATTTGTGTTAGTACACCTCTATATAATTATGGTAGAAATATACGAAAGAATAAACAAAATATTCTGCTCTCAGCTAATGCAGTAGACCCTGAATTATTTAACAAAGTTTTTGATGAAGAAAAAATTCGGGAAAAATACAAGTTAGACAAATATAATATTCTTATTTTTATAGGTAATTTAACCCCATGGTATGATTTCAATATTTTACTAGATGCGATGAAATTCATCTCTGAAAAACGCTCTGATGTTAAATTACTGATAGTTGGCAGCGGCCCGCTCGAAAAGCAAATTAAAAAATCTATCACAGAACTAGGTTTAGATAACATTATAATGATTGGGTCGGTCCCCCATTCTGAGATTCCTAAGTTACTAACCATTGCAAAAATCAGTTTACTTTCTTTAAAGAAAACCCCTCATAATCTGTTTGTCGAAGCACCGATAAAGCTATTAGAGTATTTCGCAGCCGGTAAACCTGTTATTTCATTAAACACGGGTAGCGTATCAAAAGTTATTATTAACAATCATAACGGTTTTATAATCTCAAATAATTCCCCTTACAGTTTAGCAGAGAAAATATTAGAACTCTTAAATAACCCTGATAAAATTAAAACAATCGGTTTAAATGCTAAGAAAATATGTCAAGAAAAATATTCTTGGACCGCTGTCTCCAAAAAGATTATAGAATTTATTAGAGTAACTATTCGGAAATAATTTAAGTAAATTTTTTAAGCTTTAAAGCATTAATTTATTTTCAGGTGCTTTGTGTGAGAATCCTCCAAGTTTCAGCATATCCTCCAGGCCGTTATGGTGGTTCAGAGCGTTTTGCAATGCAGTTATCGAAGCGATTGGTTGAAAGGGGTCACGAAGTCACTATTCTTACATCTAATTTTGATAAACAAGTGTTTTACGAGGAAATTAATGACGTTAAAATATACCGGTATAATTGTATAAACAATCTTTGGAATGTTAACCCTTTAACAGTAATACTCCCTAAACTGCTTCAAGACGGTGATAAATACGATATAGTTCACGCGCACGGTCATATTTTCTTTACTTCAAATCAAGTGGCGTTTGCTAAAAAGATGAAAAAATATAAGTATGTTCTTCATCTGCACGGCGGCATTATACCTGAGCCAAATGGCTCAGGAGAAAAGCGCTTCTGGGTGAAAAAATGGTTTTACGATCCTACGCTTGGAAGCTTTACAGTTAGAGCCGCCGACGTAGTTGCTTCAGTGTCGAAGAAAGATATAGGTGAAGCTATAAGAATTTTTAAGTGTAAACGTGAGAAATTTGTTTGGATCCCTCCTGCGGTTGATACTAGAAAATTCTGTAACAATCACAATACTAACAACGGGTCTAGAAATATTACTTTTATAGGTAGATTAGAGCCTTGGAAGGGAGCGGACTTATTTATCGATATTGCTAAAAAAATTTCTCGAATAGATTCGGATATAAAATTTACAGTTGTCGGTGACGGCTCCTTGAGATATGATTTAATTAAAGCTGCCGCCGGTTATCCTATCCGATTTTTAGGTGCTGTAAACCATGATGATATTCCAGAAATATTGTCACAGAGTACACTGTTAATATTACCTTCAAGGCTTGAAGGTCTACCGACGGTGTGTATTGAAGCTTTAGCTTGCGGTGTTCCAGTTATAGCTTCAAATGTCGGAGGAACATGCGAAGTAGTCCAGCATGGTTATACAGGGTACATTTTCAATCTTCAAGAATTGGAAAAAGTTGTTGAATATGCATGGGATATACTTAACTCACCGGAGCTGAGAGACAAGATGGGAGATCACGGGGCTAAAATAGTTGAAAAACTCTTTTCATGGGATGAAGTAGTTAAGAAAGTTGAAGAATTATATTATAAGATTATTTAACTTCATGCTTTTTCCAATATTGAATTAAAAATATACTAGGTAATGTGGCAATTTCTATGGTAATCAGTATAATTATGATTAAAGCTAGGAAACTTGGAAAATATGGTCAGCTAAATTAATAATATAAAGTATGTTCGCTCCGTTTGTGTATGCTATGTAAACGAGATTATTTTTTCCTACCAATATCTGAGGACATTCTGCAGCTTGATTTACAAATTTACTTAAATTCACTATCCTGGGAAAAGCACCGCCATTTTTAATATATTCTAAACCGCCTGCTATTTGTATAGCAGAATGGATGGTTTGATATTCATCGACGTAAAAAGAAAAATCTAGAGCATTACCGTCATCATATATAATTGAAGAGAGATTAGTATACCAGCTACCCCCAGAATTATTTCTATATTTAACATTTTCCCACTTCACCTAGGCCAAATGCATTAAATCCTTTGAATTTATAAATGAATGAACATGAAAAATATAGGTACCCTCTTTAAGAGATTTGGAAATTAAGAATGGGGCACACAAAATCAACCACTATTATTTATCGAATATAAAACGCTTCCATCAAAACCAGGATAAGGAACGGCGCAAAACGTTACATATTTAGTAAAATTTAAGTTTTAATAATATTCGCATATTTATCATGAACCGCAGATGCACTGAAATCCCTCTCAATAATTTCTTTAAATCTTCTTGTACAGTTAACAGATAGTCTCTGTCTAAGAGTCTCGTCGTCTAATAATTTATTAATTAAATCAGTAAGTTTTCGCCTTTCTCCAGGATTGAATAAGAATCCGTTATAGCCTTCATTAATAATGTAAGGTATCCCTCCAGTTTTAGAGGCGACTACCGGGATGCCGCAAGCCATCGCCTCTAAGATGATATTCGGCATTAACTCTAAATACGAGCTGTTAACTAAAATATATGCTTTTTTTAAAACCTTAATAAATTCTTTATGTGGCATTGTCGGAACTATTTTAACAATTTCTTGAAGTTTATTCCTATCTATAAAATTTCTAACAGTGTTCTCTAAGCTGCCATTACCCACAATTAAACTCTTAAAATCATTTCTACTTTTTGAAAGCTGTAATAAACTTTTCAAAAATGTAAACGGGCTCTTCTCTAATTCCAATCTTCCCGTAAATAATATTTTTTTCTCACTAAGTTTTTTTCCAATATTTATTGGTGCTTTTTCTATGATATCTGGGATAAAAACGGTTTTAGATTCAAATCCTTTAAGCTTTTGATAATATTCCGGTGGTGTTACTGAAATAATTTTATTTGATCCTTTGAAGGCTAATTTCTCTAATAGTGAACAAAGCCCGTAAACCAGTCTGTTTATTAATCTCGATATGTGGCCCCTATTTTTATATGTGAATAAAGCTACATATGAGCTCTCAGTAACTCTTAAAAGGCTTCTTCTACCAGTTAGTCTGGCAGCTAATAAATTTACTAATCCTATTGTAAAATGTCCTGAGACATTTGTAATAAAAAAGATTTGTGGATTTCTCCTTACAATATCAACTGCTTTCTTGAATAATCTAATTAGAAATATTATGTGGTAGAATAATCGGAGCATAGTTTCATGAATTATATTTTTATTAATATTTTTAACAGGATGTTTTAAAACCCCTTTAAGACTAGATTCAGTATAATAATTTTCATCACATATTACATGAACATTTTTAACTAAACCTTGGAAACCGCCGATAATCTTGTTGAGTTTATTATCAGCTAATATTACAAAGTGTTCGTTAGGAGTTTTTTCATTTACTATAAGTAGATCCATTGAATCACCGGTTAATCCGATACTATATTTTTAAAATCCGTGTCTTTAAACTTATTTCCTAATCATTCACCGTTATGTCTTTATAGGTTTTTCACTAACAATAAATATATTTTTATACTAATATTAATCGATAATTACCTATTATAACTGATAATTTAAGGTGTTTAAATGAGTTCGAATCTGAAATTCACACATGTAGAAGGTCGTCGGAATGCTTGTAAAATAACAGTTTACGCTCTATCTACCTGCGGGTTTTGTAGACGTGCTTTAAATTTTTTGAAGGAGAACGCGGTTGAATTCGACTATATTTATGTTGACTTGCTTCCTTTAAAAGTTCAGGATGAGCTTGTAGAGAAGCTGGAAAAAGAGTTTAACAAGCATGTTGCTTTTCCATTTCTGATCGTTGATGGAAAAGAGTGTTATGTAGGATTTAACCCTGAGAAATATCAGTCAATCTTAGATAAGATTGATGCTAAAGAGGCGTTTAAACTTGGCTAAGCCCTCTGCTAAAAAGAGTATAGCAGATACTGAACGATATGTAAGCATGGTGGCATCTCACAGAGGCTGGGTGCTTAACTGGGATAAAGAACTTGTATCTTTTCTAGTTGAAGGGCTGACCAGTAACTGGAACCGTTACGGATATTATAATTGTCCGTGCCGTCTTTCTAAAAACGATCGAAACAGTGACCGTGATATTATATGCCCTTGCTTGTATGCTGCAGATGATATTAAAGAACACGGGCATTGCTACTGCGGCTTATATCTTTCTAAAGAATTCTATAATTCTAAGAAAACAGTTTCTTCTATACTGGATAGGAGATACTTATAGAGTTACCATAGCATATTGAATTTATTTAATGTAAATTTTATTAAATTACTTTTTATTTTATAATTTTTAGAATTAAATCTGTTACTTTTCTGAAAATCAATCTAATTACATCACTAAAAAAACTTTTTTTATTTAACTTATGTTGGAATAATCCTTTATACATTGCTACTCGAAGTTTGAACTCTGTAAAACCACTTTTATATAACAGGTCATGCCTAGTTGATGAGCCTCTTTTCTTCCGCCATTCCTGTCTGATTATTCTATCTTTAACTTTATTATATAATCCTGTCCCTGGAATAGGATACGGGAATGAGTATGATAAATAGTCTAAGGGAAGACCTGATGAAAAATTAACCGTCTCTATTATCGTATCTGTTGTATCGCCAGGATATCCTAATATAAAGAACCCCCCTGTCTTAATTCCGGTTTTAGCAGTTATTTTAATGGAGCGTTCAACATCTCTTTTAGTAATTTTTTTACCTATTATTCTTAGGACTCTATCATTACCTGATTCTATACCAAAAAATATGCGTTTGCAACCAGCGTTAAACATTAATTTCGCTAGTTTCCTCGTTATTACATCTGCTCTGCTTAAACACTCCCATTCCAAATCTATGTTTTCTCTAATAATAACCTCACATATTTCAGCTATCCGTTTAGGGTTTTGAGTAAAACAATCATCTGTGAAAAAAACTCTCTCATACCCTAGCTCTTTTATTTCCACCATCTCTTCAATAACGTTACTCGGGCTTCGCTCTCTATAGCTTACTCCGAAAACTGGATTACTGCAGAAATCGCATGTGTAAGGACAACCTCTTGTTGAGATAATACTTGTCGAAGTATAACCGTGGAATTTCCGCCAATACCATTTATACTCTTTATTTGGAAATAATTCTCTGGCTGGGAACGGTATGGTATCCAAGTTTTTAATTAGGCTTCTTCTACCTGTTATCATAATTTTATTATTATTTTTATAAGCTATGCCTTTAATTTTCTTCCAGTCTCTGTTTGACTCACATTCGTTTAATACCTCAATTATTGTTTTTTCTCCTTCTCCGAGTATCACTAAATCAAATTCATTTAAATAGCTTTCAGGAGTTAATGTCGGTAAAGGGCCGCCTGCTATCATCAAATTTACATGATCTCTTAATGCTCTAGCTATTCTAATCGCATTATGATTTATAGTAACCATAGAATATATTCCTAGTATTTTCGGATTTAATCTGAATATTTCACTAATACTTTTCTCTAGCGTTTTAAAGGTGCAGTCAACGATTTTAACACTTAAATCCTTTTTTTTATTCAATATACTCGATGCTAAATAACCTAAACCCAAAGGAGGATATCTGAAAATAGATCTATCATATTCCACGTTTATATAAGGATAAACTAATACGACATCGGTTTCCATCAGTTCACCTAATGTTCTTAAGTGGGCCTATTTTTATTATATAATTTAATCTTTCAACGGGGGGAGAGGACAATATTAT
>JAWBON010000051.1:0-8030 GCA_038826135.1 Candidatus Odinarchaeota archaeon | reverse complement strand
GCCATTATAATAGGTGGCATAATACTGGCTATAGGGGTTATGTCCTCAGCAGCTATGACAACTCTTATAGGTCTTGTTATAACATACGGTCTTTTATTCGGTATAGGCATCGGTATATGCTATGTTTGTCCGATTGCAACCGCTCAGAAATGGTACCCTGATAAGAAGGGACTTATCAGCGGTATAGCTGTAGCTGGTTTCGGCGCAGGAGCGTTCATATTCAACTATGTTATATCAGCTCTAGCAGTGTTAAGCATACCGTTAATGTTCATAATACTGGGTGTAATATACTCGGTTATGATTTTAGGCGGTGCTTTCACATTAAAACTACCACCAGCCGGATATCGACCGCCCGGATGGACGCCTCCCCCTCCGACAGCAGGAGTATCTTCAGGTATAGATTTAACAAGAAATGAAACCGTTAAAACTAGGGCGTTCTGGCTACTATGGTTAATGTTCACTCTATCAGCAATATCCGGTCTACTTGTCATCGGATCATTCGCAGCCTTTGCCAAGCTTACAGATGCATTCGATACGCCACTTTATGTTATCTCCGGAACAGATTTTGTTCTACTAGGCGGTATAGCAGCGTTATTCAACGGTTTAGGCAGAATTGCATGGGGTAAAATCGCGGATATGACCTCGTATAAGAAAACAATGTTGATGATGTTCACCATTCAAGGGGTATTAATGATCGTTTACTTCTTTACTAATATAAGCATACCCGCTTTCATGGCTTTAACATGTTTAATCTACTTCTGCTTTGGAGGTAACTTCTCACTGTTCCCAACAGCGACTACAGATTTATTCGGGTTAAAAAATATAGGTGCTAATTACGGAGTTGTTTTCTCAGCTTACGGCATAGCAGGCTTTATAGGAGCTACAATGGTGCCAACCTTCTACGCATTCTTCGGTAGCTACCTAATCCTGTTCATCACAATGGGAATAATGTCATTCGCATCCACCGCTCTGACACTGATTATAAAACCGCCTAAACCGAAAACACCGGTTAAATAATTACCTCTCTCTCCCTTCTTTTTTAGAATACACCTATTAGAAAAGCGAATAATCCTATAAAAGCCCCTATCTTATCTAGGAAGCTTGCTTTTCTCTGCTTCTCCTTATCGCTATGACCTAATTTTATAAAAACAGTTGATGCACCAACGCTTATCATACCTGGAATATACAGTATCGAAAATAATATTCTCGGCAGCGGCGTGAAACCGGTAAGAGATAGAGTCAGCGCTAATGTGAACGCGATCATCCCTATTATATTCGATATCACTGCAATCTTTGAGGCTGATAAAACACCGTATCTTCGTGCTATTGTTTGAACCCCTCGCAGCGCATCTCCTTCAACATCCTCCATCCCTTTTATAATCTCCCGCCCCTGTAAAACCATGAAAGAGGTTATAAAATAAAGCCATATGATTGAGGGTATACCTATTAATCCGAGAAGCTGAAAGTAAACGATTATAGCCCCATATATTAATCCGAAAGCGAATGAAAAAGACACCATGAAATTTCCTATTATACCCATTACCTTACCTTTAGAAGCGTATGTGAATCCCACTATTGAGAAAAGGATTGCTATGATTCCTCCTATAATATTTGTTAAAAACGCTAATATCACTCCAGTGGCCCAGAATAATACGGTTAGGCCTTTAGCTTCATTAACTGTGAGTCTGCCACTTGGTAAAGGTCTACTAGGTCTGTTAACCCGATCCACTTCAATATCGAATATATCGTTAACTATATTACCCGCAACAGCTATGCTGAAATATGTGAAATAAGATAACACTAAAAAAACCGCTAGCATTAATGGTTGAAGGCTGATAGAAGCCTCAACGCGCAGTATTTCATTAACAGTTAAAACAGATATCGTGGTGGTTACACTCCCTACAATAACATTAGCCGGTCTCATAATCTCAATGATCGCTTTAATCTTTTCCAAACTCGCCACCATCCATATCCCTGTTACTTATTTTAAAAACAAGTGCTACAATCTATTTATAAGAGTCATATTTTAAACTTTGCCGGTTAAAAGGATAGCAACCTATAAATACAGCGTGCTAAACTTTAATAAAATAAATTTGCTTGTAATAAAATATCATTTATTAATCTCGTCAAAATAAATATGGTTTGACAAGTTCCTGACAGCGGTGCTTCAAAAATTATGTTTATATTATCCTCGGTGAGGTTATGCGGTTAAAGCGTTCAAATATTTATATGATTACAGCTGTTATCGTAGCCGGAATAGTCTTATATATTGTTTTTTCATCCCCGGGGATAATGGCTTTTTTCGACGGCCTGTCAACTGTAATGTATGATTTTGTAGTTAATAATCCGGTTTCCGCTTATTTCGGTGCTTTTATCATATCAACCTTCAGTAATTTCACAGTTTTTTTACCTGTTCCATATGCTTTAGCTATTTTTCTACTGGGAGCTCAACCATTCATAAACCCGCTGCTATTAGCCCTCATCTGCGGTTTAGGATCCGGTATAGGTGAGGTTTCAGCTTATCTTATAGGTTTAGGTGGAAGAAAGTTTATAGAAAGAAAATATGAGAAAAACTTGAAGTCTGTTGGAGCGTTGATTGAAAGATACGGTTTTTGGGCGATTGTTCTCTTCGCTGCTACACCTTTACCTGATGACACGCTTCTTATACCTTTAGGTGTGTTAAGATATAATTTAGCTAAGGCCCTTATAGCCTGCATATTTGGTAAAATACTGTTATGCTCTTTACTAGCTTTCGGCGGTCGCCTAGGCTGGGGTTTTGTTGAATTAATTTTTACAGGGGGAGGGACTATAGGAACAGTGCTGGCTATAATAGGAACAATACTGCTTATTTACTTTATATTGAAGATCGACTGGTCTGTTGTTTTGAATAAAAGAAAGGAGAATGATGCGGGTGAAAATAAGCTGGAAAGTGTTAACGGTGAACCTGTTAATGAACAATAAGTTATAGCACGACTACAGTTAAATATTTAAGTTTGGAGTTATTAGTACTCATAAAATTAAATATTCAACCAGCCGTTTCAAATTTAATATTATTCACTAGCTGGTTTTATTAAAATAAGGTGTATGAAAATGAGCGACGACCTGTCAGATTTACTCTCTCACATATCCGGGCAGTCTGTTAATAAACAAGTTCAAGAGTTAGCGATGATCTTAACTAGAACGCTTGAAATCGTGATTAACGCTGTGGATATGCTTGAACAGAATCTTAACAATTTAAGCAGTTCTATTAACCAGAGGCTCTCTATGCTTGAACAGAGAGTTAACAGAATCGCTGGGGGCGGTGTTACACCGCAGGCTGTTAAACCGGTTGTTCAAAGCGCGCCAGCTCCGAGTAGAAAACCAGTTATAAGAGAGGAGCCAGTTGAGGAGGAGTCTCTTCCGCCTGAGGAGCCTGTTTACACCCCTCCGCAGGTTTCACAGCAGGCTAGAGCGGCTTATCCTACTCAACCAGCTGCATACGCTGCGCCGGCAGTTGCCCCTCAAACCCAGGAGCCGCAGCCGCCTAGACCTATTAATCCTATAAATATTAGACAAGCTCTTAACACTGAGCTTAAACAGCTTTTCACGAAGATGCGCTCTCAGACAGAGTGAAACATATTTTTTAAGAGAGGACGTCTATGAAGGCTGTGAACATTATAATAATGGGGGCTGCTGGCAGGGATTTCCACAACTTTAATGTTTATTTTAAGGAGAATCCGCTTTACAATGTTGTAGCTTTCACATCAGGTCAGATACCTGGAGTGGATGAAAGAATTTATCCGCCTGAGTTAAGCGGACGCGGTTACCCTGAAGGCATACCAATATATAATGAAAGCATGCTGACTGAGTTAATTGCCAAATATAATGTTAAAAAAGTCTTCTTCTCTTACAGTGATGTTTCTTACAAGGAGCTGCTTTCAAAAGCCGCTTTAGTTCAATCAGTTGGCTGTGACTTTGTTTTATTATCCCCGCAGTCGACTATGCTGAAGCCCACAGTTAAATCTATATCTGTTTGTGGTGTGCGCACGGGTGTTGGTAAATCCCCTGTAACCCGTTATGTGGCAGGTCTTTTAAAAAAGCGGGGTTATAAACCTGTTATTATTAGGCATCCTATGCCTTACGGGGATCTTTCTAAGGCGGTTGTGCAGCGTTTCACGTCGCTGGAGGATTTAGATATTAATAATTGCACAGTTGAGGAGCGGGAGGATATAGAGCCGCATATTAGAGCCGGTTCAGTGGTTTATGCTGGTGTTGATTACGGGAGGATTCTTAACGCTGCGGAGAGTGAGGGTGATGTTATAATCTGGGATGGCGGTAATAATGACTTCCCGTTTTATGAGACTGATCTGAATATTGTAGTTGTGGATGGTTTAAGACCGGATCATATTGTCGAATACTACCCTGGTGAGGTTAATTTTAGGAGAGCGAATATTATAGTGGTGACTAAGACTGATATATCGCCTAAGGAGAATGTGGAGCGGATATATAGCTATGCTAAGGCTTTAAATCCTGGAGCTGAAATTATCCAAGGTGTTTTAAAGAAGAAAGGTTCACCCCCGCTTGATTTGAAGGGTAAAAAGGTGCTGGCGGTTGAAGACGGGCCTTCAATAACTCACGGTGGGTTAAGCTTCGGAGCGGCTTACTCTTACGCTATTGAACATGGTGGTGTTGTGGTTGATCCGAGGCCTTACGCTAAAGGTTTTCTTAAAGATATTTACAGGATTTATCCGCATATAGGGAATGTTGTACCCGCGGTGGGGTATAATGATGCGCAGAGAAGAGATTTTCTCCGCACTATTAAGGGGGCTGTATTCGATGTGATAGTGTCCGCGACGCCGGCTGATCTTAAATCTATGCTTAAAGACGATTCGCCGATTGTTAATGTTAGCTACGAGTTCGCTCCATTAAATGTAGCGGGCTTCGAAAAGTTAATTACTGTTTAGGTTTAATACTGGTGTTCGATAGGTTTATAAATTTTAATATATTTTGTAGTTATACTACTTAATTGGAGTCTAACAATGAGCTTCTACCCAAAACTCTACAAAGTCATAATCGTTGGAGAGGGCGGTGTGGGAAAAACCACACTTATAAAAAGGTACATGACCGGCCAGTTCACTCACAGTAAAACCACCATCGGCGTCTCTTTTGCAATAGCAACTGTAAACCTACAGGGGCTAACGGTGAAAATGCAGATATGGGATTTAGGAGGGGAGGAGCGTTTCAGAACACTTCTTCCCTCTTTCTGTAGAGGAGCTCAAGGGGCTATTGTAGTATTCGATCAAAGCCGTTACTCGACTTTTCTAGCATTACCGGAATGGTTGGAACTTGTTAAGGAAAACACGGACTCTATACCAATCATTCTCGCAGGCTCTAAATCCGATCTAATTACAGATAACCCGTATGCTAATCAAATAAAAGAATTAGTTAGAAAATATAGTTTAAAAGAATTCTACCCGATCTCGTCCAAGACCGGGCAGAACATAGATAAAATTTTCATAGAAATGGCGGCTGCTTTAACTTTCACTCGATGAATAAATCTTACTTTTCCCCGCACCTCTCTAATATAATATTCCACTCAGTGTCCACCCAATCCTGTATCGTTTTAAGCAGATCCGTTTTCTCCTCCGGCTTAAATAAGTGTCTGTATCTGCCCTGGAGTTTAAGATATTCTACTACAGGCTTCTTCTTATCAGGGTTCTTAGCTATTTGTTTACTCGGCGGCGATAACCTGTACACCATTTTACCCTCTATTTTCTCAGCCTCCCATAACGGGAATATACAGGTTTGAACTGCCAGTTTGCATAATTCTATTGCAAGATTGTCAGTGTGCCTCCACCCGCGTGGGCAGGGTGCTATAGAGTGAAGGAACGCAGGCCCGTCTGCTGCAAAAGCCTTCTTCGCTTTCTGAATGAGATCCTGCCAGAAAGCAGCTGCAATAGTTGCTACATAAGATGGTTCATGTTCAACCATTATGCGACCAATCTGTTTTTTCGTCTGCAATTTACCTGGTATTATTTTACCATCAGGGCTTGTTGTCGTTGAAGCGTAGCTTGGTGTACCACCACTTCGCTGGATACCTGTGTTCATATAGGCTTCATTATCTAATAGTAAGTATACTATCCTATGATATCTTTCAAAAGCCCCTGAGAGAGCTTGGAAACCTATATCGAATGTACCACCGTCCCCTGCAACCGCTAACACATTAACTTTATCATACTTGTACACGCCGTTTCTTTTCAAAGCTTTTATAGCAGCTTCCACACCGGATGCTGTTGCAGCAGCGTTTTCGAAAGCGCTGTGTATCCAAGGCACATTCCAAGAAGTATACGGATATATTGAAGTGGATACTTCAAGACACCCGGTTGCACTGCAAACTATAACCGGTTCCTCGCTCGCTTTTAATACTAGTTTAACAGTTGTAGGCTCAGCGCAACCAGGGCATAGTCTATGACCGGGGGCCAGTCTTTCTTCTGTAAGCGCTAAATCTTTAGGTTTCACTATTGACATTTTCATTTACCTCCAATTTTACCAGTATTTAAATCTTTAAAACTGATAAGCTCCGCCTGATAGTTGCTGGCCTTCTTCAAATCATCTCTAAGACCTAGATATCTTATTTCCTCACCGGCTTTCCCTGTGTCTGCGATTTTCTTCAATTCTTTGAACACGTTTTCTATAAGATCCGGAGGTGTATCCCTGCCTCCTAATCCATAATAATAATTGATTATAATAGGCTTCTGACACTCGTAGCAGAATGATGACCTTATTTCACTGAATAATGGCCCACCGTATGCGCCGAAGCTTATACTTCTATCAAGCACAGCACAGGCTTTAACTTTGGAAAGTATTTTAGTAATTTCATCCTTCGGGAAAGGTCTGAAAGATCTCACCCGTAAAACACCAGCCTTCACACCTTTCTCTCTCATAATGTCAACTGCATATTTAGCTGTACCCGCTGTTGAACCCATAACGATAATAGCGATTTCAGCGTCATCCATCATATATGGGTCTATTAAACCGTATTTTCTACCTGTAAGCTCCCCGTATTCTATGCCGATATCTTTGATTACTTTAAGCGCGTTTCTCATAGCTTCATCCTGCTGTCGCTTATGTTCAAAATAATAGTCTTGTAAATCTATAGCACCCATCGAGACAGGATAGTCTGGGAATAAAATATAAGGTGCAAGTTCACCGTTAGGTTTTCTAACAACAGGGATTTTCTTCTCTCCTATGAATTTTTTAACAGCGTCATCCGGTAGCACTGATACATTTTCAAGTGTGTGGCTTAAAATGAAACCGTCGATGTTAACCATTACAGGGAGCAGCACATCTTTATGCTCGGCTATCCTCCACGCTTGGATGATAGTATCATAAGCTTCCTGACCGTTCTCACAATATAATTGTATCCAACCACTATCCCTGGCGCCCATAGCGTCAGAGTGGTCTCCGTGAATATTTATAGGAGCGCTTAAAGCTCTATTAACACACGTCATAACGATGGGAAGCCTTAACCCTGAGGCGATGTACATCATCTCATACATTAACGCTAGGCCTTGGGAAGCGCTAGCAGTGTAGGCTCTAGCACCAGCCGCTGCAGCGCCTATAGATGTTGACATAGCGCTATGCTCGGACTCCACGGGTATGAATTCGGTTGTCACTTCACCGTTCGCCACATACTCTGAGAACACTTCAACTATAATTGTTTGAGGTGTTATCGGATAGGCTGCTACCACTTCAGGGTTGCATTGTTTAACCGCGTAAGCGGATGCAGTATCCCCGTTCATACCCATCATTTCTTGTTTAACCGGCTTCGACATTTCATACGCCTCCTACTCTTTCTCCTTAACCATTGTTATCGCGTGGACAGGGCACTCTTCAGCGCATATACCGCAACCTTTACAATGATCTAAGTCTATTTCTATCATGTTCACGTCAGGCTTATATTTTATAGAAACATCAGGGCAAAATATAACACATTGCATGCATCGAGTACACTTATTATGATCTACAATAGGTTTGAACGTTCTCCACTC
>JAWBON010000050.1:0-8312 GCA_038826135.1 Candidatus Odinarchaeota archaeon | reverse complement strand
GTCTAAGCGGAGGGCCTGTTGCAATCAAAGGTGGAATAATAGTCGACTTCACCAAGATGAATAAAATCTTAAACATAGACATGGAAAATTTTGAAGTATTAGTTGAACCGGGTGTTGTTTATAAAAGCTTGGAGAAAAAGCTTAAACCATTAGGTTTATTTTTCCCGCCAGACCCTTCCAGCCAAGACTGGTGTACAATCGGAGGTATGATATCAGAAAACGCTGGGGGTATGCGTGCTGTTAAATATGGTGTAACAAGAGACTGGGTCATGGGGCTTGAAGTAGTCCTAGCTAACGGGGATATCGCATGGTTCGGTTCAGGCACATATAAGTTCGCATCCGGCTACGAGATGCACAGGCTTATAGTAGGCTCTGAGGGAACGCTGGCCCTTATTACTAAGGCATTATTGAAGATTACATCTCTCCCAGAGTCGAGGCTGGCGGCCATAGCCTACTTTAAAACACTTGAAGAAGCTGGTAAATGTGTTTACGAAACTATTAGACGAGGCTTACAACCTTCAGGGGCTGAAATAATGGATCGATTAACTATGGACGCGGTTAGTAAATTTACAGGTATAACATTCCCAGAGTGCGGCGCCGTGGTTGTAAACGAGCTAGACGGCGAGGAGGCCAGTGTCAAAAAGAGGCTTAAGATTTTAGAAGTGATTTATAGAGAACTTAACGCCATATCCTACAGGGTTGCAGAAGACGAGCATGAAGCTGAGAAAATATTCGAAAGCAGGCACGCAGCATACTCCGCTTTATCCACATATAAGCCGACAACAGAGCTGGAGGATGTAACAGTTCCTATATCGAAAGTACCGGAGATGTTTAGAAGAATACAGGAGATCTCTAAAAAATACGGTATTATGATCGCAACCTTCGGGCACATGGGCGACGGCAATTTACATCCCAACATATTATATGATGAAAACATACCTGAAGAGAAAGAGAAAGCTGAGCATGTGAAAGACGAGATTTTTAAAGCCGCTTTAGATTTAAAAGGGACTATAACTGGTGAACACGGTGTCGGATGCGCTAAAATCAAATTTTTCGGAATAGAGCATTCACCGTGCAGCGTGGACGCTCAGAAAGCTATCAAGAAAGCGCTTGACCCATATAATATATTAAACCCTGGAAAAATATTCGGAGAGATTTAAAATGGTTAGCAAGAGTAAGTTAAGCCCTAAACTATCAAAGTCTATTATAGAAGCCCTCCAGAAATGCTCGCAGTGTGGTAAATGCAGGGCTATATGCCCGACCTTCGAATACAAGAATATTGAATCATATAACGAGCGCGGTCGGCTAATGCTTTACAAAGCTTGGAATACAGGTGAAACAGAAGCAAATCAATCATTCATCGACAGAATTTACACGTGTCTACTATGCCGCGTCTGTGAGGAAACATGCCCTCCGAAAGTCAGATACATGGAGATCGCTGAAGCCGTCAGAGGTAAATTAGCTGAGGAGGGGATCGGACCTGTACCTGAGCAGAAACAAGCTATAGAGGCTATTAAAAAAACAGGTAACGTGTTCGGTCAGGAAACCAAGCTAGATGAAGGTCCGCTGGCAGAATTCTTCTCAATACCTCCTAAAAACGCGGACTACTACTTTTTCGTAGGTTGCATGGCTGGTAGAAACTATGTGAATCTTGCAAAAAACGCTATACTTATTCTCAGAGCAGCAGGATTAACTGTAGGCCTTGACAGAGATGAAAAATGCTGTGCAGGAGTAGCTAAACTTCAAGGTGTTGAAAAAGACTTTTCAAAAATAGCTGCTGAAAACGTTAAACACATAGAAAGCCTCATGCCTAAAAAAATATTCACAGTATGTCCGATGTGCTATGCTGCTTTGAAAAAAGAGTATCCTTGGACTAAGTCCATACAAATTCAGCATGCTACAGAAGTCTACGCGGAGCTGATTAGTAAAAGAAAGATTAAACCGGTCAAGGAGGTCGCGGCTAAAGTTGTATTCTTCGATTCATGCCATCTAGGCAGATGGTCCGGTGTTTACGATGCTCCGCGAGTGGTTTTAAACTCAATTCCAGGTTTAAAACTCATCGAACTTGAAAGAACCAAGAATCTGCAGAGATGTTGCGGAGGTCCTATAAGAGTTCCATGGGTAGATTTCAGAAATGAGATCGCTGGGAAAACCTTACAAGAAGTTGAGTCTTCAGGGGCAGAATATTTAGTAACCCCCTGCGGAACATGCCTATTCAACCTTCAATCAGTCGCTTCAGCTAACTTTATGGAGGATCTGAAAATAGTTGACATATCCGAAGTTCTAGCATACTCGATGGGGTTAATAGATAAAATACCACAGTATGAATTCGAATAATTTTTCCAATTCTTTTTTTAACTATTTTTATCTTAACCTCTCGCGAATACAGTTTTTGAAGAACAGGTGGTTCACCCGAGTTTTCTAAGTATTATCGACGTATTAGTTTTCTTAATCCAAGTGAATTTTCTAAGTCTTGAAACTAAATCTCGCAGTTCATTCATCTCTGAAACATTCACTTTTAATATATAGTCGTAATCACCTGTCACAAAATAAATCTCTTCCGGGTTAATCTCTCTAACTATAATGTCGAGTATTTCATCAGGCTCCATGTGCTCTGTTGTAATATTTATAAAGGCTCCTATTTTCTCCGTCATAAGGATGCCTCCATTAAACAGCAGTTTTTATTCATAATCCTCTTCTTCGCTTTCTTCCTCCACCTCTTCTCCTGCTTCCTCTAAACCACGATAGTAGTCTTCGAAAGCCTCTCTCTCCTCTTCAGATACTTTTTTCTTAACAGATAATTTGATAACGTCGATTTTATCCTTATCTGTATGCGGTATATTAACGATTAGTTTGTAATCTGCACCTTCTTTAGCTTCAGTTTCAAACCCGCATTTTTTACAGAATAATATCACCTTATCCCCTTCCTTCTTAGGGAATAGTAGAGCCTCACATTTAGGACAGAACTCCAATGTTTTCAACCCCTATTTATTCCTAATAAATTAGTATAGAAGTAGTATTTTAAGGTTTTATAAAATTAACCCCACCTGTTTGAACATTATTTAATTTACCAGCTCAACCTTAAATAAAACTTGAAACAAAGTGATTGCGTTTCTAGATTTTATGATGCTAGTCCTCTAATCTTCTAAAATCCGATTTAGAGGCTCCGCAAACAGGGCACACCCATTCTTCAGGTAAATCCTCGAAAGCTGTTCCTGGGGGAATATCATTGTCCGGGTCACCTACCGCAGGATCATATATGTATCCGCATAAAGTACACTCCCATTTCGTCAAATCACATCCTCCTTAATATAAATTTGCTTAAAATTTTTAAGCTAATAATATTTAAGATATTCGCCATCAAACTTATATGCGTTAGCAGTTCATAGCTGATATTAGTGTAGAAGATATTTACCAGCTTTAAAATATTTTATGATACTCTGTTTTATGTAAATTAGTGATAAATATGTCGGCTAAAAAATTTTTCATTGTTAAAGGTAAGGGGATAAGTGATACGTCACCGGTAAACGCTTTTGACAGAGTGTTAATAAACACAGGGCTAGGTAATGTGAATATAATCCCTGTTTCATCTATAATATCCGGTGAAGCTGTTGAAACCCCTCAGCGAAGCTTTGAAACAGGCTCGCTTGTTTACACAGTTCTTAGTAAAAATACCGGCGTTAAGGGTGATAAGATATCAGCAGGACTGGTTTGGGGTAGAGCTTGTAAAGGTGATGAGAAAATAGGTTTAGTTGTCACTGCTCAGCAGAATTTCATAGATGATAAAAATTTAAAAAAGCTTCTAGAAGATAGAATCCGTGAAATGGCTGTCAACCGTGGAATGGAATTAACATCCTTTAAAGCGGAGGTTGAGTCACTAGATATTCAAACTAGTAAATACGGGTGTGTGGCTGTTATCTTCGTTTACGTGATTTAATGTTTTTCATAGCTTTAATTATTTTAAACAATAGTTTAGCCGCGTATATTGAGGTTATATCAATATTGTATATAGGGGCAACCTCCGTAACATCCGCGCCTATAATATTTTTTTCAAGTGATTCTATAACTCCGCTTACAAGGTCATATGTTAAGCCACCAGGCTCAGGGTTTCCAACAGACGGGGATAAAAACGGGTCGAAGACATCCATGTCTATTGAAACATATATGTTTTGGTAATTATTAATCTCGTTTTTAATCAGTTTTAATGTAGGCTCTAAACCGTTTTTACAGGCCTCCTTAGCGGTTATAACCCTGATGTTCGTTTTCCCCCTGATAAATTCAGACTCCTCCGATGAGATCGCTCTAGTTCCAACAAATATTATTCTATCAACGTTTTCTTCTTCAACAAGTCTCCTCATAAAAGTGGCGTGAGATAACTTTGCACCAGCATATTCCTCTCTGAGATCAAGATGAGCGTCGAAGCATATTAAAACAGTTTTTTTAAACGCTCTGCAAGCGCCTAACGTTAAAGTGTGCTCTCCGCCTAAAATCAGCGGTTTCTTAGAGTCTGATAGAATCTCCGATGAAACTTTACTAATTTTAACAAGAGTTTCATTTATACTAGAGTAGTCTACATCGATATCTCCTATATCAATTATTTTAATTTTTTTAACATCAAACCCTGATTCGAAATCGAATGTTTCAATATTAAGCGAAGCCCTCCTAATAGATTCAGGGCCGAAACGTGCTCCTGGAAAATAAGTGGCTGTCATATCTAACGGGACGCCGAAAACCACGAACTCAGCTTCAGCGTACGGGGTATTCATGTTGAGAAATCCTGTGTTTTTTGTACAATACAGGTCGCGGTATGACATCCACCTCACCAAGTAATTAGTATCGTTAAATTAATTTATATCTATGCGTTATTGAATTTAAGCTATGGGAGTGTGTTTATATGAGTTCTATTAATATGAGAGGTTTCGCGTCCACAACATCTAAAAAACAGGCTTTAGAGATACTTTTATCTAAAGTGGAATCGGTAAAAGCTTTTGAAAATATTGCTGTTCAACACTCCCTTAACAGGGTGCTCGCTGAAGATATAATCTCTCAACATGATCTCCCCCCGTTTAATAGGGCTGCTATGGACGGCTACGCTCTTAAATTTGATGATAGTATAGGCGCCTCATTCGAATCACCTATTCGACTGAAAGTGGTGGGTAGAGTGGATGCAGGTGATATTCGAAATATAGAGATAGATAGAATGGAAACCGTTGAAATAATGACTGGTGCAAGAGTTCCTGAAAAAACCGATTGCGTTATAATGGCGGAGTATACTAAAAGGCTCAGCGAGGATACTGTTGAAATATATCAGCAGCTAACCCCCTGGTCGAATATCGACCTCAAAGGCTCGGATGTACATAAAGGGGAGGTTATCCTAGGTAAGGGTACTATTATTAAACCCGCTGACATAGGTCTTCTGAAATCGTTAAGGTTAAACACGGTTAAAGTTTACAGACCCCCCAAGGTAGGGTTAATTTCCACAGGCGATGAGTTAACTGATTTTCCGAAGCCGTCTGATGAGAATAGTAAAGTAGTTGAGAGTAATCAAATTATGTTATCCGCCTATATCTTAGAGGATGGCGGTGAGCCTTTAAAGTATGGGATAGTTCCTGATAACAGTGAGCTTATTAAGAATATTCTTCTAAGAGCGGTTGCGGAATGTGATATCATATTAGTTACAGGCGGAACATCTGTGGGCAGAAAAGATTTAGTTCCCAAGATTATCAGGGATATTGGGTTAATATTAGTTCACGGGATCTCTATGAAACCGGGTAAACCAACAGGGTTAGCCTTAGTTCAAGGTAAACCCGTAATCTTAATGCCAGGATACTCTGTAGCATGCATAATCGCCTATACAGTATTCTGCAGACCGCTTATCCAGAGATTTTTAAATATTAACCCGCCGCGTCTTCAACGATATGTTACAGCCTTTTTAACTCAGCGTATTCCCTCAACAGCCGGGCGGACAGATTTTGTTAGAGTACAACTCTTTAGAAAGGGAAAACAATTTTACGCGACGCCTATACGTTCTACAGGTTCAGGTATATTATCAAGCGTGGTGAAAGCTAACGGTTTACTTGAAATACCGGATGAAATCGAAGGGTATGAAGAAGGGGACACGGTCTCTGTGATGCTTTTAAGAGATCAGATCGCGGAGGATACTGAAATTGACTAGAAAGGTTTTCAGAGAGCTTAAAACAGTTGAAGAGGTGAAAAGAATAATTAGAGAATATTTCACTATAAAATCAAAATGCGAAACAGTCACTTTAGATGATGCGCTTGGCCGTGTTATTTTCAAAGATATAGAATCCCCTGTCGACATTCCAGGCTTCGACCGGGCTTCAATGGACGGTTACGCTCTGATAGCTGAGGACACTTACGGGGCTGATGAAACTCATCCGGTTTTTCTTAAACTGACAGATAAAATTGAAACAGGCGAGAAACCGACAAGAGCTGTTAACCATGGTGAATGTATTGAAATCTCGACAGGGGCTCCGATACCCCCTGGCGCTAACGCTGTTATAATGGTTGAGTTCACCTCTATTAAAGATCGTGTGGTCTCGATTATCAAACCAGTTGTTCCAGGGCAAAATATACAAGCCGCTGGTTCAGATATTATGCAGGGTGAAATAGCTCTGAGGAAAAATCAATTAATATCCTTTAGGGAGATAGGTGTTGGCGCAGCTATGGGTTTTACTAGCCTGCCGGTTTACGCAAAACCGAGAATAGCGGTTATCTCCACAGGTAATGAGATAACACCCCTTGGATGCAAGCTTGAATACGGTAAAATATATGATATAAACTCCCACACGATTATGGCTGCAATAAGAGAATGTGGCGGGGAACCGTTTTATCTAGGCGCGCTTAAAGACTCAAAACAGGAGATTAAAGAAACGCTTGTCAAAGCGCTTGGGAAATACGAGATCATCGTCACCTCCGGGAGTACATCAGCCGGGTTCGGCGACATCATGTATAACTTACTTAATGAGCTAGGTGACCCAGGGGTTATCGTGCACGGGGTCGCTGTGAAACCGGGTAAACCTACGATAATAGCCGTCGCCAAGGGAACTTTAATAGTGGGTTTACCAGGTTACCCTGTCTCCGCTCTCTCCATATTCAACTTATTCATAAAACCTTTAATATTAGAAATAGCTGGGCTGGTGGAGGGTAATTTTGAAACTATTAGGGGAATATTAACTAGAAGAATATTATCTGAAACAGGGCGCCGGGAGATTCTACCTGTACATCTCTCCAGTAAAAACGGTTTATACTATATTTACCCGATCACTAAGGGTTCAGGGGCGATAACAACTCTGGCCGAGGCTGACGGATTTATAGAAATACCGGAAAACCGTGCCATTCTAGAGGAGGGTGAGGAGCTTAAAGTACACGTTAATCCGGTTCTGCGGCTAGCTAATCTTATAATAATAGGAAGCCACTGCCCGGTTCTAGATCATTTACTAGCATTCATCCGGGAGAGGGATCGCGGTCTCAATACTAAAATAATAAATACGGGTTCTCTAGGTGGGCTTCAAGCTATTAGAGGAGGTGAAGCCGACATAGCCGGCATCCATTTATTAGATGAAGATACTGGTGAATATAATAAACCCTTCATATTAAAGGAGAAATTGCATGACGTGGTGCTTGTAAGAGGTTATAGTAGGCTTCAAGGAATAATACTCCCAAAGGGCAACCCTAAAAATATTCAAAGTATAAGTGATATAATCGATAATAAATACACTATTATAAACAGGGTTAAAGGATCCGGTACAAGAATCCTTCTAGATACTTTAATAAAAAACATCTGCTTAGGAAAAGGGGTTAGATTCGAAGAGCTCTCTCGCAGTATACCCGGCTATAATGTTGAAGCTAAAACACACTCTTCAGTAGCTGTTGCTGTAAAACAGGGTAAAGCGGATGCGGGAATATGCTTAAAATCCTTCGCAGACTTCTACAACCTGGACTTTATATTTTTAAAAGAGGAGAAATACGATTTTCTAATCCGAAAAGACAGTTTAGATAAAAAAGAGGTTAAATTATTTATAGAAGCTTTGAAAAATCCGGTTTTCCATAA
This sequence comes from Candidatus Odinarchaeota archaeon, assembly GCA_038826135.1. GTDB lineage: Archaea > Asgardarchaeota > Odinarchaeia > Odinarchaeales > Odinarchaeaceae > Odinarchaeum. Next base: position 238 of record JAWBON010000050.1, on the reverse strand, counting down.
AATCGTTGAAAATAAAATAACTGGTATAAAGTTCACGGATGAGACTGGTGATTTCATTAAAATATAGCTCTCCTTGAATTATAACGGTTAAAACTAGAATTCTATAGATTATGCTGCTCAAATTATTAAGATTAATAATAATTAATGTAATAGCTTTTAAGCTAAAACTCACCGCACTCACTTATAGGTAGGAATCAATAAGGTTTCACTAAGCTAAAATACTTTATCGCTATTACTA
>JAWBON010000049.1:0-8497 GCA_038826135.1 Candidatus Odinarchaeota archaeon | reverse complement strand
AATGATAATATTGTATTTTTTTAGAAAATAATATACTTAACCACAAATTTTAATAATCTAATAAAAAATTAATTAAATAGTATATATTTATTATAAAATAAATTCATTAATATTAGGTAAAATTCTAATATTTAAAATATTATGATAATAATATCAAAATATAACATATTTATTATTTATACTAAGAATATACCATAAATAAAAATATATTACGACATATAACAGCAAAAATTAATAACGTAGTAAAAGATAAAATATAATAAGAAGCGCCGGAGATACAATAATGCAGGAACCACCTTTCATACTATTTCCCACAATCATAGGAGTGACAATCCTGTGGCTGGCTGCTACAGTATACATGTATTATCAAAGCCGTTCAGGATTCAACACTTTAACTAAAAGCTTCATCACATTAAGCTTAACAATAACAATCGCAATGCCACTGTTAACAACAGAGTTATTCTATCCAGTAACCAGCCCGGTTTACGCAACCGCAAACCTAATCTACACGGTTTTAATCCTCATCGGCGTGTTAACTCTAATATACGGCATGGCAAAAATATATTTCAACCCGGCGAATGTGAAAACAGGCCTTCTCATAATAATAGTCTGCGCTACAATCTTTATATTCAAATTCTACGATTACCTCGACTGGACAGTAACAGGTTTACCGAATGCGGAACTATCACTAACGATAGCAAACACTCTGTTCTCACTAGTAGTAATAAGCCTGGTAATAGTAGCTGGCGCCGCTCATAGAAAAACTCAAACACCACTATTAAAAGCGAAACTTGAGTTACTGATCATAGCAGTCACCTGCCTCCTAATAGAAGTTTTAATCATAAGCATACCAGGAAACCAACTCTACCCCTACCGGTTCGTAACAGGTTTAGCCCTCATCATACCATTCACAATACTAGGAGCCATGGCCGTAACATACAAGCATAAAGAAAGCCTCCAATTAATCAGCTTAGAAACAGGCAAACTTTTAAGCCTAAACCAGAGCGATGAAAGAATCACAGCCCTATTATTAAAACACACTTCAAAAGAAAACATCTGCGAATACTACGACCCAACTCTCAAATCCAAGTGTAAACTAGACCCTTCCAGCTATAAAATCGAAGACTGTAAAGGAGTAAAATACAGGCGCGGACTAATATGCAGTAAAATACTAGAATACGAGAGAAAAACCGGAAAATAACACGTAAAAAGCTTTTCAGCTCGCTAAACTAGCATCACGTCAAATTCGCGAACAGTAACATTTAACTAAAAACGCATAATAATTCTTTACCCTACTAATAGTTAAAACCAGATATTATTAAACCAGCTATTACTAATTAATATCTTAAAAAATTAACCCAATAATTAAAAAAATAAAGAAATAGGCTTTTTATTCTATGCCAAGCCTTGAGGTTAGTTTAACCATCAGGAAGATAACGAACATCACGATGATGAATGTTATCAACGCGCTGAGGAAAAGACCAATAGTAAACGGTCCTATAGCCCACGTCTCCCAGCCGATACCTGGCGGTAGAACAAAGTTCACGATCGGGAGAATGAACGAGTTGACTAATGCTTGAATCAAATTACCGACGTAGATAGCCATGACGAAGGCGACAGCGAGCCCTAAAATCTTGTATTTAGCTATGAACATTTTGAATTCTTCTACAAGATTCTTAGGTTTAGGCGGTGGAGGGGCTGGTTTAGGTTCAAGAACTGCACGTATCTTTTTCAACTCTTCTAGTATTTCTTCATCAGACATTTCCAATCCCCGTTTAATTTTAAACCTTTAAAGCGGGCTGGTTAAAATATATTATTATACTTATATAAATCCTTATAAGAGAAAACTGGTTTTTTAAGAATAGATTACTAGGGTGATAGATTTGGCGGGGGTAACATACAGAGCCAGTTTAATGAAGAATAAGCAGTTCAGTCGAGAAGTTAACCCCCAGCAAATAATTGAAATAAATAAATTACTGTCACAGCCAGTTGAGCAAACATATTATTATTTAAACACTTCAGAGCAGGGTCTCAGCTCTGAAAACGCTGAAGCTCTATTAGACATATACGGGTATAATGAATTCATAGGTAAAAAAAGAAAAATAAGCATCCTCCAATTTCTAGCTCATTTTAAAAACCCTATATTATTGATATTGCTTGGAGCAGGGTTAATATCAATATTCTTCGGTGAAGCACTTAACGCCGTAATAATATTCACGATAATAGGTGTAAGCGTAGCCTTAGACTATTATCAAGAAGCTAAAGCTGATAAAGCCGCAACCCTGCTTAAACAAAAAGTCACAACCACGGCTACAGTGCTAAGAGACCAGGTTAAAAAAGAAATCCTATTATCAGAGATAGTTCCCGGAGACATAGTATTCCTATCAGCCGGAGACATGATCCCAGCCGATAGCAGAGTAATAACCGCTAAAGACTTCTTCGTAAACCAGTCCGCTTTAACCGGTGAATCAATACCGGTGGAGAAGAAACCAATACTGGATAAAGCTTACAAGAATATCACGGAATACAGTAACGCCGTCTTCCTAGGCACATCAGTAGTCAGCGGAACAGCCACAGCGCTAGCTCTTAAAACAGGGCCTTACACAGTATACGGGAAAATAGCTGCAAGGCTTGCAGCTAAAGCCCCTGAAACAGAGTATCAGCGAGGTTTAAGACGGTTCGGCTATCTATTACTGCAAGTCACATTCACATTAATAATATTCGTGTTCTTCATAAACGCTCTCCTAAAACATGGAATACTAGACTCGTTAATATTCTCAGTAGCCTTAGCAGTAGGGTTAACCCCAGATCTACTGCCAATGATACTATCAGTAAATCTTACATCAGGAGCCATAGAAATGGCTAAAAAAGGCGTAATCGTGAAAAAACTAGCCGCGATACAAAACTTCGGCGGCATGAACATCCTATGCGCTGATAAAACAGGAACCCTCACAGAGAATAAAATAGTTCTAGTAAAACACATCGACGTAGACGGTGATGATGATGAAAAAGTATTACTATACTCGTATCTTAATAGCCTGCATCAAACCGGGCTTAAAAGCCCACTAGATGAAGCCATACTGAAACATAGAGAACTCCAAGTTCAAGAATATAAGAAAATAGATGAAATACCGTTCGACTTCACAAGAAAAAGAATAACTATAGTAGTTGAATCAAGCGATGAAAAAATATTAATATCGAAAGGAGCACCCGAAGAAATCCGGAAAATCTGTAATCGCATAGAAGAAGACAGTATCATAAAAAACCTTACAGATGAAGATAACAGGAAAATATTGGATAAATATACAGAGTTAAGCAAAGAAGGCTTCAGAGTCTTAGGCGTATGCTATAAGAAGGACAGTAGTAGTAAAACACTCTACACGGTCAACGACGAAACTGATATGATTTTCCTAGGATACGTTGCATTCATAGATCCCCCGAAAGAATCAGTCAAAGAATCTATAAAACTGTTAAAAGAAGCAGGCATAGAGCTTAAAATCCTAACAGGCGATAACGAGCTTGTAACTCAAAAAATCTGCGAGTACATAGATCTTGAAATTAAAGGAATAATAGTAGGCGAACAGGTGAGCGAAGCCGACGGTGTGGCCCTTTCCAGAATAGTGGAGGAAAACAATATTTTCTGCCGGGTAACACCCGCTGACAAAGAGCGCATAATCGCCACGCTTAAAGCAAACGGCCACGTAGTGGGATTCCTAGGAGATGGAATAAACGACGCTCCATCCCTTAAAACCGCTGACGTGGGAATATCAGTAGATAACGCTGTAGATGTTGCTAAAGAAGCCGCCGACCTAATCCTACTTGAAAAAAAGCTAAGAGTACTACATGACGGTGTAATAGAAGGCCGGAAAACCTTCACGAACACCTTAAAATATATATCGATAGGCGTAAGCTCCAACTTCGGAAACATGTTCAGCGTAGCAGGAGCATCCCTTTTCCTACCATTCCTACCAATGCTACCAGGGCAAATACTATTAAACAATCTATTATACGATACAGCTCAAATACCCTTACCGACAGACAGCGTTGACAAAGAATTCATTCAAACACCTAGAAGATGGGATATGCATCGGATAAAAAACGCCATGCTATATTTCGGACCGATAAGCTCCATATTCGACTTCATAACATTCTTCGTAATGCTACTAGTATTCAACGCTACACCGGCACTCTTCCAAACAGCATGGTTCACAGAATCCTTGATAACCCAGACACTAGTAGTATACTTTATACGGACAAGCCGCCCATTCTATAAGAGCAAACCCAGCAAACCATTATTACTCGCAGGTATAATAGTAACAGTTACCGCTCTAATACTCCCCTACACTACTCTCGGCAAAATCTTCGGATTCACAGAACCACCAATATTATTCTACATAGTTTTAATCTTAATAGTCGGCGCATACCTGGCAACAGTTGAATTCGCTAAAAAAAGATTCTATAAAAAAAACGCCTAAAACACCCAATATATTATGCATCAAAAACTTTACACTTCGCCAACCAGGTTAAACCCTGTCAATGGCATAGTTTAACGTAAACTGTAATATAGTTAAATCACGGAAAAATAAAATATAAAAAATTAAAAATTCAAGGTTGATACAAGTGAGTGAACCCAGCATAATAGAATTGTTGAAAAATCGGATAGGAGCTGGTGAGATCATAGATGTGAAATTTAAAAATAATGATATAGAAGTAGAGTTAAATCCCGGTAAAATAAAAGAAGCCGCCCTATTTTTTAAACAGCAAGGCTACAATAGTATAATCACCATTATACCGGTGGAATTAGAAGGAGCAATTCAGCTAATCTATTACTTGGAGAATAATGGAGTCCTAGCTGCTTTAAAAATAAAAATATCCTGTGATGATTTAACTGTGGAAAGCATAGCAGATATAATGAAAGGGGCTGAAAACCTTGAAAAAGAAGCCAGAGACTTGTACGGCTTAAATTTTAAAGGATTAAAACAGGGTAGAATTATAATGCCCGACGACTCGACGGATAAACCGGTCATGCTTAAGCGTAAAACATAGTTTACTAGTCATATTTAAATAATATGACTTTTAAACAAGGTAAGGTGAATACCGTGTTCACAGAGATACTCTCGCTGGCTAGTATTCTCTTACCTGTTATAACTGGTCTTATAATATTTTTTTTAGCTAAAGTGATAAGCCTTAGAAAAATTCTGTTAAAAACGAGTATAATCGCTTTAACAGCCACACTCGCAATACTAGTATGGTTAGCTATAATAATACAAGCCGCGCCGGTTAGCATAGAATATTTTACCATCCCTCTAGGCTCAAGTTTAATTAAACTCGGATTATACATCGACTACATAGCAATAATCCCCGCGCTCATATCAACTTTCATATGTCTATCCCTTCAAATATATACTTTAAATTATTATTCCCAAGAAAATAATGCTTATAATATAACAGGTTATAATAGAAGCCACCCGCTCACCCTTATCTTCACAGGGGCTTTAATAGGAGCGGTTTTTTCAGCTGATCTTATAGGCCTTCTATTCAGCATAGAGTTGGTAACAATCTGCACCTATCTGTTCATAAACTATCCGGGGCAGACTGAAAGAAGCTTGAAAGCTGCTGTTAAAAGCCTCATACTAACCCATATAGGCGGCCTAGCCCTCTTAACGTTCACGTTAATAATGTTAACCGCCACAGGCACAACTCAAATAACAGCTCTAAAAGATATCCTCCCGCCAGGCACCCCGCTAATAATAGTCGGAGCAACCCTTATACTATGCGCTGCAATGCCGAAAACAGATCAAATCCCATTCCACACATGGTTCCCTGACAGCACCACCGCGCCTTCGCCTTCAATAATAGTTTTCCACGTATGCGGCTTCCAAGTCGGCGTCTACTTATTATTAAGATTTCTATTCCATATTTTCAGCCACCAACTTGCAGCACTACCGCTAATGCCTCTCCCACTCATATTCGGAGATATCACAATCTGGAATTTCACAGTGATGATGATAGGTTCAATCACCCTTATCATAGGCGCAGTCTACGGAATGCTGGAAAACAATTATAAAAGAATCATCGCCTTCACAACAGTTTCAGAGACAGGTCTAATACTGATAGCCGCTGGTCTTTCAACACCGTTAGGAATAACCGCCTGCCTATATTATACAATATCTCACACACTGATTTCAACCCTCTTATTCCTATCATACGGTTCAGTTGAATACGCTACCGGTAAAACAAATATAAACGAGATCGGAAACCTATACCAGTACATGCCTCTGACAGCTGTCGGAGCGATTATAAGTGTAATAGCAGTCGGAGGGATGCCCCTTCTAAGCGAGTTCATAGGTAAATATCTAATCATAAACGCGGCTCTAAGCGTAGGCTCCCCCTTCTTCATAATAATTATGTTCATAGGAGCCGCCCTCCACATCGTTATCGCGATCAGAATACTTAATAGCGTGTTTTTAACCACAACCTATACAACAAGCGATAAGAAAACATTTAAGGACCCTTCTAAAATAATGCTTGCACCCATCTTCACCGTGGCAATACTGGTATTCATATTCGGAGTAGCACCAACAATTCTATTAGATGTTTTCATCAAACCAGCTATAATTCAATCAGGCTTAACCCTCCCAATACTGGAAAGCTTTGATTTAATCATCACCGGAACCGGTTTTCTAAGCTTTATAACGATAGGCGCATCAGCTCTAACCATATCGGGAATGCTAGCCTACGTGGTTTTAGTCGGTAGACGGAGAAAAACAAGAAAGAAAAGCGTTGAAGCCGAGAAACCGTTCATAGGTGGGGAGGATATAACCGTTATTAAAACCACCTATACAGAGCAATTCTACTATTACTTGGTGGATCTGCTTAAACTTAAAAAAACCGCCCGCATATTAGATGTGGATAAAGCACTGGAAAAAATCACAAGCCTAATTGACAGATTGAGCAGGAAAATGTTAAAATTAGATGTAGGCCCCTATCTGAAAGCGGTATTAATGTTCCTAACTGGAACACTGATAATAACGTTAATCGCGTTAATAATATAATTCCCGTTAAAAATTCAAGAAACTAAAAACACATCAAATAAAATATAAAGGCGCATTCAAAATGAGTATCATACAACTCGTATTCTACATATTAGCCGCCGGACTAACAATAACAGGTATAACTGTTAAAGATAATATGAAAAGCGTGAAAATACTGGCCGCTCAAGCTCTAACAGTCATACTAGTAAATTTAGTCTATTATCTTCAGCAAATAATACTCGGAGCCTACCAGCTTTCAATATACGATCTGGAAGCCCTAGTAATAGAGATTCTCGTAACAATTATAGTAATACCCTTAATAATCAGAATTGTTAAAGCCTCTTTCCTAATAAGTAAAGCTTTGAAAACAGCCAGTCCATCTTACATTCCACCAATTATCGAATTCAAAAAAACCCTGCCAGCGATACTAGGCTTCAACACAGTTTTCCTATGTTTCTCAATCTACATGTTTTACACCAGCATACTACCAGGAGAGCTTCTAATGCTACCTTTATCAATACTGATTTTCATTAACAGCGTGATAGGTATGATATTAAACAGAGACGCTGTTAAAATAATAGTAGCCTTAAACATGGCGATTAACGCCTTCACGCCTTTACTGTCAAGTTTACCTTTACCCTACATTATATTAGAGTTAACATCTCTAATCCTTGTAAATATTATCGCCGTTTTCATAATAGTTGAAATGCTTAAAAAATATAAGACTATCAACGTTTCAGAGTGGAGTGTAAACTATGATTGAAATATTACCTGTCATCTGCTTCTTCACCCCGCTAGTAGCGGCTCTAATAGTTACACCATTCGAACTAGTCTGGGCTAAAAGCAGTAGAATACTCCTTATAGCCGCCACACTTATCACATTATCAACCAGTCTACTTATGATACCGTCAGTCACTTTGCAAGCCAGCATAATACAGCACCCGATCCTACCAATCCAGGTTAAACCGTCAACAATAGGAATCCTATTAGCTATCACGACAGTAGCGTTCCTATCCTCGCTTTATAATTTCACGGTTGAAAAAGAAGGGGGCCGGCTTTCACCACCAGTCTTCAGCATATTCATACTATTATTATTAAGTGTGATGCTTGGGCTGGTATTATTCTACGATATAATAGTATTATTCATATTAGTTGAGACAACTATAGGCGTAACCGTGATACTTGTAACGCACAGCCATGGTAAATTCGCGCTTCAAGCAGCCTTCAAATACCTGATTATAACCGCCATCAGCGCCATCCTGTTTTTAGCCGGCATAATAATATTATTCAACCTGGCAGGGGACTTCACGATATACGGGTTATATGATAAACCGGAGCTGTTGCAAGCTAACCCTAATCTAACACTGCTAGCGGTAGCTCTTATAGTAGCCGGACTTGGAGCCGACATAGGAATAGTCCCGTTCCACGGATGGCTCCCAGACGCGGTTCCAGCTTCACCGGAT
>JAWBON010000048.1:0-8948 GCA_038826135.1 Candidatus Odinarchaeota archaeon | reverse complement strand
TGGATCACGTGGCTTCCGCATCATAAGATCACCCTCAGCAGGTTCCACCCCTAGGGCTAATGCAGGCAACCCATCGGTTACGAGATTAATCCAAAGTATTTGAAGCGCTAATATCGGTAGCGGTAAGCCTATAATGATACCTACGAAGATGGTTAAAATTTCCCCGAAGTTGGTTGAAATAAGGTACTTAACCACCTTCTTAATATTATCGTAAACCATTCTTCCTTCTTCAACAGCAGCGACTATAGTTGAGAAATTATCATCAGCCAGAACCATATCAGAGGCTTCTTTAGCCACATCTGTTCCGGCAATACCCATAGAAACCCCTATATCCGAGGATTTTAGAGCAGGAGCATCGTTAACACCGTCCCCTGTCATTGCAAGTATACTGCCTCTCCTTTTCAACGCTTTCACTATTTGCATTTTATGCTTCGGGGACACACGCGCATAAACTTTTACTTTATCAACTATTTTCTCAAGTTCATCAATAGACATTTCGTCAAGCTGCTTGCCTGTAAGGACAATGTCGCCTTCACCTAGTATTCCAAGCTCCCTAGCTATTGCAGCGGCTGTGTTCTGATGGTCGCCGGTTATCATAATAGTCTTAATACCTGCTTTTGAAGCTAATTTTATAGCATCCTTAACCTCAGCTCTAGGCGGATCCATCATCCCGACTAAACCTGCAAAGACGAGGCCCCTGTCAACATTCGGGTCTTCAACTATAACTTTCTCGGCATCCATTTTCTTATAAGCTAAAGCTATAACTCTTAAGGCTGCGGCAGCCATTTCGTCATTTAATTTCAGAAACATCCTCTTCTTATCTTCATCGAGTTTTTTAACTTGACCGTTATCCAAGTAATAACCAGATAATTCTAATAAAACGTCAGGGGCGCCGCTTACAAATAGAATTCGCCCTTCACCAGGGTTTTCATGCAAGGTTACAATTCTTTTACGCTCTGAGTCGAATGGTATCTCCGCAATCCGTTTGTATTGTTTAACAAGTTCAGATTGCCTTAAACCAGCTTTCTCGGCGAGTACTATTAGTGCACCTGAGGTCGGGTCGCCTGTGATAAACCAGCGGTTTTTCTGGGCGTCGAATGAAAGTGTTGAATTATTGCATAACGCTCCAATCGTGATTAAAAGTTTTAAATCCTCGTGGGACAGCGGATCTATTTTCTCACCTTTATTAAGGAATTCGCCTCTAGGAGCGTACCCCTGCCCTGTAATTTCAAATGATGTGGATGCTAAGTGAATTCTTCTAACAGTCATCTCGTTTTTGGTAAGTGTTCCTGTTTTATCAGAGCATATAGCGTTTGCACTTCCTAGGGTTTCAACCGCGGGTAGCTTCCTTATTATAGCGTTTCTTTTAGCCATCCTCTGGATACCGAGTGCTAAGCCCATTGTAACTATCGCAGGTAAGCCTTCAGGTATAGCCGCTACAGCTAAACCCACGGATGCTAGAAAAATCTCGATGAAAGGTATACCTCTCAGAAAGCCAGCTATGAAAACTATCACACATAAAACAATTACTATTTGACCTATTTTTTTACCCAGCGTGTCTAATTTTCTCTGTAGAGGAGTTTCCTTATCCTCTTCTTCCTGTATCATGGTCGCTATCTGACCTATTTCGGTACTCATACCTGTAGCTGTTACAATCCCTTTACCATAGCCGGATGTTACCACGGTTCCGCTGAAACCCATATTAGCTCTCTCAGCTAATGTAACTAAACCGTTTTTAATCGGCTCGATATTCTTCTTAACCGGTGTTGACTCGCCTGTTAAACTCGACTCATCAATTTTCAAACCTGAGGCTTCTATAAGTCTGACGTCGGCTGGAAGCCGGTCGCCTGTATCTATAAGTATTATATCCCCGGGAACAAGCTCTTTAGCTGGTATCGGGGTCTCTTTACCGTCTCTTATAACTATTGTTTGAGGAGCAGCCATCTCTTTTAATGCTTCTATAGCTTTCTCCGCTTTATATTCTTGAATAAACCCGATTACCGCGTTTAAAACCACGATTACTCCTATAACAGCCGCGTCTAGTATTTCTCCAAGTATTACTGATATTAACGCTGCTACAAGCAGAATTATTATCAGAACGTTTTTGAATTGCTCTATAAACAATTTTATTTTAGATTTACGCTTCAGTCTCTGTAACTCGTTGGTTCCGTATTCTAATAATCTCTTTTTAGCCTCTTCTTTTGAAAGACCGGTGGGAGAGGTTTTAAGCTCCTTATAGAGCTCCTCCTCTTTCATAGAGTACCATTCTTTTTCCATAATTGAATGCACATCGATATGTTTTAAGAATAGGAAGATTATATAACTCTATTTTTTAAGCTTTTATATCAGGTACCTGAGGGAAAGGTTCGGTTAATTCAATTATTTTTTTAGGCCATTCATCTCTGTTAAAACCGTGTTGGGCTAGGAATGCTACAAGCCATCTAGTTAATCCTATACCAGTGCAGCCTGTCCACACATCCACGCCTTTATCTGTTTTTGTTGAAAAATTCTTAACATAGTGTTGACCGTGCACGTTGAATGATGACGTTGCGATGCTATTCTTTTTATCAAACATTCCCTTGTACGGTAAAGCTGCTCTAAGCTCGTATTTAGGCACGTCAGGTAGATTTACCTCCTGCTCCTCTGAGAAGCGGCCTACTAGATAGAACGGGTCGTCACCAACCTCGGTCCACCATTCTAACTCTAAAATATCATCAGCTACGCGTTCTGTTTCAAGCAAGGTGGCGTCTCTGATTTTCTCCGTCTCCTCCGGGAGCGCAGCCCATACTAATTCAAGTCTTTGAAATTCGAATGCTCGTTCAAGTCCTCTCGCTCCACCAGCCTCGTAACGGAAAGTGTAACCTGAGTGATCCATGTATTTTATAGGTAAGCTTTTAATCTTCAAAGTTTTGCTCCCCAAATAGTTGTAGAATGGTTCGCATTGAGCTGCGGATAAGGCGTAGTAAGGGTCTTTAAGAGCGTCCCTCAGCTTTTTATAAGGTATTCTCCTCGTCACATATAGTTCAGCTTTAAAATCATCGAAGAAAGCGGGGTCCCGCTCAGGCGCTGAACAGTAGAACATACCTTCACATATGCCTTCCAGATATCTCATTTTATCCATTACTTCTAACGGTATTAGTTTAGGGAATAAGCATTCTTGGAAGCCTAGTTTCTCACCCACCTCTTTTACGAATACGTTTTTAATAGCCTCATATAATTTTGTAATAGGTGGTGTGTAGAAGAACTGCCCTTTACCGGGAAACTCCTCCAACCATCCTAATTCAAGCGCTTTAATCGTAGGATCCTCGTTAAATCTGTGCTCACGTGGTTTAGATTTTCTTATTATTGTTCCCGGGGTTATTTTAGTAACGCGTTCAGTTAAAGATGGTAAGCTTAGTGATTGAATAAGTTTAACCGCTCGGTCTATTTCAGAGCCTCTAAGGGCGGCTTCGTCAAGGTTTGAGAAATATATTTTAAGAGTGTTATTTTCACGTTCTATAGTCTCAACGGTCGGGATTTTAGGTATTGTAAACTCTAAACTAGAGTCTATATTCATGGTTGCCGTGTACTCGTCAACTATTATACTTCTAGCGCCGATTTTAAGCCGACTCCCCAGCTCTTTAGCCACCGTCTTGTATATTCTAAGCAATGCGCTGTGAGCTCTCAGATACCTGCCAGAGACGATTCTCAGACTGAGAGTGTCTCCTTTTACAGACCAGTCTAAGATTTTAGCTCCTTCTTCAAACTTATCACGCGGTAATCCTTTTAAAAGAACGGTTTTATTAGCTTCATCTATGAGTTTGTTGATAAGTTCCCTTGCGCCGGTTAATTCTTTATTAAAGATTATCTTAGCATTCATATTAAATCTTATATCACTGTCTTCACTCATCTGATTCACAACCTACCGGGTATTGAGCGGTCATAAACCGTATTTAATCCACTGTTTAATAAGGATTTTTGATATATTTTAACTATTACGTTTAAGCTTTTTAAACAGTTAATGTTTAAAGAATTATATTACGAATAATATTCTTTGTTAAAGCGTACTCTACTGTCTTATTCACTATTTCATCGTATTTTAATCTATTAAAGTTGTGAAGCTGGTTAATATAATGGTTTATTTCCTCATCATCCGTTAAACCGGCGGTTAAATCTTTTATCATTATTAACCTGTTATATTTTCTCTCCTGGATTTTCATATATCTGAGTTCTTTTAACAGTTTTTTAAGTTGAAACTCGTTTAACTGGGTTGATATCTTAGTATATGAGTTTTTAAGAGGCGGGTCTTTTTTAAGAAACATTTTATAGAGTCCTATAAGTGATGGTTGAAGAAGGATCCTCTTAATTTCTGTTTCCGGTGTTATTCTACCAACAACTCTGCTTACAGCTTTTATAAGTTCATTCTCTAATATTAGGCTTCTAAAATCATAGATCATATAGTATGATTGTTCACTTAGCTCAGCTGTCTCACTCTCCTGTAGAATACCAAACCATTGTTTAAGTATCCTTTTTAAACTGTCAATATCTCCTATAACTTCAACATTAAAGTTTTTCAATGTCAGCCCTTGAATGAGACCTAACCTAACGCTCTCTATATCAGTTAAATCTTTGAATGAGGGGTGGCCTATGGTTTTTAAAAAATCAACCAGTCTCTTAATCCTGTCTCTCATAAAAGGCGAGTCTTCTAATCGATATATTAATTTCGAGATTTTAACGTTATAGTTTTCTTCAGCTAGTCCGTAATTTGACATCAACCTCATTATAATCGTTAAAACACATGTTTCCGCGAAGTATTTTATTATTTTTAACAGGTTACCTGTTCTAAGCCCGTTCTCATAGCCTATTCTAACTATTTCAGAAAATTTATCGGGTTCAAATACAGAATCGTTTATATTTATCTGATAGTGTTTAGGAGCGCTCAGCGTAATCCAGTATAAGCTGTCTTCAGCAGCCTTCACTCTTTTCATTTTTATATCTATTCTTACATTATCAAAGGTTAACATGTAGGTTTTAAGCGGAAGCTTACTAATCTTAAAGATTATATTCACGCCTTTAAAATACTCTCTTAAAAATTTGTGAAAAGCCTTAAGAATCTCTTGAACAAAGTTTTTTTCAGAAAACTCTATCATTTTTAACGCTCACCATAAGAATATATATCTAAACTTATACTTAACCTTAAATTAACGATCACTAACTATTTTGAGCGGGTGCTGTTGAATGGGTGAAGATGAAGGGGAAAAGATTTTTGAAGATAACGAGCTTGAGGAAGTGTTCTCCATTTTCGATTCAGAGGAGGAGACGGAGCCTGGTGAAATATTATATAACTGTCGTGAGATGTTTTTCAAGCCTCCTAGAAAAATATTATTAGGAAGTAATATAGCTGAAGTGAGCATACCTGAGAAGAAGCGGTTTAGAGAAACGGTTTACCATAAGCTTCTAATTTGCTATGATAAAATTAAAGCTTATGAAGTTTTACCTGTCAGCGTTAAAACAGATAGATCATCATATCCTTTAAATATAGGTGAAAGGGGGGCTTATAATCTAGGGGAAGTATTCTTATTCGGATTTACAACGGATGAAACAGAGTGGTATGCTATTGATGTTTTCATACCTTTAGATGATGTTAAAAAAGTTGGGGAAATTCTATTTAAGAAGACTGGTAGGCCGCAGTTAAGTGGAGTAACGCACTACGGTAATTTAGCAGCTGTTAAATATATTATGAACGTGTGCGAGAAAATCTATGAATATCAGGTTAACTTACTTGACTGGATTAAGGGTAGTAGTTTTATGCGACCGGTCCGTGACAAGTATGAGCGGTATATTCCTAGAAAAGAGGAGAGCGCTCCTCCTAAAATTCACATATTCAAAGAAGGTATCGCCCAGTTTTTCAGTGAAGATAATCCAAGTATTCTACATCAGATGAGTACTTTTTGGCCTTGGAATCTTATACGGAGTGTAACTGAGAGAGGGGATAAATTAGTTTTTGAATGGTATGATAAAACATACTCTTTTGAACAGTTAATCTCAAATTCAACTGATAGGGAGGAGTTAAAGAGAGTTTGCTTAGAGTGCCTGTCTGCAAGTAAAGACAGAGAGACGCCGCACGCTTTTTTCATTAGATCAAACTCTTTCCCGAGCCGGTACGAGGTTAGCTGGTATAATTTAGAGCCTTTCGCATGTGAGGCAAGCAGGTCGGGTCTACCTCCTAAAAAATGTTAACTGAAGCGTCTATATTAGACCTGCTTCGTTTATCAATAAAGTAGTGCTTATAGAGAAAAACTAGCAGGATTGCTAAAGCTATAACGCTCATAATAATTATATAGAAAGGTTCAAGGTTTCCTGTTGACAGTGAATTCTCAATAAGATATCCGATATAAGTGTACAGGAAAGATCGTGGGAAGATCCCTATTACAGTGGCTAGTATAAACGATGATGTTTTCATTTTTGTCAGACCAGCCCCATAAGATATGGCGTCGAATGGTATAAACGGGATAAGCCGCCCTACGAGTACAGCCCATCCTCCGTATTTTTTAAACCAGTTATCAGCGGATGCGAGGGTTTTTTCGCTTAAAAGTTTTTTAACTATAGGTCTGCCACCGACTTTAGATATGAAGTAACTTAAAATAGCCCCTGAAATTCCACCGAAGCCGCTTGATAACACAGCGATTAATATACCAGTGGGGAAACCGTATGAAATTGTGAAAGCGCCACCTGCTAAGATTAATATACCCTCTGATGGTATTGGGGCTAAAACAGCTTGAACAATCATTACTAGAAATAGACCAGCTGGTCCTATAATTAAAACAATATCTCTCAAGGCATTGTAAATCCAGATAAACCCATCGCTGATAGAGGATATAAGGCTAAGAGAGTCGCCTAACAGTATTAAAGGACCTAGTATTAGAGTTATTATAAGGCCTAGAAATATACAAAAATAGGAGAAGTTGATTTTCTGCGAGAGTTTTGTGAAGTATTTAATTGTTAAAAAACCTATAATAGCGGTTATAATCAACGCTAATATTAAAATATATACAGGTATATCTGCGATGACGGCGGGGTAGCTTACAGCGTCAATTGATACGGCGCCTATCACAGCAGGAGCACTTATTAAAAAACTAAGTTTCAAAGCGTTCTGATTCTTATACCCTAACCATAGAAGCGCGGCGATCGTTACACCGGATCTGCTTATACCCGGCAGTATTGCAAAACCTTGCACAAGACCGACTATAAGCGCGTCTACTATTGATAGCGAGCCTATCTCTTTCACACCTATTTTACGCTTAGTTAAGTGAATAATAACACCGGTTAATATTAGAAGAATACCCGTGATCAATGTTAAAAAATCCCCTACAATAAACGGGAAGGAGTTTTTTAAAAAGAGATAGATAGGAACCGCCACAACTCCGGTAGCCACTGTAGCGGTTACCATAAACATTCTCGTTAACTTATCATCGTTCCCGGATGGTTTTAGAATACTAATATAGTCCCTGCGATAGTATACTAGAACAGCTATTAATGTGCCTAGATGCAGCCATATGGATATGGAAAGCAGGGTAGAGGCGTCTAATCCCCCAGCAGCTTGTAGTAATAAAATTAACTGGCCCTGAGATGAGATAGGTAACCACTCTATTAACCCTTGAACTAACGCTAATATTAGTAGAAACCACATATAATTCAACTTTTTATTCTATAGAAATATATAAAAATATTTAAGTTTTAATTTAACTTTGTTGTGAGAAGCTTTGTCTTTGAAACAGTAAAGTTTTTCAAGAGGGTAAAACAGTCACTCGAATAGTTTATAAATATTCGCTTATTACACAACAATAGAAATATAATTGGGGACCAAGAACATGGCGATGATTAATAATAATGAAACAGCTAGAAGTGTCGAGCGAAAAGCGCTCTATATATCCCAGGATCACGCGCGAGTTATCTCGTCAGCTATTAAAGAGCTGAGCCTTCTATTAGATGACTGGATAGTTGGCGATGTAAACCAAGTTCGCGAACACCACAGTAAAATCTCAAAGTTTGAGAAAGAGGCGAACACTATAAAATGGAGCCTTCTAGACGAATTATCTAACGCTACCACATTGATATGTAGAGAAGATCTTATGCGGCTTGTGATAGAGACCGATATGATCGCTGACAATGTTGAAGCTGTAGCCTATAAGATAAGCATCGCGGGTAACATGGATTTACCAGCCAGCATTATGCGCGACTTTAAGAAGATGATGGAAACTGTTGTTGAGACGATGGATAAATTAAGAGAGTGCATAATAGCGCTCGAACAAAATATTGACAAAGCAGCTCAATTATCGAAACAGGTGGATGAAACTGAAGAGCAGACAGATACTATTCACAGGGCTTTAATGAAGGATATATTAGAAGTGATAAATGATTATAAGAAGATGTATAAGATTTCAAATATTATAGAGCAGCTTGAGGAAACCTCGGATCAAATTAAATCCTCAGCTGACATGGTTAGAATACTAACTATGTCTATTAGACAATGAAAATCAGGGAACAATATGGAAGAGGATAAAGTAGAATTACCAATAAAAGCTCAACTCCTCACCAATAGAGTAATAATATGGGATCCTAAGGCGGGTTCCTATCTTTATAAAAATGGTTTCTTCGGAAAACCGGTGGGTATAAGGAAACCTAAGGTACCGGAGTTCGACCGCCCGCTTGAACTATCCGTGCTTGAAACAGCATATCTACTTCAGGAAAAGAAGATAGATTTATTCGGCGAGAATAATTCGCCTATAAGTTTAGAGGATTTTAAACATATAGCCTCTACATTATATGATAATTTTACAGATAAACTCGTAGTTTACTTAGACCTCAGGAGAAGAGGATACGTGGTAAGACCAGGGCTTAAGTTTGGAGCAGACTTCGCCGTATATGAACACGGGCCTGGCATAGACCACTCCCCGTTCCTAGTTCAT